>DAOUZN010000121.1 GCA_030665585.1 Deltaproteobacteria bacterium | reverse complement strand
GTTTTAGGGTCGATTCTTATGCCCCTTGACCTTGTTCCTTGTCCAAAAGACCCTCTTGTGATAATAGAACTTAAACTCTAGCTGTTAACCGTCAACCCCAACCGCAGGGGATGCCATGAACTGAGTGCAAAGACCCCATTTCTCACGAGGCGAACATGGTTAAGTATGTTTTAAGTTTGTGTGTCTTGTTCATTGTCGGATGCACCAGTGTGGGAACGTATCTCGGAACGTATCGACTGGCGCAGTTTGAACAGATCTCATCTGCATATGAACAGGCCATACAGTGGAGCGATTACGACGTGGCAAACGGTTTCAGAAAAAACCAGGAAACAGACCACGAGGCATGGAATGTTGACAAGCTCGACAAGATAAGAGTGACCTCTTATGAATTACTCAACAGCAATCCTTCAGAAGACAAGTTGCGGGTGCATCAAGCCGTGAAGATTAGGTATTTCATTGCAGATCAAATGATAGAGAAGACGCTTATTGACAGACAACTGTGGGAATATGACGACACAGAAAAAGCCTGGTATTTACAAAGTGGCCTGCCTGATTTCAGATAAGTTCGGTGCATCGCAATAGAGAGCCAAATTGTGCCCCCCCAACGTGTTTTTCAGACAAGAATCGCCCGATTCTCTTGATAGAGCTGGAACACATCGAAGGTTCAGCACTACAAAAAAACATGTTGCCATCTTCTATAAAGGTCTTATAATGGCAATTGACTGCTTAACGCCATGGCTGGACTTTCCTGGATAGACTTTCTGACACATCCTGCCATTGAGTTTTCATCGATCACTGACCCTCATTTGCTATCCGCAATCCCCTGAAATTGCAGTGGCACCACAGGTTGGCGACGACGATATGTGTTTTTGCCAGTCTTATCAGTGCTGCTGCCGTAGATCAAAATCAGGACATATGTTTGCCCTGCGGCTTGCACCCTAACCCCTAACCACGTTTCTGTCTCGAAACGGCCTTACCGCGTGGATGAGACCCCTGCAAAACGTGACGTTTTTTTGTCAGGCAAGGGAGGCGAGAATTTTATGTCTTTTAAAAATTTGGAGTTGGCTTTTCCTATCCTTAAAGCCCTTAACGAATGCGGTTATACCGCTCCGACGCCCATTCAGGCCCAGTCTATCCCGAAGGCCCTGGCCGGGCGGGATCTGATAGCCTCTGCCCAGACCGGCACCGGCAAGACCGCAGCCTTTGTGCTGCCTGGTCTGCAGCGCCTGAGCGCTCCTTGTCCGGGCCGAAAACGCGGGCCGCGAGCGCTCGTGTTGACGCCAACCCGCGAGTTAGCCGAGCAGATCACGGAGTCAGTTCGCGTATACGGCAAATACCTGCGTGTCAAGAGCACTTGTATTGTCGGTGGCATGCCTTACCCCGAGCAGCTCAGGGCATTGAGGAAGTCACCCGACCTTGTCATTGCTACACCTGGGCGTTTACTTGACCACCTTGAACGGGGACGGATCAATCTCTCATGTCTGGAACTGTTGGTGCTGGACGAGGCCGACCGCATGCTCGATATGGGATTTATCGAGGATGTGGAAAGAATCGTTGATAGTACGCCTTCTGGACGCCAGACGCTTTTGTTTGCGGCGACACTGAACAACACCATTGTCAAACTGGCGCGGCGAATCCTGAAACATCCTGAGCGTGTTGAAATCGCAGCCCGGCAAACCACCCATGAATGTATCGAACAGCGGCTGCACGTGGCTGATAACCTTGAGCATAAGCGCCGTATGCTCAAACACCTCATCTCTGACCCCGCAATGACCAGGGCCATCATCTTCTCAGCCACCAAGAGGGACGCTGATAGACTGGCCCGGGAACTTTACGCCCAGGGCCATGCTGCCTCAGCACTGCACGGCGACATGAAGCAAAGTGCTCGAAATCGCACCATGAGCAACATGCGACGGGGAAAGATCAGGTTGCTGGTTGCAACGGATGTTGCCGCCCGGGGTATTGACGTGGCCGGCATCAGCCACATCATTAATTTTGATCTGCCCAAATGTGGTGAAGATTACGTCCACCGCATAGGCCGCACCGGCAGGGCCGGCGCCTCAGGTATCGCCATCTCTTTTGCGTCTTTCAAGGAAACAAATGAGCTTTGCCGCATTGAACGCTACATAGGGCAAACTTTGCCGGAGCACGTAGTCCCCGGGCTTGAACCCAGGCGTTCACTACAGCATATGACGGCGAAAAAGAAAGGCGGATGGCACCCACCGG
Source organism: Deltaproteobacteria bacterium (assembly GCA_030665585.1). GTDB lineage: Bacteria > Desulfobacterota > Desulfobacteria > Desulfobacterales. Next base: position 3,580 of record DAOUZN010000121.1, on the reverse strand, counting down.
TTCAAGGGTACGGGCGGAACGGGTTGAAGCGAACCTTCGGCAATAGGCGCAATGCCGTGACTGCCGGGTATCCCAAAGACAAAAAAAGGGGATCCACAAGGAAGGGAAAGAGACTGATCATAGAGTACCGCAACAGTAAAGAAAGCCGGCGGCTGAGAAGGGCGAGCTGAGCTAGGAGAAAAATAGGGGGACCTACGCATTTGGCAAAACTGGGGGGGAGCTGATTAGGGGGAGATTTGGGGACGACGGGGAAGACTACGGGGTCAGGCCTTGAATCATAAGATGTTGGGGTGAGATAGCATGGCATTGGGCTCTGAATGACTCAACCGGAAGCAAATCGACGGCGACGGCTATCCCTTTGGGACCTGCAATATTGCTGGGTTATCTTTGATCAGTTTGACCTTACCGCCAGCCATGATGTAGAAGACAGTATGTTCATCACCAATCATTACCAATGATAGGCAAGACTGAGCGCTACCACGGACGCCGGAGCACCAAGGCAGTCTATCCACACAAAAAAGGTGACCTTTATGCAGCAAGGTAATTTGAACAGGTCTGTTGTCGTTCTCTGTGCTTTTCTGGTGACAGCGGTTTTTTTGTCTATGATTCGCCAATTTTTGATGGCGATACTGCTTGCCGGCATCTTTTCTTCTCTCGCCCATCCTATATACCGCCGGTTTGAACGCTGGTTTGGCGGACGGCGGGCTCTCGCCTCCATTGTAACGCTTTTGTTGATAGTGACAGGGATTCTACTGCCCTTGGGAGGACTCCTGGGGATGATAACGGCACAAGCTATTGAAGTGGGTCAGTCGGTTACACCGTGGATTAAGGAACAGGTATCAAGACCGGCAGCTTTTTCTGAGCTATTGGCCTCTGTGCCGTTTTATGATCGTATCCAGCCACACGAAAAGGCTATTCTGGAAAAGGCCGGCGAAATCGTCGGAACGCTGAGCTCTTTCCTGATCGACAGGCTCTCTTCGGCCACTGTCATGACGATTAACTTCCTTTTCATGACCTTTATCCTTCTTTACAGTATGTTTTTTTTCCTCATGGATGGTCACAAGTTGCTCGACAAAATCCTTTTTTATCTCCCCCTCGAAGAAGCTAACGAAAGGCGTTTGCTTGATAAGTTCACCAGTGTTACTCGGGCCACGTTGAAAGGCACCATCGTGGTCGCCATCCTGCAGGGCGGATTGGCAGGATTGGCCTTTGCGGTTGTGGGGATTAAGGGTGCCGTGTTCTGGGGTGCAATCATGGCTGTGTTGTCTGTTATTCCCGGCATCGGTACAGCACTGGTTTGGGTTCCTGCAGCGGTCGTTTTGGCTGCAGGCGGTCACTTGATGAAGGCCGCAGGATTAGCAACGTTTTGTGCCATCGTCGTTGGAAGTGTCGACAACTTCCTGCGCCCGTTGTTGGTGGGCAGAGACACACAGATGCATGAACTGCTGATCCTATTTGGGACCCTAGGGGGAATCTTGATGTTTGGTGTTGTGGGGTTTATTATCGGGCCAATCATTGCAGCGTTGTTCACGGCAGTCTGGGAAATCTACGGTGTTGTCTTCAGCGATATATTGCCTCCCATAACTGCCACTGGTTCGACACCTTCAAAAGAAGAGATCAGACAACAGGGGGCTGTGCCGGACGCAGACTCCCAAAACAAACTCGACCATTCCTGACCCTGGAAGAGACGTCTAGCAGCTCCCCAAGCTCTTTCCAAGGACAGGGGCATTCTGCAGCATTTTTGTTAAAATAGAGGGAGGTGGACCAGCTCATCTCTATTCTTCTCCGTAACCTCAATCAAAGAGATATCGTTCCTGGTCTTAAGCTTTTCAATAAACGGACTCCCCTTAAACGCAATGGAACCAATGACCGGATTTTGCGAATCCAGTACTGTTATCAGCGACTCTCGAAAGAGAGAAGAAAAACATTCCATCTTCCCGATCTCGTCGATCACGATAATCACGTCCGACCCCGCAGGGCTCATCGAAGGCACCGCAACCCGATCGATGTCTTCCATATTCACGCCGTATTTCCCCACTCGGAAACGTCCCCTGATGTCCTGATGGGCCAGCACGCCAATCTTTCCGTCAAGGGCAACGATGGAAAAGCCCACCCGCTTCCCTCCGTCCCTGATCTCCTTTGTAAAGAATCCCGTCACGGGTCTCTGAATCCTGGAGACAATCCTCTCAATAAGCGTGGATTTGCCTATCCTCGGCGGACCCGTCAAGAGGATATTCTTGTTGTGCCTGTTCTCATGCCGTTTTTCCATGTTCCCCGGGCTGGATTTTAATGCTGCTTCCGAAAGATATACGTGCTGTTTCCCCAGTGCTTCAGATCTGCGGGTTCGATAGGTATCCTCTCATGGCTTCCAATAACCAAAAACCCCCCTGGGGCCAGACTATCGACCACCTTTGTCATGGCAGGGAGCTTGACCTCATCCGTATAATAGCTAAGCAAGTTATTTCTCAAAAAGATGAGATCAAATGCGATCCCGGGGGGATCTGATAAAAGGTGATGGACCTGCCATACAACCCCCTCCCTCATCCCGGATCTTAAGGCATACATTCCCCCGGCAAATGTTTCAAAATAGGTGGATCGGATCGCCTCCGGGACTTCTCTCATGCTGCTTCGAGGATAAAAGGCGGCTCTTGCCCTGTCCAGATATCGCGGACTCAGGTCCGTGGCCAGGATGCTGAGATCAGGGATAGAGGTATAAGATTTTCGTAAGCCCTCCCATAATATCCTGAAACTGTAAACCTCCTCCCCTGAGGCGCAGCCCGCAGACCATACCCTCACGACCTGACACGCTTTCTTGGCCATAATGGGCAGAATTTGCCCTTGCATGATCTCCCAGAGTCTCCGGTCACGAAAGAAGCGACTGATGGAAACGGTCATGACGCGTTCAAATTGAAGCCGCACTTCCCGATCCCTCTCTATGGCCTCGATGTAATCCCCGATATTCTGGCAGCCCGTCTCTTGCATGTGGCGTGCAAGGCGTTTCTTGACCCCTTTCCTGACCCGGCGGAAACCGGCCCAGGAGAACCCAAACCGATCAATGAGCTGGCGGAACTGCCTATCTTCCATCTATCCATTTTAAGCTTTTTTCCCATCCATTACAAAAAGTTTGACCTGTTAGCTTAAAAACATGAGGGGCTCTGTGCAGTGGGGGTCAGATCTTAGGGTGTGGGGTCACCCATTAAAGGGCAAGAAGAGAAGCGGATATGGGGGGGCGCGGCGGGGACGCGGGGGTCGCATCTTAAATATCAATTATTCTTTCTCTACAGTTAATAATTGAAATGCGACCCTTTGCAGTTCTATCGAGGCCAGGGAGACGGCTGAAAACGGCGAGACCGTGGTGGCCACGATCAGCAATAAGGAAGTCACCCTGAAAAAACTCTATATCGAACCGGACCGCATCCGCCTGCAACCGGCCAATCCGAAGATGAAACCCATCATCTTACACAACCATGAGGTGACGATCATGGGCGTGGTGTGCGCGGTGATCCGGAAATACAGGTATCACTAAGACTTTGCGAGGGGACCTTTACGCCCCCACGTAAACGCCTCTTCCAGCTCTCTT
>DAOUZN010000127.1 GCA_030665585.1 Deltaproteobacteria bacterium | reverse complement strand
ATACGGGCATGCGAAAGGGTGAGATCTTGGGCCTCAAATGGTCCCAGATCAAGGACGGCCTGATCTATTTGGACGGGAAAGACACAAAGACAAAGGAATCAAGACAACTCCCGGTCAATGTCGACCTGGCCGAGCTATTCCGCGAGATCCGGGCAGAGGAAGGGCTGAGAAGCGAGTTTGTCTTTACGTACCAAAGTAAATGCATCAAGGACGTTAAAACCGGCTTCAAAGGCGCCCTGAGACGCGCACGAATTGACGATTTCAAATTTCACGATCTCAGACACACAGCCGCCAGTCAGATGGTGATAAAGGGCGCTACGCTCAGGGAGGTACAGGAGATCCTGGGTCATTCCAACATAACCATGACTATGCGCTACGCTCATTTGAGTGAGGAGAAGAAACGCGAGGCTGTCAACAGGCTGTCAGGTTTGACCGGTCGTCACAAAAAGTCACAAAAGGCTATTTTGGCATCATAAGGTCTTGAAATGATTAACCCGTCCTCTTGTTACCATATCCAGCGGCTCCTGCAAATCATGTAACATCTTATCGACAAACTCCGTTAATTCCTGGTGGTGTCGCTCAAGTTGGGCAACATAGCGTCCTAGCGTTTCCACGGCCTTCTTTTTCTCGAGCGCTTTTTTTTCCACCTCCTTGACCCTTTGTTCTAATGCTTCATAGGTTGGTTTTCTGCCCATGAGTATATCCTCCCATGTGCCAAAAGATGACCCTGCCTGTCCCTTCTTGGAGCAATCGGTTTGGGAAGACACCTTCAGCAGAATGCATGGCTAGCCATCCTTCTGCCATACCTTCTTCAGGAACTTATCTCTGCCGGAGCCATACCTGTAAAATTTGTATCGGATAGGATTTTTCTTGTAATAGTCCTGATGGTACTCTTCAGCGCTATAAAACGCGCCGGCGGGTACGATCTCCGTAACAATCTTTCTGTCATATCGCCCTGATTTCTCCAGCTCATCCTTTGAAGCTAAAGCCAACTGCTTCTGTTCCTGGCTATGATAGAAAATTGACGTTCCGTATTGACGCCCTATGTCCGCAAACTGGCCATTCATCTGCGTGGGGTCGATGTTTCTCCAGAAGACATCCAGCAGCTCTGCATAGGTCACCGAGGAGGGGTCGTACACGATTTGGATGGCTTCAGCGTGTCCTGTTTTTCCGGAAGAGACCTCCTCGTATGTCGGATTCTTCTCCTGGCCGCCTGTGTACCCGACGATCGTGGATATCACGCCATCCAGTTTGTCAAAAGGCGGCTCCATGCACCAGAAACAGCCCCCGGCAAAGGTCGCCTTTTCGCGCTTTTCACGGGCAACGCCAGGAGCATTCCCTTCCTGGTCAGCGGGACCTGTTCCCATTACACTTAAGGCCATGAGCCCTATCATACATGACATAGAGTTTCTCATGAGCACTCCCCATTTCCTTTTTTCGTCTGGCCGATCATGGCCGCATGCTGAACGTTGCATGGCTTGCCTCTATATTCCGTCAAAACTCGGAGCAAGCGTTTGACCGGCCTGCTTCCCGCAAGCCCCGACCTTTGGTCGGGGTCAAGGGAAGCTATATGAAAATGGCCTACTACCTTTCCGGGAAGCCCCGACCTTTGGTCGGGGAGCTTCACAACTACTATGATATCGTTTACAAATTTGCAATCAGATCCTCTGTTTGATGGGTGTGACTCCCGGCGAGACACCTGCCACCGGGTTCTTCATTATGCAACTGGTGACATTGTGAAGATACACTAGACCGCTTCTCGCCGGCTCGGCAGTCCTGGTGAAAAGCGGCCAATATCGTCCATTGTAGCCATCTCATCTATTTGACAGACCCGTAAAAAGTGTTTTGCGAATGACATTGACCATTTTGGGAGAAAAGCACTTGAGATGTTCAGCGTCAAAAAATGTCCCGCCACGTCGGGACTTGAGGGCGTTTATTGAATATGCAACAATCAAAAATCATACATGTCAGAATAGGGGTTGACCATTCATTTGTCTTGCCTTACTATAAAGTAAGAAATGAAATAATAGTAAGGAGGACACTTCCCATGGCCTTGGCTACTCTGACAAACAAGGGGCAGGTAACCATTCCGAAAGCAGTTCGGGACTCTCTGGGATTACAGACAGGAGACAAGGTTGAATTCGTCATCAGTGAAGGCGGAGAAGCTCTTTTCAGACCGGTTACTAAGAAGGTCGATGATGTCTTCGGAAGGTTACACAAGCCTGGAAGAAAGTCTGTTTCCATGGAGGAGATGGATACCGTTATCAAACAGAAAATGCGGGCGACTTTCAAATGAAGGCTTTGGACACTAATGTGTTGGTTCGATTCCTTGTGAGGGATGACGAGAAGCAAGCTGAGACTGTTTATAGGAAATTCAAACAAGCCGAGGCCAACAAGGAAGTTTTGTTTGTTCCAGTGCTCGTTGTCCTTGAGACGGTGTGGGTGCTCGAATCAGTTTATGAGGTTACGAGACAAGAGATACTGGAGTCCATCGACCAGCTTCTGCTGATGCCCATTCTGGAGTTTGAGGTACAATCAGCGATTCGGAGCTTTGTCTCTTCGGCACGAGAAAACAAAGTGGCCCTTTCGGATCTACTAATCGCGCATTCTGCAAAATTCTCGGGGTGTGAATCCGTGATCACATTTGACAAGAGAGCATCAGCCTTTGGGTTATTCGAGCTACTCAAGTAGTGTGACATAGCGGGATCAACCTGACCGGAGGAGATAAGGGCACGCCTTTTGGTTCTATCTTCATTGAGTCCCTGTCTACGAGCTGGTGTCATTGCCTGATCGTTGGGTTCTTGACGCCATTAAATCTCATGCTCATGTTTTAATGCCTACAGAATGACGAAACAAGCGTTTGTCCTTATCTGCGGCCCACGAAAAACGGACACGCCTCAAGTGAGCGGTTTTGCTCAATGGGGGTGTCAGAAGCATCCGATGACGTCCCGATTCACTCAAACAGGCACAATCAATGGCATCCATGAGACTAACTGACAGCCCGTTTCTGCTCTCACGAACCCGCCCGTCCGTTCATGTCACCGCGGGAGAGGGCGCCTATGGCAACACCTGCGCGGCACTGGCGCAGATGGATCTTTCACCTGTCCGCGGCAAACGCGTGCTGCTCAAACCTAATGCCGGTCGGCTTGCTCCTCCTGGGGCGGGGATCACCACGCACCCGCAGGTCGTGGCTGCGGCTATTGACACGTTTCGAAAAGCTGGGGCGGATGTGGCTGTTGGCGAAAGTCCTATCGTGGGCGTCAAGACGCAGGAGGCCTTTGACGCTATTGGCATCGCATTGATTGCACGTGAGCGCGATTGTCCTCTGATAGACATGAATGCCCGCCGCTTTGTCGAGGTGCCGCTCCCCCATGGTCTTGCCATCGATTCTCTCAAGGTCTGCCCGGAAGTGCTTGAATACGATCTTGTCGTCTCCCTGCCGGTCATGAAGATGCACATGCACACCGGCGTCACACTGGCTGTCAAGAATATGAAAGGCTGCCTCTGGCGGCGCAGCAAGATAGGTTTTCATATGTTGCCGCCAGTCGAAGGCCTCGACGAAAAACCAATCGACATCGCTATTGCCGATATGTCCGTCGTGCTCCGCCCGCATCTTTCCATCATCGACGGGACGGTGGGGATGGAAGGGCTGGGTCCTAGCGCTGGGCTAGCCAAACCTCTGGGCGTCATCGTGGTGAGTGCTGATGCCTTTGCGGCAGACGCGATAGCGTGCAAGTTGATGGGTACGAACGCGGAAGCCATTCCACATCTACGCATTGGCGCACAGCGCGGCTATGGCATGATCGATCTTGGGCGTATTGCGGTGACCCCCGAGGGGTGGCAGGAATGGGGGGCCGCGTTTTCTCCCCCGCCGGAAGATCTGTCGCTCGAGTTCCCGAACATCAATATTCTGGATAAGAACTCATGTAGCGCCTGCCAGTCGACCCTTTTCTTGTTCCTCAAGCGTTACGGAAGTCGCCTTTTCGACTACTTCCCTCGAGATACCTGTATATGCATTGCTATCGGCAAGGGCCACGTTGAAGTGCCGGACGGCACGCTCTGCATCGGTAATTGCTTGGCGCGCCACCGGGGAAATGGCATCTTCATTCGGGGCTGCCCCCCGGTCAGCAGTCAGATCCTCACCGCCATCTCAGGCGAGCCGTCGGTTGACAGTAAGGATGGGCACATCACAACGTCGGACAGTGGCGTAGCTGTGGCTGATGCACCGGACGAACCGAAAGAATAGGGCAAATTCGAGCCACCTGGGGGTGTCGATGGTCTTTGTAAGCCCCTTCATGTCGATCCTGAGACTTCAGTCGTTTCCTTCTGTCACAGTCTGCTCTTGGGGTCGTTCGCCTCTTGTCTAACAGTTTGACAAATGGTGGGATTGGAAATAAAAATGTCACATAAGATTCGTCGTATATCGGATATTGATCATAGAAGGCGGGTTAGCCTTTCAGGGTCAGTTTCAGGATAGTAGTCTCTTGTTGAAACGCTCACAAGGATTGGGAGGACCGCATGACTAGTTTCAAGGACCGTATGATTCGCGCCGCCAAGCTGGATGTTCATGTATATGAAGAGGTTGAGGCTGACAAAGGGGCACTGAGTCAGGCCATGTGGGTTGTTATTCTTTCCAGCGTAGCGGCCGGGCTTGGAAGCGCTGGAAGGGCAGGGTTTGGTGGGATCCTCATAGGAACCGTTGTGGCTCTGATCGCGTGGTACTTCTGGGCCTACATTACTTACTTTGTTGGCACAAAGCTCCTTCCAGAGCCCCAGACCAAAGCAGATGTGGGTGAGCTATTGCGCACCATCGGCTTTTCGAGCTCCCCGGGTTTGATTCGAGTGTTGGGCATTGTCCCCGGGCTGACAGGGCTCGTTTTTTGGGCAGCTTCAGTCTGGATGTTAGTGGCAATGGTCATCGCCGTCCGGCAAGCCTTGGATTATACGAGCACACTGCGGGCTGTGGGGGTTTGCATTATTGGCTGGATCATCCAAGCATTGATATTGATGGTCCTGTTTCATGTTTTCGGTGGACCTGCAAAGCCGGTCTGAGGCCGGCTCATTGTACTGGTTACCATGTTCCATTTGCGCTCCGGATTCCCTGGGTCTCATGGTGGCGATCAATTTTGCCAACATGGCGGTTAACCTGACAAAGAAGGGAGTCTCAGGCCGTATGGTGGCCTTGTCTGGCGGAAAGTACACGGATATCCCCATCAGCACGGTTACGTCCGGCCAAAAGCGGGTGGATGTTCGCGAACTCTATGACGTTGATGAATATCGGCCAAAGGCTGAAACGATTGTGGGCAAACCCATGTTTCTGTATTAATCTTTCAGAGTTCTTCCTAGACAGTTTCGTATGAAATCAACTTTGATGGTTTCGTAAAAAGTGGATTTTACTCACTCCGTGAACATTTTGGGGGCCCTTGAGATGCTCAGCTAAAATGCTAAAACTCGGGCTAAGGCCCTCAAACAGTTAGCATTTTTTAACGCTAAACATCTCAAGTGCCT
>DAOUZN010000116.1 GCA_030665585.1 Deltaproteobacteria bacterium | reverse complement strand
GTTCCGTAAGGGGTTTCCTCCTGGGTCTTTACGGTCACAATGCCGAAGAGGGGTTTTAAGGCGTTCATGAGTTTCTCTGCCTCAGCCAGGTTGCCTTGGTTCGCGAACGTGGTCATGTCCTGAACCGCCTTGGGTGCTATGTTGGAGGCCACTGAGATCACGCCGCTGGCCTTGATGGCGGGATCAGTCATCATGGTGAAGGTCTTGTCATCATCGCCGGACAGGATGGTGAAGTCCGGCCCGCAGCACTCCCGCGTGCGTTTCATATTGTCTACGTTTCCGGTAGCCTCTTTCACCGTGTTCACATTGGCAAACTGCTGATCCAGGATGGCAAGGTCTTCGGGCAAGAGCTGCGCGCCGGTACGCCCCGGGATCACATAGGGGATGATTTGAATCTGGGGAAATTTCTTTGCGACAGGGGCCACGTATTCCCTGCGTATCTCAAGGGAGCTGGGGCCATTATAGTAAGGATCCACCAGTAGGGCCGCATCGGCCCCTACATGCACCGCATGCTCTGTGCTTTCCAGGGTTTCCCTGGTGTTGTTGCTCCCTGTCCCTGCAATGCACTGGCACCTGCCCTTGCACTTTTCCGCCACCACCTGGATGACCCTGTTGTGTTCTTCCCAGTTCAATGCCGGGCTCTCTCCTGTCGTACCCACCGCCAGGATGCCACTAATGCCCCCTGCAATCTGAAACTCCACCAATTTTTCCAGGCCCTCATCATCCACCTCATGGTTCTTAAATGGTGTCATGAGCGCCGTGTAACCCCTGCTAAACATTTCGGCACCTCCTTGTCTAAGGTTCCCCCCCAAAAAAAAACAGCCGGAGCCCGCTCCGACTGTCGCCAACCAAGAGAGCGCTCCACGAAAACACCGTGACAGTCCTGCAGATGTTATCCACAGGCCCAGCCCGCCTTTGAACAGGCCAAAAGCAGACTTCGGCGGTATCCCCTTTGGCCGCACGGTCAAAATGCGGGGCCTGCCCCCCTACCCTGCGGCTACTGATGCATACCGCGCCTCAACTCTGGTTTTGAGCTACTGTAAAAGATGGGATGTCACATGTCAAGAAGAAAATCCCTCGCCAATCTGTCAGGCCCTGAGCGTGGCGATTAATTTGTCGGGATCAAGAAGGACGCCGATGGCGTGTTTGATGTGCGTGACCACAATGTCGGCCTGAAGCATAGCCCTGGTGGTGGCACCTTCTGCCTGAACAGTACATATGGAAAGCTTGGCCACTTTGAACATCTCCACATCGATGTTGCCGTTTCCCACGCAGACGGTGTGATCAGGTCCGATCGACTCCACAAAGGTTTTTTTCTCCTGGGCTGTCTTGGCGACAACGGCCTCAATACCCGGAGCATGCTCGAAGGCCTGTCCCAGGTTGCCCCGTGTGTCGCCCGAAAGGATGTAGATCTTGAATCCACCCGCCCTTAAGGCTTGCAGATCTTCCAAAACGCCGGCAATAAAATCACCCGACTCCGTCACGGTGCCGTTCAGATCCAGCACCACGTTTTCCACCTCAAGGGAGCCGTAACCGGGAACAGCAATAGTTTTCACTTATGTCTCCTGAGCCCCTTTCCCGTCATTCTATGAATCGCCCATCATCTCTTGATGTGACCACCTTGTGTATATTCTCCTCCAACCATCCTATTCTCTCTACTTCCCTTACGTCGAATCGTGGTACATAGGGCTTGATATCCAAGAGGGGGGTCCCGTCGACAATGTCTACATCTTGAATATGCAATGTATTCTTTACAACGCTTACTAAACGCACCACAGAGATCCCTATCGCGTTCGGCCTGCTTGGCGCTCGCATGGCAAAAACGCCGCGCGCTTCGCTATCCATAAACGGCTTGGCTGTTAAGGACGCCCCTTTGGATAGATGACAGTGGTAGATCAAGATAATATGAGAAAATCCGTCTATATCTCTTAGCCCTTCAACGTATTCGGCAAACACCTCCACCTTGCCATCCATACCCTTGGCACCCGCAGGCTGTATAGGGGTTCCCTTGGGCTCTTTGAACGGAGAATGAATGACCCCTATCGGCTTGTATGTTATCTCGTTCATCTGGGAGTAAAGGGTTACCCTCTATCCCTCCGTGCTATCCCTGCTCCTTCTCCTGATCCCAAATCTGCACGAGGTAATCCTTGCATTCTTCAAAGACCTGAGCCTGCTCCTCGACGACTTGTTCCGCCTCAGCAGAACTCATCTTCTTCGTCTGGTTGATGAAGGATGCCACCCGGCCCAGATAGAGGGGAGTGATCAGGTTGACGAGCTGGGTCCGGTTGTCTTTCCATCGATGAAATGTAGCGGCAGTTTCATAGAGCACCATCACCCAGGTCTTGACGGGCATAATAAATTTTGTCTTCGCTTTACCGGCACACGCCTTGAGTTCTGCATAACACTCTGGGCAGAAAATGTCCTTATAAAAGCCCTTGAACTGGCGAAAGCCCGTCTTGTATTCCTTGACCAGACGTTCGAGATTCACCTCAATAGGATCTGGTTCCTCGAATTCCTGAAATCCGAAGAGGGGTACGGTTCGGCTTCCTCTCACCGCCTTCCAGGCGGCTTCGTTTTGCTCCATAAGGACAAAAAGGGTATGCACGACCTGTCGAAACATAGGCCCCAGAGATTCGGCAGGATCCTTGGCATCGTGAACCTTCACCCCTAAATTGGACTGGCAGATCTTAAAATTGTTAGTGATGGCGTTGGTCGTCATCCAGATGTCAATGCCATAGCGGGCCACGTCCGTCTCCCACACATCCTGTTCAATATAGTATTCTGCGAGCTTACCCACAAAAGCAAAATCCCCGCCGATGGGCTGGCGCATACGAAGACCATAGAGGGCCCGTGTCAGGTTGTAGACGATATTGTTGGTAATGGTCCCATCATACTTGTATCGGGAATAGAGAGGGGAAACATATTGGTAGTCCATTTCCAGGATGGGTTCCAGCAGGTACTTCACCCAGTCGCTGGTGATGGAACGTAGGTCAGAATCCACGACCATACAGACCTTAACTTTGAGGCGTTTTGCCGCCTCAAAGATGGAACGAAAGGCAGAGCCCTTCCCAGCAGGGCCCCGATAGATGGAGACGATCTTCTCCTGCCAGGGCTTGATCTGGAACTCCTTGGACACCTCTCGGGTGTCGTCAGTAGAGCCTCCATCAGCCACCATGATAACGGAGCGCAAATCCTTGTAGTAGTTGAAAAGGCCGTGGGTGACCATCTGTATGACATGATCGATGGTCCCTTGGTTATTGTAACACGGAATCCCCACGAGGATGTCTGCCCGATCAATCTCCTCAATCCTCTTGGCCGTGTAGGCCCTTAGTGCCGTATCATAGCCCATGGTCTTTTCTCCTCGTCTATTTATTTCACCTCATGATATGGGGACATGACAGTCTTGGGGTCTTGATCGCCTAGAATGTATAACCCACCGAAAAATGCAGCCTTCCTGGGCTTTCCCCTTCTTCCGGATCAAGCTTCCTCCCGTAGAGAAAGCCTATAGGCCCAATGGGCGTGATGTACCTCAGGCCCAGGCCTACGGAAGCGCGAAGTTGGTCTGAAACGTCGTCACCGAAGGTATCGGTCAGACGTCCCACGTCATAAAACGCAGCGAGTTCCAGGTTAAGGCCTAGATCGATTCTCGCCTCCAAACTCCCTACGAGCGCGGTTCGACCTCCAACCGGGTCACCGTTGGCATCAAAACGGAGCAAATTCTCCTCAAAGCCCCTCACATCAGAGATACCACCCAGGAAAAAAAGCTGATCATCCGGAACGGCCTCTTCTTCGTTGAAAGGATCGATGTGTCCTGCCCGGCCAAGCCACGCGAAGGTCAACCGGCGAAGGGGCGTTACATAGTATCTGAGATCAAAACGGTATTTGAAAAAATCGTCTAACGAGTTTGAAAGACCCTTAGAAATATCAACGGATAATGAGGAAAAAATCCCCTTTTTAGGGCGGACAAAGGAATCCCTGGTGTCGTACCGGATCGAAGGGGTCGTAACGAGTATGCTTCTTGGCTCGAATTGATCATTATCATTGATGTCGAACGCGTCATCCCTTGAATCGGTTCTAAACTGATCTCTTCTTTCGAAACGAAAGGCCAAGCCCGTGGTGACATGTCGGAAGGCCTTTCGGCTAAATCCGAGCGACGAACCGTAGATCGTTGTCCCGAAATCCTGATTGAATTCTTCCCTTCGCTCAGCAAAAAGGCCAAAGGCTGCCGAGGTCTTTGTGCCGAACAGTCTCGGTTCCAAGAAGCCCAAATCGCCCCTATAGCCGATCTCGCTCCATTGCCCTGCCAACCAGGCGTCCTTGTTCATCCCAAACAGATTGTGGTCGCCAATTTTTGTAGAGACAAAAAGACCTGTATCGGTTTCGTATCCCACACCAGACTCAACAAAGTAAGGTTTTTTCTCCTCCATCTCAACGAACAGATTGATTTCCTCTTCTTGTTCCTTGAGCCCAATCGTCTTAAACCTAACCGTGTCAAAAAGGCCCAGGTTTCTGATGTTTTGTTGTCCCTTCAGCAATCGAACGAGAGAAAAGGGTTCTCCTGACGCCATGTTGAGTTCCTTTTGAAGGATCTTTTCCTTGGTTCGAAAATTTCCCGTGTAGTAGACCTGCCCCATTTTAACGTATGGTCCTTCATCAACGCTGTATACCACCTGGACCTTCGACTGATCCTCAGTGCGCGAGACTTCCCCTGTGACCTTGACATGGGGGTACCCCTTTTCAGAAATTAAGGCAGACAACGCGTTCGCATCACTTTGAACCATGTATTTTCGAAATGGTTCCCCCTCTTGCAGCATGATGGCTCGATAGGCCTCTTCCTCTGATAAAACGGTGACGCCTGTAATGCTCAGTGACGACACGATCGTTTGGATGCCTTCCTCAATTTCAAGCTTTATCGAGACATGACTCTTGTCCTTGCTCCATGTCAGGTCCTCCGTCACCTTCGCCTCCAAATACCCCTGCTTGCCATAAAGCGATGTGATCGCATACACGTCCTGGTTCAGCCTTTCCGGCACAAACACCCCCTTGTCCAGGAATCCCGGCAATCGGATGAGCATTTGTTTTTTTAACTTGGCGTTGTCAAATGCATGATTCCCTGCAATCTGAATGGCACGGACAACCGTACGGGGCCCCTCCTCAATAACAAACCGGAGCATGCGGACTTTCTGGTCCTTATGAATCTTTGCTTTTTCTTCGATCCGCACACGGGTTTCAAGATACCCCGCCATCCTGTAACGCTCTTTCACCTTTCTTACGCTCTTTTTCACTCCAAGATCTCTCTTGTTGCCCTCTTTATAGAAGACCAGATCTTTCTTCAGGGTGCGGTCCCAAAATGCATCATTGCCGACGAATTCGACTTCATATCGAAGTCCTTCATCAATCTTCACAAAAACAGAAACGCCATTGGTGCCAGATTCCTTTTCGACCTTGAAATCGATCGCAGCCTCTGGGTAGCCCTTTTCCCAGCAATATTCGGTGAGGTGCGTGATGTCTTGTTTGAGGTTCTCGTCCCTAAAACGCCCTGCACTGCCGGGGAGCAATGATACACGCCAGGTTTTCATCTTCAGTTTGAGCCTTGTGTCGGAAAATGCTCGATTCCCGCTAATCTCAAGCCACCGAAGCTTATAGAAAGCGCCTTTTTCGATGTCGACTTGAATAATGAAATGACCATCTTCTGGATCTTCTCTGGCCGTCACCTCCACCTTAGAAGCAATAAACCCTTCCCGCCGGAAAACCTCTGCAATCAAAGGCTCCTGTTTAGGGAGTTCGTCTTGAATAAACACGTCACCGGTATAAATCGTCATAGCGTTGAGGATTTCCCGCTCAAAAAGAGGATACTTTCCGTCTATCTTGATATCTTTGATCAGTCGAAATGGCGTTAGTTGAAACCGGAGCGAGATGCCCTCCTTTTCCTTTTTGGAATCCACATGAATCTCCCTGAACTTTTTACTTATCTTCAATGCCTCGAGGGACTCTTGGAGCCGCGTCTCGGAAAACGGCTCCCCCTCTCGAAGAAAGATCAGGCTTCGCGCCATGGGGAGCCACTCGGTTTCCAGACCCGCGACACCGCGAACCTCCAAAAGAAGGCTCGAAACAATGGGTGCCGCAACAGATACGGCCTCGGGGCCTTCGTCTCCTGACGCAGCATGGCCAAGAAGAAGGGTTCCTAGAAAAACAGATAGAAGACGCACAGAGAAGAAGCT
>DAOUZN010000125.1 GCA_030665585.1 Deltaproteobacteria bacterium | reverse complement strand
AAATACGGTTCACACACGGCGGTGAACGTGAGCAGTTCGTCATCAGAGATGGAAAACAAAGACGACATGATCACCTGGTAGACCGACGGTTCCTGCCAGACCTTACAAGTGACACGGCTTCACAAACGTGGTTCCTTGACGCCCCAACAGAACAGACAACGTTCCGTTAGGGCCTGCGTGGGCACATTTTGAGGCTTGTCTCCATGCGGATTGTCCTCAATGAGGGTTACCGGGGATGACAGGCTCTGAGCGATATAAGAAAGCCAGAGCGCAAAATAGAATACGTAGCCCTACTAACACGGTCACGAGGGGATGTCAAGCACATATTGTGGTCTGGCTGCAAAAAAATTCAATATATAGTATGGCGTCTGGAAGGGGTGATACTGGCGGTCTTACACTGGAAAGAGAAAGGACAGGATTTAAGGCCGCAGGGCCTCCTTGTGGCGGACCATGATGCTATGTTGAGCCGGTTCCCCTTGCGATTCTCTTGTAGACTCGTGGGGGCACCTGGAACAAGCCCAAAATTGCCAGTTGCGTTTGACAGCATGATCCATGCACGCTTCATAGTGAGGACAATGGAAGTTTATGTCGCCCCACTTGTAAACAGGATTTGGTCTTGCTTCCATAGCAACCTCACTTCATGCTGGTCTTTTTCTCTTAGATCGGCATGACCGGGAAAAACTAAAGCAAAACTTGAAAGGACACAGGAGAAAGGAGGGTGGCCAAAATGACCTTTAGTGTAACCAAAAAGATTTACAAAAGCTGGCAGGATAGAGACATTTCTTAAAGTATTGCTTAAATAATCTTGCGAGGGCGTGATTTACAAACGAGGCCGTGAGACCGGGTTATATCTTTTCTGCAACGATGCCGGCAACCGCCTTTCGGCCTTCTATGATTCCCTCCCAGTAGCGAAAGCAACGGAAATCACGAAATATGGCAAGAAGTTCGTTGCGCTTCAGCAAACGGGGCCAGGTTATCACATAGCGTTCTTCAGGGCCTGGCCGTTTGTTCAGGCCTTATTCACTTATCCATGAGTTTGACTATCCGTTTTTCCAAGTCGTAGATAGTCACCCATGCCAGTCCCACCAAAGCCAGGTTGAGAGCGAATCCGGCAAACAGGCGTCTCCAAATGTCCTGCGTTTCTAGGAGAACGTTGCAAAAGACAATACAGCCTCCCAACTGGCAAAAAGCACACCAAAACCTACGCAAGTAGTCTCTGTGTTTCGATATCGTCTCAAGCATTCTTGTCACCTCCGTCTTCAATACCTGAACATCATATATTCGTCTTGCATAGGTGAGGCGAGACATCAGGTCAAGGAAGAAAGGCAAAGCGCGCTGACTCTCGCCTTGAAAGCTGAGACGAAACAGAGTGTCGCCCTCGGTTCAGAGGTCAAGAATCCACGATCTCAACAAGGTGAATAGCGGAGAGCATGGGCGATAACAAGGAAGGGTACAAAGTAGGGCCGTGGGCTTTCTTCCAAGGGCGGCCAGCAGGGAAGGCTAGGCTCTCCTACAAGCAAGCGCTTCGTCTGTGGTCAGGGTTCTCGGAAGCGAGGATGCCCAAACGGCCCTGCAATAATATAAGCATTGTCAAGGGGAATAACAAGGCCGACAAGGGGGTAAAAGAAAGCCCCTGAGGAGGGCGTGGGCAAAGCTCAAACCCCAGAGCCTTGGACGGACCCTAAGGGGCCTATCCATATTTAACCTTATCACAACAGGCGGGAAAAAATAGCCCCCGGGGGGAAAGGGCTTGACTGCAAAGCCTCTTCACTTTACCCCGGGGGCGTGACAGGCCGGTTGCAGTCAGACGAGCCTGTCCATTTTGTCTATATCATATCAGGCGCGAAAAAGAAAGCCCCCAAAGAGAGGGACATGTCCACAATCCCCAGGGGCAGTGAAGCCCTCCATCCAGTCAAACTCAATCTGCTTTTCATTATAGGCGAGAAGAGCGCTGGAATGCGAGGTTGATGCAATCTAACACGCTGGCAAGAGGAAGTCAACATAAAAGCAGACCAATGGTGGTGTGAGCAGTCCAAAATGCGTCAACGAATCAACATTGTGTGTCAGGTATGCCACATTCTTTTAGCATCACCACGGTGGGGCATGCGGCCAAAAAATAAGGGCGGAACACGTTGTCACTCATGTTCCGCCCCAAAGAAAGGAGGAGGTAGAGTACTACAACTAGTCGCCCACCGACCAGTTATCTTTAAACGTAAGCACAAAGCGTACCAAGAGAGACGGGGGCTAGACGGGGACGTGCAGAAATTGCTTGAAGGTGCGGGTTGATGGATATTTCCCAAGATAAGGGCAAGAACGTGGGCTTTTCAGCCTTAGATGGCGCTTGTCCTGGGTGGTATAGCTCTTGCTTTTTAGAATTGCTTCAAGTATTTACCAGTATCTTCTGAAAGGGGGGAAAATGTTCGAAGTCTCGGAAAAGGCCAGACAGATGGCAAGGGGCTTTTTGAAGGAAACAGGAGAACAAAGACCTATCAGAATCGTGTTCACTACAACTGAGTGTGACCAGCCGGCCCTCGGGATGGCCCTGAGTGAGTCTCAAGAAGGAGACGAAGCCTTTGATTGCGAGGGGGTGTCATTTATCGTGGATGGGCAACTCTACCAGATGGCTGCTCCGATTCAGATCGATCTGGCAGAGACGCCGGCTGGAACCCAGCTGTGCATTTCTTGCAGCATAGCTGAAAACACGTGTCATATAGCTGAAGAACCAGATTCATGCCGAGCCTATTGCATGACTTGCACCTGTCAGGACGAGGATCCACTGGCAGGTCTTGTCTTGCATGAGTGAAAAGCGAGACGTCCGCAGTCAACGACCGCCGGCAGAACCGGTACTCGCTGACTTAATGCTATAGGAGCGAGGAGTTTGGCACTAGAGTATCTATTTTCTCCTATAAAACTGGGTTCCATGCAGGTCAAGAACCGTCTTGTTATGCCCCCGATGAGTCTCAATTTCGGAGTAGATGAAGATGGATATGTGACCGAACAACATTGGGAATACCTGGCAGCAAGGGCTAGAGGAGGGACTGGAATGATCGTGGTCGGAGGCGGTGCGGTTCATCCCTCCGGACTCGATCTTCCCCGAATGCCTCCAATCTGGTCTGATCGTTTCATTGGCGCCCTCAGAAAGATGACCGAAAGAATACATAGATATGACACAAAGTTTGGAATGCAGCTTTTGCACGGTGGTCGTCAGGCATATCATGGTGAAAAAGTGGCTCCCTCGCCGATTCCCGCCCTTGCGGTTGTAAAGGGTGTTCCCAGAGAGCTGACGCGTGCAGAGATAAGGGAATTAGTCGGCGCATATGGCGATGCTGCTTTAAGATGCCAACGGGCGGGATTCGATTTTGTCGAGATACACGCGGCTCACGGCTATCTGATCACTGAGTTTCTGGCCAGTAATTCAAATCTTAGACAAGATGAGTATGGTGGTTCCTTTGAAAACCGAATAAGATTTCTGATTGAGATCATAGAAGATATTAAGACCAAGACCCAACCTGAATATCCCATTGGGGTCAGAATCAATGGTGAGGACTATGTTGAAGGTGGGTGGATACTTGCAGATACCAAGAGGCTCGCACCGGTACTCGAACAGCTTGGAATTGATTGGCTTCATGTCTCGGCTGGTATCTATGGCTCTATGCCAGTCACCATTCCCTCAATGTACTCTGAGCATGCCTGCTTCGTGCATCTGGCCGAAGCAATAAAAGGGTCTGTATCTATCCCTGTCGTAGCCGTTGGCCGGATCAAGAATCCGGAGCTGGCCGATCGTATCATAAGAGAAGGTCGAGCCGACATGGTTGCCATGGGGCGGGCCCATTTGGCTGATCCAGACCTTGCCAAGAAGGCCTATGAAGGCCGTCTTGCAGATATCAGGCCATGCATCGGATGCTGCAAGGGCTGTATTGAGAGGGCCCTGGCCCTTGAAGAGGGAACTTGCGTCATGAACCCTGAAGTGGGGCGAGAATATCTTCTTAAGAAGAAAGATATGCCTCAATCCAAGAGGATCCTCGTCGTTGGTGCAGGCCCTGCAGGTTTGGCAGTCGCAAGAATGGCTGCTCTTCATGGTCACAAGGTAACTATTGTCGAGGAGAATAGTCAAGTAGGAGGAATGGCTAGACTCGCCTCTCTTCCTCCGGGGCGATCCGAGATCATGGAGCTTGTTGCATATTATCTTCGGGAGCTGAATCGACTCAGCGTAGAGATTCGGTTGAACACTCAGCTAAACAGGGAGCTTATTGCCGTGATCAAACCTGATGTGGGTATCATCACAACAGGCAGTCTGCCCGAGATTCCACAGATTGCAGGGCTTTTTGATACTGGGATGGCCCTTCATGCCATGACGGATGTGCTCCAATCCAATTCGACTCCCGGCCATCGGGTTGTCGTTCTGGGAGGGAATATGGCGGCGGTTCAGGTCGCAGATTTCCTCGCTGAAAAGGGAAGGGAAGTTTTTGTCCTGCATCGTGGGGATCATTTTGCAGAACAGATGGCGCCGAATGACAGAACCTATCTTATGGACCGAATGAAACGGCCGGGCGTTCAGCTTTTTAAAGGTGTCCGTATTAAAGAATTCCTGGAAAACGGCATGAGGTTCCTGTGGAAAGGGCACGTTGAGCAATTGGAGATGATAACGGACATTATTCTTTCAGAAGGCATGCGCTCCAACAGGAGGGCCGCAGAAGTCTTTGAAGAAGCAGATATTGAGGTCCATATCATAGGCGATGCAAAGGCCCCCAGGACCATTTTTGATGCATTAGCTGAGGCGGATGAACTGGGTCGCGCATTGTGAAGAGAGAACGCGTGTGGAGACCTCGGGAGACGCTTGGGGGAGCAAAGGGGGGCTGGTGCAAGATTGACAGCCACCTGCTCGATGGGTATTTGCCGCCTTATGGCATGGACGAAAATAGCTGGGAAATAGCAGGACGTCTTCAAATGATGCAATTCCTTTTGCCACAGGACATTCACCAAGTGAGAGTTTGGAGGATTCATGACGCTCAAGACGCAGTTTCTCATCGGCCTGGCATGTTTGTGTATCGTTGATGCGGTTATCCCCATCCCCGTTGTTGGTTTGATCTTGATTTTCGTTATACTGCAAAGGCCTCCTTGGTTTCAAAAATTCGTGGGCGAGCTCTACGAGGCATAGGCAGGGGGATTGAAGCTCCCTGTAGCAAGGCTACAGGGAATCTTCGACCGTAAGGAACGCTGACTTTTTTTGGATACGCTCGCTAACCCCACGGTCCCGATGCATCGGGACGGGGAATGCGCTCGCTTTTGCGGTTCAACTGTCAGCCTTGAGCCTCGGCGGCTCTTTCCAGTGATCTGGTTATGTCTCTTGTGATCAAGACCGAAGGAAGGATAATTTCAGGCCCTGTAAATGATCCTGGCCAGGGGTGGTTGTAAGCTTCCAAAGCGCAAAAGAGCAAAGCCGGCTTTTATCAGCCGGCTTTGCATTTTCGGACTCGCTCCTTTTAACGATCACGAACAGGTAGAACCGCAGCTTCTACA
>DAOUZN010000089.1 GCA_030665585.1 Deltaproteobacteria bacterium | reverse complement strand
AAGGACATTCTCCCGGAAGAAACCGGGCTCTGGCAGCATGTTGAGGGCATCGTGCGCGAGCTGTTTGATGACTTCGGTTTTTCCGAACTCAGAATCCCTGTGCTTGAGCAAACCGAACTTTTTGCCCGCAGTATCGGGGCCGATACCGATATTGTGGAAAAGGAAATGTATACCTTTACAGATCGAAGCGGTGCTTCCCTTACCCTCCGGCCAGAGGCCACGGCCTCCGTGGTGAGGGCCTATGTCGAACACAAGTTGTATGGGAAAGACCCCGTACGGAAACTCTACACCATTGGACCCATGTTCCGGAGGGAGCGGCCCCAGAAAGGTCGCTACCGGCAATTTTACCAAATCAACGCGGAGGTCTTTGGGCTCCACGACCCCAGGGCAGATGCGGAACTGATTCTTGCTTTAATGACCTTCATGCAGCGCCTTGAGCTTCCAGACCTCGTGCTTCACGTCAACTCCTTGGGCTGCCCTGAGTGCCGGCCACGGTTTAAAGAGGCCCTAAAATCTTTTTTGAAAGGGCACTCTGGGCAGCTGTGTTCAGACTGCCTCAGGCGGCGCGACAAAAACCCCTTGCGGATATTCGACTGCAAGGTGCCGGCCTGCAAAGAAGCCATGCGAGATGCGCCTTCCATCCTGGAGCACCTTTGTGAGGCATGCCGGTACCATTTTGACACTGTCCAACGAACCCTGGAGCAGTTTCACATCCCTTATCAGACAAACCACCGTCTTGTGAGAGGATTGGACTATTACACCCGAACCACATTTGAAGTCCTTGCCCCATCTTTAGGGGCCCAGGATGCTGTGGCAGGGGGCGGACGGTATGATGGGCTTGTCAAGGCATTGGGCGGCCCTGATCAACCTGGCCTTGGCTTTGCTATTGGTGTTGATCGACTGATGGAGCTATTGGCCGACCGCGCAGCCAGTTTTGAAAAGCGGCCCCATCTTTTTATTGCTGCCCTGGGGCCAACGGCCCAGACCAGGGCCTTTGAGTGGCTGCAGGGTTTCAGAAGGCAAAAAGTCCGCACCGAGATGGATTTTGAAGATCGAAGCCTTAAGGCTCAAATGCGGCGGGCTGACAAACTCGAGGCATCTTATGTCCTTATCATGGGAGACCGTGAACTTGAGGAGGAGGCGGCAGTCCTCAGGGACATGAAGACCAAGGCCCAGGAGCGTGTGCCCCTGGAAAACCTTGTATCGTCTGTTGTCAATAGAATAAAGACGGGGGTAACAGTCTAGCGTTTTGAAAACACGGCCGTTCGTTTCTGCCTGTTTGTTTCACAAGCCGACAATGATACAGACGGAGTAGCTTTCGCATATAGACGACGAAGATCGGAAAGGAGCCGGTTTTGCTTGATTCCATGGGGAATATGAAACGAACCCACCACTGTTCGGAGCTGGCAGCCAAAGATGTTGGCAAAGAGGTCGTGCTCATGGGATGGGTCCAACGCCGCCGAGACCATGGCGGCGTGATCTTTGTAGATTTGCGTGACCGCGAAGGACTGACCCAGGTCGTCTTTAACCCGGAGTACAACAAGGCGGTTCACGAGAAGGCCCATGTCATCCGCACCGAATATGTGCTGGCGGTTCGGGGCACAGTGGTGCCTAGACCCGAAGGGATGATCAACCCCAACTTGAAAACCGGTGAGATTGATGTGATGGTCTCAGAATTGAGGGTCCTGAATCAGTCTCAAACACCGCCCTTTGTCCTGGAAGATAACACACAAGCCTCCGAAGACACACGGTTAAAACATCGGTACCTCGATATGCGCAGACCCCACGTGCAAAAGAATCTCATGCTGCGACACCGGGCAGCTACGGCCATACGTTCCTATCTAAACGGATTGGGATTTGTAGACATTGAAACGCCATTCTTGACCAAGAGTACGCCTGAAGGGGCACGGGACTACCTCGTACCCAGTCGGGTGAATCCAGGACAATTCTATGCACTTCCCCAATCCCCGCAGATCTTTAAGCAACTGCTGATGCTGGGTGGGTTTGACCGATACTACCAGATTGTTCGATGCTTTAGAGATGAAGATCTTCGGGCGGACCGACAGCCGGAATTCACCCAGATCGATGTGGAGATGTCCTTTGTCACAGAAGAGGATGTGATGGGCGTCACCGAGGGAATGATCACTGCCTTGTTTCAAGAGGTCCTTGGCATAGAGCTTCAGCACCCCTTCAAACGCCTGACCTTTGAGGAGGCAACAGGTCGATTCGGCCTGGACAGGCCCGACCTTCGATTCGGCCTGGAATTGAAAGATATCTCTGATATTGTTGCCGACGCCGAATTCAAGGCCTTTGCAGATGTCGTCAGGGAGGGCGGTCGGGTCAAGGCCATCAATGCCAAGGGATGCATGGATCTTTCCCGAAAGGAGATCGATGACCTTACAGAATTTGTGGCTATCTACCAGGCCAAGGGCTTGGCCTGGATCAAAGTCCGCCCGGATGCCTGGCAATCCCCCATTGCCAAATTTTTTTCCGACCAAGAAAAGGAATTGCTCCGCCGAAAGCTTGACATGGAACCTGGCGACCTTGTCTTCTTTGTGGCCGATCAGCCCAAGGTGGTCCATGAAGCCCTGGGACACCTCCGAAATCACCTAGGTCATAAGCTCGGCTTGGTGGATGAGGACCAACACGACTTTGTATGGGTCACCGAGTTCCCCTTGATGGAATACGATGAGGACGAAAAGCGGTATGTAGCGACACACCATCCTTTCACAGCCCCCCTGGAGCAGGATGTGGAGCGCCTCACCGAAGCCCCCCTTGCTGTCCGATCCCGGGCCTATGATCTTGTCCTGAACGGGACTGAAATTGGGGGGGGAAGTATCCGCAATCATCAGTGTGCTGTTCAGAAGCGAGTTTTCGAGTCGCTAGGTATGGATGCCGAGACTTATGAAGAGAAGTTTGGTTTCATGCTGGAAGCCCTTGACTTTGGTGCGCCACCCCACGGCGGCATCGCCCTGGGCTTTGACAGAGTTGTCATGCTCATGGCAAAAGAATCCTCCATTCGGGATGTCATCGCGTTTCCAAAGACCCAAAAGGCAACCTGCCTCCTTACCGGAGCCCCGTGTGAGGCTGCACCCGACCAATTAGAGGAGCTTTCCTTGAAGGTGCGAGCCCTAAAAAAATAGTAGACCAGGGGACCAAGAACCCGCAGGCTACGGTCCACGAACCCGCAAGTATGACAAGTGAAGCTTCCCGACCAAACGTCGGGGCCTGCGCAAAGCAGCCCGGTCAAGCTGCGCCGTTAATGTGGCTATTTCTCCTTCTTCACCTTCCGTTTCCAAAAGGCCATCATACCATCTTCGCCAAAAGAGACCTGTACTAGCTCCCACCCCTCCTTACCTCGTTGATTCAAAATATCAGACAGGATTCTTGTTTGATCCCTAGAGACGTCATTGAGACTGCATTGACCCGCCTCCGAACAAAAATAAACGACTTTCTTAAACGTATCGGCCGAGTGCTTGGTGATTTCATATTCAAAACGTTTCATACCGCCTCCTTCCTGCTCCCCGAAAACCTCACTCTTCGGGGCGGGCAGCCCGACAGCGATGACATAGACTCCGCCCCTCGTTAGAGATTCCCTCCAGTGCCGATAAATCGGAGGGAACCTACCTGGTGCCCATCCACGAACCGAACAGGGCACTGGACAGTGTCCTGTTCAGAAATGAGAAATTTTTTTGATGAGCAAGGCCGCACAAGGGTTTACGGCGAGGCGTACATGATGTACGTCGCAGCCGAAAACCCGCGGAGAACGCCGCTCATCGGAAAAAGGGCCATTTATGGATGGACACTACCTAACATATCGCGTAATGGGCATAGCAAGCAAATGGTGAAAATTCAGCTTCTCCGGCTTCTGGTAGGCGCCCACGCCGATTCGGATCTGGTTTTGATCCACATCCGTCAAAAGTGTGCCAAGCCACCGATCCCAGACAGAGAAAATCGTACCGTAATTGGTGTTTCGTTCTTTAATGACCACCGAGTGGTGGATCCGATGCATGGATGGAGGGACAAACAGCACCCAGAAAATCCTCTCAAACCAGCCGGGGATCTTCAAGCTACTATGCTCGAATTGGGCACACAAGACCAGCGCACTTTCAAAGATCAGCACCCCAAAAGGACTGGCCCCCAGAAAGAAAACCAGGCATATCCTAATCACAGCCGACAGGGCCAGTTCACCGATGTGAAAGCGTGTCGCAGTGGACACGTCCATGTTCAAGTCGCTGTGATGCACCCTGTGGAATCGCCACAGAAAGGGAACATCATGGTTAAGGAGGTGCCAGATGTACAGCATGAAATCCATGAAGGCCACGGTCATAAGGAGCTTGACCCACGGGGATAGCGCAACCATGTTCAGCACGCCCCATTGATGGGTTGTCACATATATGGCCGTCCTGACAATAGCCCCGGCAAAGGCCAACTGAAGGATCAGGCTGTTGAACACGGTCAGGGCCATATTATTCATCCAGCGTTTCACCTTGGAGACAGAGCTCTTCCTGTAGGGTGACAAGAACTCTAGAACCAGGAAAAAAAGGAGTCCCCCCCAGAACAAAGAAAGCCTGACGAATGACCCATCTCTCTCAATCACACCAATATTCCCGCGGACTGCGCTACATCATATCTTGATCACTCTGCTCCACAGCGCGATCAATCTCCGCTTTGAGCTGGGGCGGAAGCCCTGGAATATCCACACTCAGAAAGCCTCGCACAATGGTCGCTGTGGCTTCATCTTCACTCAGGCCACGAGACATGAGGTAGAGAATTTCATCTTGGGCGATCTTACCCACGGCTGCTTCGTGAGACATTTCCACCCCGGCTACCTTGCCGTTGAGCTCCGGTATGGCGTGGATCGAGCCACCATTCAGGATGAGACCACGGCACTCCAGATGGGCTTTGATCCCGGGCACCTCACCCACCAGATCCCCACGGGCAATAATGTTTCCGCCATTGCTGATGGTGCGGGCAATGATCTCGGCTCGGCTGCCAGGCTCTTTTAAGAAAATGCGACCGCCCACGTCCATTTCAGAGCCGGGGCTCCCCACAAGGAGGCTGTAAAAGCGGGCCACCGCACCTTTCCCAACCAGGTGCGTGGTAGGATACATCTGCAGGGACCTCGCCGGCTTCATACAAATGTAATTGTTGAGAAACAGACCACCCTCTTCAACCCGTGCCACCGACCTCGGCCGAACCATCATCTCTTCGGCCCAGTAATGAATCATGGTAAAACTGAGCTTAGCGTTCTTCTTAACGTAGAACTCGGAGATCCCCACGTGGAGCCCTCGCCGCAAATGGGCGGCCGTGGCACAACCCGTAATGATATGAAGTTCCGATCCTTCCTCGGCAATAATAATATTGTGGACGTTCTGGCTCAGCCCTTCCTTTTGCAGATACAAACATGCCTGGACCGGATAGATGACCTTACTGCCCGGCAGCGCCCTGATGACATACCCATTATGCAGGTCAAGCTGGGCCCGGGCCGTATACTTGTCGGTATCTACTGCGACCAGTTTCCAGTAGTAATCCTGAATCCAATCGCATTCTTTCAGGGCTTGCTTGATTGACATGACCTGGAGGCCTTCCTGTTTGGAATGGGTGTGAAGCACCGTCGTATCCTCTTGCACGTAGGTTCCGGACCGGTCCTTCTCCTCGGCATCGACACCCGCCAGGATCATCCGCTTCTTATCCGCTTCAGGTAATGTGCTTAGGTCATCCACATAGTCATGGGAAACGGGCTCCGACGAATAGGCATCGAGGTCGACGTCGATGCCCAACGTTGCCTTTTTCTCCTTGGCCTGAAAGGCCTTTTTGTCTAAATTGCGCATCTGACACACTCCTCATATCCGACCTGGCTGATACACTTGAAAATCTCCCGAGGATTACTCGCGCAAGTCAGCACGCCGTCGAAAAGAACCTGCCCTCTGTCCGCTGTCACGTAATCCAGGATGAAACCCGTATGCGTAATGATCAATCCCATCTTGGTCCGTTCTTTCTGAAGCTCCTTCTGCGACTTCTGGTCGTTGAGCCGAAAGTCCCGTTGGAGCAATTGACTGATCGAGTTTCCTATGAGGGAAATATTCTCTAAGTCCACACCAGACTCCGGCTCATCAAAAAGCAAGAGATCCGGGTCCTGTGCCATCAACTGCAACAACTCCGAGCGCTTGATTTCACCGCCCGAAAAGCCTGCGTTGATGTCACGGTCCAGAAATTCAGCAAAGTTCATCTTTACGGCCAAGGCTTCTGCATCGACCTCCCCTTTGGCACAGATCTGCACCATCTGCTTGGTCTTGACCCCGTTGATCGTCGGGGGCCGCTGGTAAGAAATCCCGATGCCCAGGCCAGCACGCTCGTCTATAGGCATGTGGGTGATGTCTGCGCCCTTAAAGACAATCCTGCCGCCGGTGACCCTGTATTGCGGGTAACCCATAATCGTCATGAGTAAAGAGGTCTTGCCCGACCCGTTGGGGCCAAACAGGACATGGGTCTCGCCCGGATGAATCTCCAGATCGATGTGCTTCAGGATCTGCTTGTCGCCGATTTGAACCTGTAGGTCTTCAACTTGTAACATCCCATTTCTCCTCTTTGCATTTGTCTTGCAGAAAATATCTGCCACTTATCTCACATAATAGTGATCCCTAGTTTGTGTTTGAAGATCCCCGCCGTCCCGACAAATCCGTACGTGCAATGCGCTCGCTATGGCGGTGCAAGCCGTTTAAGCACATAGGAAATGGCCTATGTCTTCTCACTCCAGTCCGCCAGTTCCGCGCCTTGATACGCCTCCTGTTGCACCGTGAGGTCTAGGTTGATGACAAGGCCGGAGTGCTTCTTGACCTCGCTGTCATCCCTCAACTTGAGATGGTGTTCCCGTGCTGTCCGGACATCTTCCAATGCCTTTTTTAGCGCCACCCCAATGGCACTGCTCTTATCCATCTGGCCGGGCTTGAATTCGGGCGCCACACCATCTTCTGCAATGTCCTCGGCAAAATGCGCAAGGTGTCTCATCTTTTCCATGGCCTGGTCCATGATCTTCCAGCCCAGGATCTCGTCTTTTTGGAACACCCAGGAGGTGCGCAGGTGCTGCAACATCTCCGTATATTTGCTTGTGACCTCGGCCTGCAATTTGTCCAGCAACTCCTTGGGCAATTCGCTTTCCTCCCCTGGCAGGCCCCCTGCCTCTTGCTGGCTCAATTTGTCCAGTTTTCTTTGAAACTTTCTAGCGTGGATGGCCGATTCCCAGGCTTCTCTCTGCAGGACCCGCCTGATATGGGCGTCATCCACTTGATCCGCTTCTCCGTTGTAATGGGGGATCAAGTTTTCCTCATATTTGATGTAGGATCTGAGCATCGTTGCCCGACTGGTCGGATCATAGGGGTATGGGGCAGGCGTGAAGTTCGGCTCGCCCCCTAGTTGGCCTATGATCATGCCCAACCAGTGCATATGCCACATCTCCTCCCTCGAAATCGAGATAAGGCTCGAACCCAGAGGCGTATCTTCGCCTTCCATCCAGCCATGAACCAAATAGCGGATGATGGCCGCGTGTTCATCGGCAATATCCTTATTCAACTTGTCCAGCAGTGCCCGTTTGTCCATCAGTAACCTCCTCCCCTTGGTGAATCGTAACGATTTAGCTTTTTGAAAACATGCCAGGCTTCCTATCCTAAATAAGCAAAAAAATACGTATCAAGGACTTGTCAGAGAGATCAGTGGAGAGCGGACTCCAGTTGAGCCGCGTCCTTGATGGGTGCCTGACAGGCATGCCCCTCACAGATGTAAACTGTGGGCCCATGATCCAGGGGAGCCATGGCTTCTACAAACGGGGACAGGGACGACAGTCTCTTGCCCTCGGCTCCTTGAGGCCGGACCAATAAAACCTTATTCGGTAGAAACTTCCTCCGAATCACCCCGAGCATGGCCTGGGTGGTTTCCAGGGAAGGATCTCCCGCAACAACGATCTCCTGGCTGGGGCCGATCATAAAATCGAGGGCCGCCAATAGTTGTGTGTAGGCCATGGGTTGGTCCACAACCTGTGAGGCGAACGCTCTGATCAACCGCTCGGCCCTCTTTTCCAAATCAATGTTGCCGGTGAGCCTTGCCAGGCGCAGAAAATTTGAGGCGGCGACCGAGTTCCCCGACGGCAGGGCTCCGTCGTAGATCTCTTTGCTTTGAGCGATCAGAGGTTCATTTCCCTTACCCGTGAAATAAAGCCCGCCGCCTCGTTTATCCCAGAACATATCCAGCATCGTTTCATTCAGAGCCAAGGCCTGCTCAAGATAGGAGACATCAAAAATCGCTTCATATAACTCGATAAGCCCCCAGACCAAGAAGGCATAGTCATCCAGATATCCTGGAACGGCTACATCGCCTTGCCTGTATCGACGGAGAAGGCTACCATCCGCCGCCTTGAGATTCTTCAAGATAAACTCGGCAGCCCT
>DAOUZN010000133.1 GCA_030665585.1 Deltaproteobacteria bacterium | reverse complement strand
TTAAGAAAACGCTACCAGCCCATGAGACTGCAATCCTCCTATATCCAACACCTCCACGAATCGATCATGCAGGAATTTATCCTCGGCTCTGATGGGATGCGGTCTATCATGAGAGTGGTTCATGAAGTGGCCAAGTACGATGTGGGCGTGCTCCTCTCGGGGGAGAGCGGCACCGGTAAGGAGATGCTTGCCAAGATCATTCACCTGCAGAGCCCGAGGGCTGAACACCCTTTCGTCCCAGTGAACTGCGGCGTTCTTTCAGGTCTGATGTTTGAGGATAAGCTCTTCGGCCACGAAAAGGGTTCCTTCACCGGTGCTATTCGTCGACAAAAGGGTTGCTTTGAGATGGCCCACAAAGGAACCCTGTTGCTGGATGAGGTCTCGGAGGTCCCGCAGGAAAATCAGGTGGATTTTTTGCGGGTTATGGAAGATTTTCGGTTTGTGCGGATCGGGGGGAACGAGTTAATCGATGTGGACGTCCGCATCATCTCGGCTACCAACAAAGACCTGAAGGAGGCGGTCAAACAGGGACGATTTCGAGAGGACCTTTTTTACCGACTTCAGATCGTGCCCATACACATCCCACCTTTAAGGGACAGAAAGATGGTGATCCCCAAGATGGTGGATCACTTCCTGAGTCAATTGGCGGCCACTTATAAGAAACCAAAGCCCTCTGTGGCACCGGAGGTTACCGATATCTTTTGCCGCTATGATTGGCCTGGCAATGTAAGAGAATTGAAAAACCTTCTGGAAAGAATATTCATCGTCAATGACGAGGATATGATAGGTCCAGAAGATCTTCCCTCTGACTTTTTATGGCATTTCGAACAGCCCCTGAGCGTGCTGGATCTGGGACAGGTCAGAAGAGAGGCCGAGACAAGAGCCATCCTGCACGTCTTATATCGCACGGGAGGCGACCGGGAAAAAGCAGCCAACGTACTGCACATCAGCCCCCGAACGTTGAGACATAAACTCAATAAATACAACATCAAGGTGGATCGCAAGGGAGAGCCCATATCTGAAGAGTCGCTCGGTCCGCCTGAGGCCTCCGTTTTCGCGTTGCTTTGAACCCTTGTTCAGGCCTGAGGCTGCACGGAATTTTGAGAACGCCCTTTGGGCCGCAGTTGGCGCGGGTGTGAACAAGGGGCCTAGATACGCCTGATGTTCCGATATTTTTCCAGGAACAGTTGATAGAGATAAACGCCAAAAAGCCCACCGGCAAAGTCAAAGAAGATGTCCCATAAATCCGCC
Organism: Deltaproteobacteria bacterium; assembly: GCA_030665585.1. Classification (GTDB taxonomy): domain Bacteria; phylum Desulfobacterota; class Desulfobacteria; order Desulfobacterales. The sequence goes on along the minus strand of DAOUZN010000133.1, from coordinate 3,541 downwards.
GACCTGTATGGGACATAGTGTTGATGCCACTCATCCGTTGCCCCGTAGATCCCCGTCAAAACGATGCTCGCCACCTTGATTAGCCTGTCGTGGTCCTTAAACCTGGAATGACTGAGACCTCTCAGCAACAACATGCCCAGCAACGCATAGCCGGCAAAATGAAGGACTTTATCCATGTGAGGCAGGTCCGGTGTACTTTCCAGCCTGGGATATGAGGACTGGACAAAAATGATCAGGCCGTAGAAGAGGATGGGAAACCAGTAATGCAAGAAATGATAAGCGCTCTTTCTAATCATGATTCCACCATGTCCCTTTTGTGTTTTTCTGATTGGACGAATCGGAAGTTGACGACCCTGGTCCCCGCCCGTAAGCTGACAACATGGAAAGGAAGATAAGAATCGGCACCTCCGGCTGGACTTATCCGCACTGGAAAGACATCTTTTATCCTTTGACCTGTCCAAAATCAAGATGGTTGGAATACTATACTAAACACTTTGACACGGTCGAGCTCAATGCGACGTTCTACCGACTTCCCAAGGCCAAGACCTTCGAGGGTTGGAACCGCCGGACCCCCGATCTTTTCCTGTGGGCAGTCAAGGCCAGTAAATACATTACCCATACAAGACGGCTAACAGAACCCGCAGAACCTTTAGAACGATTCTATTCCGTTGCATCGGCCCTGCGGGAAAAATTGGGCCCCATCCTCTTTCAATTGCCGCCAAGCCTCCCTTTTGATGAAGAACGATTTGCCGGCTTTTGTGAATGTCTCAGTCCGTCACATCGCCATGCGTTGGAGGTCCGGCATCCTTCGTGGATCAACGACCGGCTTTTTGCCATCTTGGAAGCGCACAACATGGCCTTTTGTATCTCCGATACCGCAGGACGTTATCCCTTCCATGAAGCGGTCACAGCGGATTTCATCTACATCCGCCTCCACGGCTCCAAGCAGCTTTATGCCTCTGACTATACAGAAACAGAGCTCCAAACTTGGGCGCGGAAAATCCGGAAATGGGGAAGGGATACCTATCTTTACTTCGATAACGACTTTGAGGGACACGCGGTGAAAAATGCTAAACGATTGAAAGAGATCCTCCGTTCTTCTTGAAGATGAGAGGCCAGAGTCTGCCTCATGGGCTTTCAAGAATCGCTCCCATCAGAAGGATGGAACGGTTGACAACGCGTGGTTCGTGCATTACGAATATGCGGCGGCTTTTGGGGAAGCTCCATTCCTTTGCGGCCAATGCGCGAAAAATAGGATGCCTGGAGGTCCAATGGATCAGGAAAAGCCATATCCTGAGGTGCTTAAGGGGCAGTTTCTCATTGCCATGCCCAGCCTGGCAGATCCGAACTTTCATCAAACTGTGACCTATCTGTGCGAACACTCCCCAGAGGGAGCCGTGGGTCTGGTGATCAACCGTGTCCATCCTCACTTGACCGCGGGAGACGTGTTCAAGGAATTGGATCTGGAGTCTGTGTCTGAGATAGACTGTCTTCCCCTTCACCTGGGGGGCCCTGTTCACACGGAACAAATCTTCATCCTGCATGGTCCCCCTTTCGGCTGGAAGGCTTGCCGACCAGTGACTTCCTCCTTGGCGTTAAGCAATTCAAAGGACATTCTGGAGAGGCTTGCCCTGGGCAAGGGGCCCGAGGCTTTCATCCTCACTCTCGGCTGTGCGGGCTGGGGGCCAGGCCAACTGGAATCTGAGATCATGGCCAATACCTGGTTGACGTGCCCGGCCAGCGAAACGATTTTTTTTGAAACCCCGGTTGAACAGCGGTGGGAGGCGGCCGCCAAACTCATGGGGATCGACCCATCACGTCTCACGGACGTTGCCGGCCATGCATAACCAAGTGTTCCATCTTTGACGCCTTCGTAAAAAGCTCATCTGCGGCGTTGTGCTTCATCCCCGCCCTGTTAAATTCTCGCTATGCGAGACGGCGGAGCCGATTTAACAGGGTAAATCATTGCGACGTACCATAAGCACGCCTCATTCCTCAAGATTCGCACGCCTTGCATGTGAGCTTTTTACTTTGCCGTCGCTTTGATGACTTTTTACGAATGCATCATCTTTGGCGTACTCAAAAAAAACTACACACTCCCTGTTAGACACCTTGAAGCGCATTGCCGTCGTATTAGACCTTGCTCTGTTGGTTTGGATCTTGTGGTCGTGCCAGCCTTCCACGGCATCGGCCCGGCAGGCATCTTCCCTCCTGGCCCAAGCCTCACCCCAGGACGCCCTTCTGGTCGCCGCCCCTGATGGCCGGATTCTTTGCGAGCAGAATCATACGAAGCCATATCCTCCCGCCTCCACCTTGAAGATCTTGACTGCGACCGCAGCCATTCATCATCTGGGAGAATCTTACAGGTTTCATACGGAATTCTATCTGGACAGCAAACACAACCTAAAAATTAAGGGTTACGGGGATCCACTCCTTGTGTCGGAGGTATGGCAAGAAATGGCTCAGGCCCTGGCTCCCAGACTTCAAGGATACCAGGATCTCATACTCGATGATACCTACTTTGCCCCGAATGTTGGTATACCCGGGGTAAATCCTTCGACTAATCCCTATGACGCCCCCAACGGGGCCCTTTGTGCCAACTTCAATACGGTTTTCTTCAAGCGGGACAAGACAGGCAGCATCGTCTCCGCGGAACCGCAAACGCCCATGACGCCTCTCGCCCTCAAGGGGGTGCGGCGGCTAGGCCTAACGGGCGGCCGGTACGCCTTCTTCCACGACAGCCGGGAGGCGGCCCTCTACGCGGGAGAGCTCCTGGTCTATTTCTTGGGAGAAACAGGTAGGGATTTTCAGGGCCGTATTCGGTTGGGTGCCGTCAATCCCGAAGATACGTTGCTTTACGCCTATCGATCCCCTTTTACCATGGAGGCGACCCTGCAGAAGATGCTTGAGTTTTCCAGCAATTTCATAGCCAATCAGATCTTCCTGGCCCTGGGGGCCCACGTGCACGGCCCACCAGGCACCGTCGAGAAAGGGGTCCGCGTCGTTTCTCAGTATGCGAAAGAGGTCCTCCATTTAAGCGACATCCGGATTGTTGAAGGGTCTGGGATCTCACGAAGAAACCGGCTATCGGCGCTAGACATGCTTTCCGTTTTGAAGGCTTTTGAACCCTACCGGGGTCTCCTTACGGCCAAAGGGCGGGTTCTATACAAGAGTGGCACCTTGAAGGGTCTTAAAAGGAGAGCCGGCTACGTGGAGGGCCGGCAGGGTGGACCGTACTATTTTGTCTTCTTCTTAAATCGTCCGAAGGCCGACATAGACGCCCTAACCGCTTATCTTTTAGAAAGCCTGGACCATCGTCTCAACGATTGAGAGCTGCTGCGCTCCGCACATCCCCTTTCGGCATCCGGAGTTCAGGTCCAAGGCAGATGGTCTTGTTAAATCCAACGAAAGAAGATATATGCATATCAATTGGTTGCCAAGTCGCAGGGCCAGGTTTGGACCGTCATGGATAAGATCCTTGAGATAGATCATGTGACAAAATCCTTTGGGGGTTTAGTGGCCCTCACAGGGGTTTCCTTCT
>DAOUZN010000132.1 GCA_030665585.1 Deltaproteobacteria bacterium | reverse complement strand
TCAGGTATCCTATAAGGTGCGAAGCCAGTGCGCCCTCAATATAATGACGCATGGGCCCAACGCTGATCACGATTCCCGGAAGATCCAGCCGGTGAGCCTCCACCACGGCCACGGCATCCCGATCAAGGTCCCGTTTCAGTGAGAGAGGCTTAAAAGAAGGCCAACGCTTTTTCTTCTCCAGTGTCTGCAATAGTGTCTCAGGTCCAACATCCAACAACTTTGCCAGGCGGGTCACAATCGCCTTGGGATTCTTGGCATCTTGCAGGACAATCGAAACATTAAAAGACGGCCGATTATCCACGAGGAGCACGCCATCACGGTCATAGACTAAGCCACGGAAAGGAGCCACACTCTGAAGACGAACACAGTTATTCTCAGACATCCGCCGATAGTCGGAACCCTTGATGATCTGCAGGTAACACAGTCGTGCCAAAAGGATCAAAAAAACCGCAAGAACCCAGATCAGGGTTCCCGACAGTCTCTGTCTATACCAGCGATCATCAACCGTCTTGAGATAGGTATCATTCATCGTTTGCCAAGATTCTGCCTTGCTTTCTCCGGCTCATTTCCTCCGGGGCTTCGAGACTCCGGTGCATGGTTTCCAACAGTGAAAGAACAGCGGGACCCGTCACGGCCGCAAGTACGATTTGCCCCAGTACAGGCCAAGTCTGAGCACTCAGCCAATGCCACCCTTTCCACGGGTGCGCCGTGGAAACCAAAAATACGAGATTTTGCCCCAGCACGCACAGGGCAATCAGGGCGGATCGACAGGCTGTTCCCTGCACGTTGAAATAGTTTGACACGCCTTGCACCAACAGGAATATCCACAAATAAACGGTCATATAGAGGCCGAATACACCCCCCGAAAAGAGGTCCATCACAAAGCCGACCGTCAAGGCCAGTAGGCCTGATGCCCTCAATGTCAAATGAAGTCGCACAAAAATAATCAGGGGAATAAGCAGGTCGTAGAAGACCCCTTGAAACACGGGTAGTCTCAAGATCGTTGTCTGCCCGACGATGGTGGCAAGGCCAATGAGGGTATAAAGACAAAAGACCTTCACGTTGTCCTTTGAGATCCATACCAGGTTACGTTATGACTCAAGAATCACCAAAACCTGTTCTAGTCTTTCCAAGTCTACGAAGGGCCGAATGCTGACTTCCTGGAAGATCGCGGACGGGCCTTTGGATATCTCCATGACAGACCCTACGCGAAGGCCTTTGGGAAAAACTCCGTCGAGTCCAGACGATACAACCGTATCTCCGACACTGATCTCGGCCTTTCTCACAACATACTTGAAGTGACAATACGCCTTAGCCTCTCCTTCAACAATGCCCCGGGTGCGGGTGCGCTGCACTAGGGCATCTATGGCACTACTGCGATCGGTAAGCAACAGGACCTTTGCGTAACCGTAGGATGCTGCCACGACTTGACCCACGATGCCTTCCGGAGCGATGACGGGCATCCCCTTGGAAACACCGTCATGAACGCCCTTGTTGATAATTACCGTCCTGAACCATATAGAAGGGTCCAGTCCAACGATCTGGGCAGCAAGTAAGCGCTGGGAAAGGGGAGTGTCCGTATCCAGTAACAGGAGTTTGCGGAAACGTTGACAGGCGATCTCAGATTCCAGGTGTTGACTTTTTTCCAGCCTCATCTTTGCAAGCACCTCTTGGAGGTGGTCGGACTCTTGCCTCGTCGTCACCAAGGAAAAATAATGACGCCAGACATGCTCACAAAAACGGATGGTTTGCGTTACCCCTTCCTGGAAGGGCGCCATGCCCGCCATGACGACTCTGTCGCACGCAGAGTTTCCCTGACGGTGCTTGGCGCTGATGGAAAGAAGAATGAAGTTGACGGCGGCAAAAAGAATCAAGCAGAAGGTCGTCAGCAGTCTTTTTGAAAACATGGGTCTGGCCGGAAAAGGATTTGAGTGGTCGGCCCGTCGTGACGCGATGTCCGAGCCTCTTTCCTACTGGATCGTAACTTCTCCTAAGATCGCAATGTTCTCTAGGGCCATACCGGAGCCCACCGCGACCGTGGATAGAGGATCCTCGGTCACCGTAATGGGCAGAGAGGTCTCTTCTCGAAGTAACTTGTCCAGGTTCTTGAGGAGGGCAACGCCACCCGTCATGACGATCCCCGTGTCAACGATGTCTGCAGCCAGTTCGGGAGGGGTTTGTTCCAAGGCTGCCTTCACCGTCTCAACGATAGACTCAATCTGTTCGGCAATGGCCACGCGGATCTCTTCGGAATCAATGGCGAGGATTTTTGGGATACCCGATACCAGGTCCCTCCCTTTGACTTCAATGGTCTCTATGTTTTCAGGGTCAGGATAGGCATTGCCAATGGTCGTTTTGATGATCTCTGCGGTTCGTTCTCCAATCAAGAGATTGTACTTTCTCTTGATGTACTGTACGAGGGCCTCGTCCATCTTGTCTCCGCCCACCCGAATGGATCGGCTGTAAACGATACCCGCCAGCGATATGACAGCCACCTCTGTCGTCCCGCCACCAATGTCAACGACCATGTTGCAGGTGGGATCCGTAATAGGCAGACCCGCACCGATAGCCGCTGCCATGGGCTCCTCAATCAGGAATACCTCACGGGCACCCGCGGATTCAGCCGACTCCTTCACCGCCCGTTTCTCCACCTGGGTGATCCCTGACGGCACACAAATAATAATTCTGGGCCTTATGAGCGTACGCCGGTTATGAACCTTGCGGATGAAGTGGCGCAGCATGGCCTCGGCCACCTCAAAATCCGCGATGACGCCGTCCTTCATTGGGCGGATGGCCACAATGTTGCCGGGTGTCCGTCCCAGCATCCTTTTGGCCTCTGCCCCAACTGCCAAGACCCTATTTTTCCGTCTGTTGTCGGTGCGTACGGCCACCACAGACGGTTCACTCAGGACAATGCCTTTTCCCTTCACATAGACCAAGGTGTTGGCAGTTCCCAAATCAATAGCCAAGTCATTAGAGAATTTTCCAAGCAGGGTATCAAACACCTTACTGTCTCCTTACGTGAGTGGTTATGGTCGTCATCCGAATAAGCTAAGCATGAATTATGCCAAAAATCGACTTCCAATGCTCCAAATGCTATTATGTGGCTACCAGATGGCGTGTCTTATTTCAAGGAAATAATGACGCCCCTCACCCGGTGAGGGGTCTGAAAAGGGTTTGAAATTTGTCCCATCGTGTGTTTAACAAGACAGTCTTATGCCAACCGTCAGTGTGGTCATTGCTTCCTACAATCGCGCAAGCCTCTTGAAAGAGGCGATCGATTCGGTCCTGACTCAGGACTTTGATGATTTCGAACTCATTGTGGTTGACGACGGGTCAACCGACGACACGCCTGAACTGCTCCGGTCTTATGCAAATATCTGTGTGGTTCGGCAAGACCGTCGAGGCGTCAGTGCTGCCCGGAACGCGGGCGTTCGCCGAGCCTCGGGCGAGTTTCTTGCGTTTCTTGATTCTGACGACCTCTGGTTGCCCGAGAAACTATCAGCTCAAATCGCCTTTTTCAAGACGCATCCCAGGGCCGTCATCTGCCAGACCGAGGAGATCTGGATAAGACGCGGTGTCAGGGTGAACCCAAGAAGGCGACACAGAAAGTATTCCGGAATGATCTTTGAGCGGTCCGTTGAGCTGTGTCTTGTCAGTCCTTCAGCGGTGATGCTGGAACGCAGCCTGTTGGATAAGGTGGGCTGGTTTGACGAGTCACTGCCTGCGTGCGAGGATTATGACCTTTGGCTGAGGATCGCTTGCCGCTTTCCCATACATTTGATTAGTACAGCGCTTGTCATTAAACGGGGCGGGCACCCAGACCAGCTTTCAAGGGTACCGGGGCAGGAGCGTTTTCGTATCTATGCCCTAAAAAAGGTTCTTGAAAACCCACCAGAGGGCGGATTAACCCAAAGCCAACGCATGGCAGCCGTGGAGGCCTTGTCAAACAAATGTGCTATTTATGCGAGGGGATGTTTGAAACGCGGACATGTTGACGAGGCAAGGCGGTACCTGGGGCTTCGCTCCAAATTCACCAAAGAAGACCAAGAGGCTTCGGATCTCGAAATATCCTCGCCACCGATGACTGAACGGCGCCCAGGAAAAGGACAAATCGCATGACTCATTTGCTATTGGACGCGCTATTAGCAGCCGTGGCAACGGGGCTGTTGTGGAAAGGGTCTGAATGGGTCGTCAATTCAGCGGTTCGCCTCGCGCATAAACTGCGCATGTCTGAAGTAGCCATCGGCTTAACCATTGTTGCTATTGCGACCTCTGCGCCTGAGTTTGCTGTCACGATCAATGCCGCAGTAAGGGGGCTAGCTGATATATCGGTGAGCAATGTCGTGGGCTCCAATATTTTTAATCTTGGATTTATACTGGGAGGGTGCGCTGCTATCCGAACGATCAAGACGACCTCTGTTATTGTGTGGCGCGACGGTCTTTTCTTATTGATTATGTCATCAGTTTTAGTCATGTTCCTTAGGGACTTAACACTAAGCCCTAAAGAAGGCCTTTTGCTTTTTTGTGTCCTTCTTGTTTATATTATCTATCTTTTTGTGAAAAAAGCGCCTCTGGTCGAGAAAGACTCTGGGGAAGAGGCTACCTGGAGAGACATCCCCCTGCTTTTTCTTGGCATTGCCTCTGTGGTCGGCGGTGGTCACATCCTGGTGTGGTCAGCTACCTCCTTGGCACGGGGCCTTGGATTGTCTGAGTGGGTCATTGGGGTCACCATTGTCGCAGCCGGGACGTCGTTACCTGAATTCGCCACGTCCCTGATGGCAGCCTATAAGGGACGATACGGCATGTCCCTTGGCAATCTCATCGGCAGCGATCTCTATAATCTCATGGGGGTTCTTGGACTGGCAGGCATGCTTGGCCCCCTGCGCATTGATCCGGCCGGCCTTCAAAGCGTCTATCTCCTTGTGGGCATGGTGGCGCTCGTCGTCGTGTTCATGCGCACCGGGTTCCGTATGTCCCGAGCCGAGGGTTTTATTCTGATAGGCATCAGCGTTATTCGGTGGATCGTTGATTTCTCGGCCCAAGGCTGACAGCTTCGTAAAAAGTCCAACTGCCGCG
>DAOUZN010000054.1 GCA_030665585.1 Deltaproteobacteria bacterium | reverse complement strand
AACCGTAAAGCCGGTGCCTGCCTTGTCCCCGGTGCCGTCTAACCCTACTACAAGACCATACCCGAGCAGTTGGTTGTCTCTGATCCCTTTAATGGATGCCAGATCCTTGATCCTCGTGCCGAAGGCTTGAGGAGCAAAACCGATCCATAGGGCTATGGCGAAGAAAACGGCCTTGGGCTGTCTACCTATTGTCTTCATGCATTGTACCCCTGTTATCATTGGTCATTTATAACGACTGCCCTTGAGCCCTGAGGCCCGACCACTCACTAGAACGGCCATGCGTTGTCAACAACCCGCATGAGCCAGCCGGGACGCTGTTTGTCCGCTATGACCCCCTTGCCTGAATAGGCTATCCTTGCGTCTGCGACGTAGGCGGACTGAATCTCATTGTTGGTGTCGATATCTTCAGGGCGTATGATTCCAGAAAGGGTAATATACTGGGTCTCGTTGTTCACCCTGATCTCTTGCTTGCCGAATATGCGAAGGTTGCCGTTTGGAAGGACTTGGACGACTCTTGCAGTAACATATGCCTCCAGTTCGCCATCTCGATTGTTTTTGCCCTCACCGACAAAATCCGACTTGAGATTCGCCTTGAACATACTCTGCCGATCGAAATTGGGGGGGTTCTTCGCCTGCAAGGCCTTCATGTAACCCAAAAGGTCATCGATGCCTGCCTCAATGCCCGAATCACGACTGGTTTCCGTCTTGGCAGATAACTTGCCCCTCGGCTTCTCAGAAATCCTTACGGTCACTAGATCACCGATCTGGCTGGCCCTCATATCGCCGAAGAGCTTCGTACTGCCGGCATCGGTCCACAAGGATCCCTCGGAAGGCAAAGGCACCTCAAAGGGTTCAAATTGAGGCCGCTGGATATCCTCAGCCTGGGCCTGAACCGAGGTCTTTTGTGTGGTGGTGGCACATCCTGGGAATATCGCCACACCCGCGGCCACCATGCAAATGAGCACAAGTATCTTGGATCTCATCGTCTACCACTCCTTAGAAGTCCACCTTGACGGTGGAGCCATCAACGACGCGCGCTATGATTTCCTTCTTGCTCATACAGTTTCTAACACGTATCTGATCCCCAGAGGACCCTTTGTCTTGGGCAATGCCAACCGCTGTCACGACAAGGTTGGGCAATTCAGCGATAATGGTCACGCGATCGCCCTTTGTTATCAATGGCGGCTCCTCAATGGTGTTGGCCAGTACCACGCTCCCCACCTTGAGCCTATGTTTCAGCCTTCTTCCTGCAACCCCTTCTACGGCCTTGAGCACGCTGGCAGGGAGTTTGGAAATGTTTCTCCGCTCCAAGGTCAAGTCTTCTGCTGCAAGGATGGCGTGTCGCTCTAACGGCCGAACCGTGCAGACAACCTTCTCAAACCTGTCGACCCAAGCTGAAAGAACAACCCGTCTTTCGATCTTGCCGTCCACCCGGACAATGGCTCTGAGGCTGACATGTCCCATCCGCCTTCCGCCAGCCTGATCCGTAAGTTCAACACGAAGTTTTCCTTCAGGGAGAGGGCCGTTGCCTACAACCCTGAAGCGGCTGATCCTAAAATCACCCTCGGGCATCCCGAGCTGTTGGGTCATGTAGCTCGTGTATTGACCCAAAAAGCTCTCCTCCGGAATGGTTTGAGACGTCCGGGCTATCCGGACAAGGGCCGGTATGTTCAAGCGGACATTGGCTGGCAACCACCTTTTGGAGCGAACCTTTCCCTCAATCCATGATCCATACAATGTCTTGTGCCTGCCCGGACTGGGAGCATAGGCCAAAGAGATCGTCCCGAGTCGCTCACGCACACGAGGAGCACCCTCTATGCTGGCGATGTCCTTCAGGTACACCTTTTCTCCTCTGACCCACGCCTGATCCTTTACCGTAACGCGAGTCTGTACGTCGGCCCGGGCGTGGGGTAAACCGTATGCCAGCGATACCGCGATGAGTGTGGCCAGCACAACCGTCCGGAGATTTCTCATTTTGGGCTTATCACGTGTCATTTTGGGCCTTTCATTGGGAATCTTTGATTTAACGCTTGATATTGTTTGCCATCTGAAGCATCTGATCAGCGGTCTGAATGGCCTTGGAATTGGACTCATAGGCCCTCTGGGCGATAATCATACCCACCATCTCTTCCACGACATTCACGTTGGACATTTCCAAATACCCCTGAGCGATGGTCCCTACCCCATCCACGCCTGGTGTTCCTTCAAGGGCTTCCCCTGAGGCTTCCGTGGGTCGGTAGAGATTGCGCCCCATGCTGTAGAGGCCAGCGGCGTTAGGAAATGTATACAGCTTGAGATCGGCCGTGGCCGCCTCGGTGTTATCTGGGCCGAAGGCGACCAGCCTTCCTGTGGAATCGATGGAAACAGAAACCGTATCCTGGGGGATCGTGACCTCGGGCTGGAGTCTGTCGCCGGCGGGGTTGCACACATACCCCTCACTGTCGATCTTGAAATCACCGGCGCGGGTATAGACTTCTTCATCATTACTCACCACTTTAAAAAAACCCTTCCCTTCGATGGCCAGGTCCAAATCATTACTTGTCTGGTTATAGTCCCCTTGAGAGAACAACTTGGTCACCCCCATGGGTTTTGTGCCCATTCCAATCTGGATGCCCGTTGGGAGCTGAGTGCCTGCCGCGGTGGTAGCCCCCGGCAAACGAAGGGTCTGGTACATGAGATCCTGAAAATCGGAACGACTCTTCTTAAAGGCCGTGGTGTTCACATTGGCCAAATTGTTGGAAATGACATCAACGTTCAACTGCTGAGCGGCCATGCCCGACGCCGCTGTCCATAAGCCTCTTAACATATGCAGCCCCCCTATGGTTAAGGTTTACCCACCTCGTTAACCACTCTTGCGTCTGTCTCGTCAAATGTTTGCAGCACCTTTTGATACGATTCAAAATTCCGCAAGGCTTCGACCATCTTGATCATCTCCTGCGTTACCACTACATTGGACTCCTCAATATAGCCCTGCTTGACTGAGGTCTGCTGCGGCTCCGAGATTTCCCCCTCGTCGCCCTTGTAAACATAATAGGACGAACCTTCTTTCTGAAGGCGTTCGGGGCGTTCAAAGGAGGCGATGGACAACCGATCCACGGCCGATGCATCGACCTCGATGCGGCCTCTATCATCGATGGTGATATCCTTTCCTTGGATCGAGATTGGCCCGCTTGATCCCAGAACAGGGTCACCCTTTGACGTCACCAACAGACCTTCAGCATTCAATTGAAACCTTCCATTGGCCGTGTAACGAATACCCGCTGGTGTCTGCACCTTAAAAAATCCTTCTCCTTCCAAGGCCACATCAAGGGGATTGCCTGTACGCCTGATATTGCCCGGACTCAGGTTCGTCGTCACATGCATTCTAAGGGCCTGATCAAAATAGACCATATCCTTCTTGAATCCAGTGGTTCCCACATTGGCAAGGTTGTTGGCAATCGTGTCGAACCTGAGGCCTTGCGTGCGACACCCTCTTACGGCATTGTATATTCCACTGTGCAATGGATCACCCCTCTCTTTTTTGTCTTTGTGGGATTGCAACCAAGATGCCAAGGCCGACTCAATGGTAAGCCCCGCCTGAAAACCGAAAGCCCCGGAGGGAAAAAGACGTGGATCCTCACTTCGGTTTTTGACATATTACTTGTTATTTCAGCCAGTTTTACACCTTCGGCAAAAAGTCACGATGGGCGCGAGAAAAAACAGAGGCTCCGGTGATCGTGTTGCCACAAGGGGTGAGCATGGGGTGGGTTTGCCTAGTGCCGGAAAAATCTTCCTACTTTGAACCCTTCTGTCGGTTCAAGCTATAGACAAAGGCCAGGAGTTCCGCGACCACCACGTATAGTTCAGGGGGGATTTCATCATGAAGATCGAGTCTTGATAAAACCTCAACAAGATCCGGGTCATCTTTCACAGGGATGCCGTGCTTGCGGGCCATTTTAATGATTCTTTCAGCAAGCCGTCCTGTGCCTTTTGCAGTGACACAAGGGGCATGATCATCACCCGGTTTGTATTTGAGGGCTATGGCTCTTTTGGGTTTTGGAGACATCTGCGCGGGTTATGCGATCAAGCTGATCGTGTGTTCGTCCGCATCAATGATGGCGTCCACCAGGGAAGTGGAGGCCAAACTGGCCCGTTCCTCCAATCGGCATGTGACCTGCTGCAAGGAAAAACCATGCCTTTCAAGCTGCTGTTGCAGGCCCGGGGTGTACTGGTCAAAAAAAGATTGGATGTCCTCGTTGGAGACGAGAAAACGAACCCTGATCGCCTTTTCGAGGACCGAAGCATGCACCTGCACCGGCCCAAGGTGCGACATGTCCAAGAAGAGAGAAAGCTTAAAGGCCCTATCCTCATTATTCTCACCACCCCTGCCCCCTCTCCTGGCCCCAAGGTCGATCAAGAGCTGCGCAAAGGTCAATTTGTCAGGCCACTGCATGGGAATGATAAACAAGAGCTTGCCTTTTTCTTCCAATGCGGAGAGGTTCAGCCATTGATGGTGTTCCATGTCATCCAGAAATGAAGTCATCGCTTGTGCGGAAAACTGCTTGCCCGTCCCGGCATCTGCCAGCGCCTTGAATGCCAATCCCTTCAAATCGTGTTCTATGAAGGCCTCAGTCTGATGCCTGGGTTCGAGACCTGAAAGCAACAAGGTCCTGAGCTTGTTTTCCCACATGAGCCCAGAGCCGTCGATGAATGACTTCAAGAACTCGGGGTGGGCCACGTCGTGAGGCCGAAGCGAGATACGGCTAAGGAGCGCCCCCATTCGCATGAGGATACGAGGCACCGTCTCTCGGGCCGATCCCTCCCTGGAGACCCGCAAAGCATTCAACAAGGCCATGAGGCACTTGTGAGGAGATCCACGGAAATGACTCCGCATCAGTAAGTCGGTGATCCCATCTTCCTGATCACTGGTTACTTCCAGAAACTTTAGGATACACTGAGGGGAGGTCTCTGCTACCTTGAAGGAGGCAAGCTGTCCAGGCTTGAGGGGCACCCCTTCTGTTCGTGCCAGGAGTTGTTTGCCCTTGATTAACATGATGGCATGTTGAGGGGAAATCGATTTTATGATTCTACCTTCGACCACCTCGTCTTTGTAAACCGCCAGAATCTTGCCACAACTCGCTTTATCCACCGGGACGAGCTTGGAAGATGGTATTGAGATGGGTCCGGCTTTGTTAAACATTTAAGCCAAAAAATCCCTAACCCTGCTCCATTTCCAAAAACCTCTTTTTTAAATCAAGCACAAGTGTCACCTCGCCTTTCGAAATCTCAAGGCGACTTGCTATTTCCTTTGCCTCAAGTCCCTTTTCTGCAAGGGTCACGATCTCCTGTTGTAGATCGGACACCTCCCTGCCAGCAGTCACGTTTTCGCCAGGGACTCTTGCACAGGAAGCAAGGCAGGTCTCGGCACGGTTTAACAGCAGATTTAAGCTGATGATGCGGCTGTCCAGGCGTTCGTTCAGACTGCTGACAATACGTTGTTTTTCCTTGAGCTGGGCCTCAAATTGTCCGGCTAACGCTTGTGCATCTCTTAGTGCGGGCTCCAGGATACGGGTCACTCGTTCTATCTGACCTGACTTAGGCCCGGTGCAAGCGCCTTTTACCTGCCTCAAAAAAATGACAAAAAGGATGATTAGACACAGGTCGATGGCAACCTGCGTGATCACCCAAAATTCTATAGGGGCTGACAACATCATGATTCCGGCTTCAACTCGTTCTCCGGCTCCGACGCCTAGATCGTCACGTCCAGAATGCTACCCCGCGGCTGGGAGGCCTGGTCCGCCTTGTTCTTCTCTGTGTCTGTTTGTCGCTCTTCGCTTCCTTGGGTATCGGCAAACCTATGAGGGGACTTCCTTTTCTTTTTCTCTTTCTCTTTGGGCCTCCTTCTCGGTGGAGGCCGCTTGAGGCTCAGGGTCTGCTGTGTAGCCCTGTCTATCTCTCTGATTCCAGTGCCTTGTCCCAGCGGGATCTTCATGTCCATGATATCGGCCATGGCTTCGCCTCCCAAAACGGAACAAAAAAAGGTCCCACATCACACCACTAAAAACTCGGTGAAATAGATCCTATCTATGGTTCCAGTAACCAGCATGCTATTCAGTGCGTCCATAATATCCGGCTTCAATGTCTTCATGGAAATCCTCTGTCTTTCACGCATTCCGACCTCTTTATTTAGGACGGCGTAGATCGAGGCCCTACAAAAGGCCTTCTTTTTTTCCATCTCCTCATATACAGCAGGGTTTGACGGTTTCACTGAAATCCTTAATAGTAAGTAAGCCGCTTCGTCCGTCTTGGGAAGTAGGACCAGAAACCTGGCAAAATCCAGCAGGTCAGAGGCACCCTTCTCCACAGGAGCCCAGTATACCCGCACGGAAGGCATGCTCTCGTGCTTTCCATGACGGCATGTTACAAGCCTGCTGAGTCCATAGGCAGAAAATAACACACATAGACCAATAACCGCACTCCCAACAGCCCTTTGGTGTTTCTTCACCCACCAAAACGCTCCCGGTCCAGGGCCCTTTTTAACGGCTTCAGGAAACGACACATGATCAGACGTAGCTTCAGTCTCTTCTTCTGCTGAGCCTTGAGCAAAAGGTTTGCTCTCCTCAGGAGTTGCTTCCGGCCCCGTGTCGCCGCCCGGCGGAGTGGCATCTTCCGGTATGATCGTGGCCTCCGGCACTGAATCGCCCTGAGTTTCGCCCCCGAAAAGAGTTTCAGGGTCGGGATTCTTATCCGTTTTGTTCTTGAGTTCAGCGCTACCAGGAGATTCAAGGTCGGCTGACCTCTTGCCATGATCATCAGCCTTCAATGGCTCTTGTTTTTCCTCCGACCTGTCCATGGGCAACCTATTCCATGTGGTAATATGACTTCAGTTTTGGTCTTAACTTGATAACGGCCTTCGTATGAATCTGAGAGATTCTGGATTCGGTCAGGTTCAGCACTGCCCCAATCTCCCTGAGAGTCAACTCGTCATAATAATATAGCGAAAGCACCATTTGTTCTTTTTCAGACAGTGTCTTGAGACTATCGGCAATGACATGTCGGAGTTCCGAGGCCATGATGTGATCACCCAAGTCATCATCTCCACGAATTAAGCTTTTGAAAGTCTTTTTTGATTCCGAATGATCTCCATCGTCCTTGAGATAGGCATCAAGGCTCAAAAGCTCAATGCCCCTGGCTTTATTGAGAACGCCATAGTACGTATCCAGATCGATATCCATCTCTTCAGCTATTTCCAAATCATCCGCCGGCCTTTTCAGTCTGCCTTCAACGGCTGTAATGGCCTTTTCCATATCGTGGATCTTTTTTCTCGTTGATCGGGGAACCCAATCCATGCTCCTGAGTTCATCCAACATGGCCCCCCTGATTCTAAACTCTGCATAGGTCTTGAACTTAACCTGCCTCGAAGGGTCGAATCTGTCGATGGCATCTAAGAGCCCCATGATGCCCGCGCTCATGAGGTCATCTAAAGATACACTGGGTGGAACGCGCATGGCTATGCGGTTTGCTACGAATTTCACTAAGGGGGCATACTCAACGGCCAAGTCGTTGCGCTCCATGTTGTCTCTGATCTTGCGCCCCTTAGGACTCGATTTGCCGTAGGCGTGTTTTACTTGGGCTTTCTGCATCATATCCATCAACGGTTCATTAGTTTTTTCCAGAAGAACTTGATGTTCCCATCCTGAGCCACATTTTCTGATGAGGCCAGCAAGCGATTGGCCAACTCAGAAAACCCTCTGCTTGACGGGCTCTCCGGGTAACGCTGGATGACAGTGCACTGTTGCTTGACCGATCTTTCTAAATGGCCATCCTTTGGTATAAACCCGACATATTCCAAGGATATACCCTTCAAAAAACGCACAACAGCGTTACTCAAGTTTTCAAAAACCGACCTGGCTTCTTCTTCATGGTCCACCATATTCACCAGGAGCTTGAACGTCTTCGTACCATGCTTGGTAAACATCACTTTAATCAAGGCATAGGCATCAGTTATGGACGTTGGCTCAGAGGTAGCCACCACGATTCGTTCTTCCGCAGCAATGCCGAAATAGATAACATTGGAAGAAATACCCGCCCCTGTGTCGATTAGAAAGATGTCGAAATCTTCCTCTAACGCATCAAATTCATTCAAGAGGTTCAGTTTTTGCCCTTGCGTCAGATCAACCAATTGTTGCAAACCAGAGCCGGCTGGTATGATACGAATCTCCTCCGGCCCCTCCACGATGACGTCTGCCAGGTCTTTCTCCCCGTTGATGACATGCTTGATGTTATAGGCGGGGTTCAGGCCAAAAATAATGTCTATATTTGCAAGGCCCAGATCGCCATCCAATATCAAGACCCGCTTGCCGAGCCTTCTCAGTGCTATGGCTAGATTTCCAACGATGTTGGTCTTGCCCACGCCCCCTTTGCCACTTGTAACAGAAATGACGCGGGGAAATGGTCCTTTGCCGGAGTATCTGCGAGTGTTCCCGCTACCACCGGTATCATGGACTTTCTTTTTCACCATCAGTCTTAGGCCATGTGCTTGATCCACTAGACGATTCTCCTACTCAAATATCAGGCGCAATATGCCTGTTCTTGTCGCCTTGAAGATATCCTCTGGTACCCGTTGTCCGGTTGTAATAAAGGAGACGGGCATCTTTAGTTTAAGGAGTTGGTTTATAATGATTCCTCGAGCCTTCGTCTCGTCCGTCTTTGTAAAAATGTAACTACTGAAGTTTAACCGGCCAAACTTTGTAGCAGCGGCGTGCATCTCCGATTCACTCGTGGCGGCGCTGAGCAGCAAATGAGTCTTGATAGAGCGATCACGACCGATCAACGCTTCCATTTCTTCCATGCGTGCTGTGTCGTAATGACTCTGCCCGGCTGTATCAATGAGGACAACGTCTCTTGCACTCAGCCGCCTTAAAGCGGCCTGCAGGTCCGCATAACTGAAGGCAGGAAAACAAGGCACCCCAAGGATGGCTGCATAGGTCTTAAGCTGCTCTACGGCCCCTATTCTATAATTGTCTATGGAGATGAGTCCTACACGCTTTTTTTGCTTCAGGCTAAGATCCGCCGCCAATTTAGCAATCGTCGTCGTTTTGCCAACGCCTGTTGGTCCTACAAACGCAGCTGCAATCTGTCCTTCGCCGTGAGCAAAAGGATCGGTTACGTCAATGACCTTCAAAACCTCTTTCAAAACCCCCTCCTGTAAGCCATGGGAAGTTGACTGCGTATGCTTCTCAAATGCCCCCCCTCTGCTCAGAAAAGCCTCGGCATGAGGTTCAGCAATGCCTTGTCGAATGAGCTTTGCGTAAAGGTCTATGGCCTCTGGATTCGCCTCGAAGCACGCCATAAGATGCCGGGATTGGGTCAAGGGGAAAATCATCTCCCTGATACTCCTCAACTCGGACTTGAGACCGTCCAAAGCAGAGAACTCGGAAGGATTCAATCCGGACGAATCGCCATGTTTTGCCCCTGCCATGGCGTTTATTTCGAACAACGCTTCAGCCGTAGATGTTAATGGCCCTTCTTGCTTGGTCAGCTTGCGCGTGGACAATATGAGCGCATCTGAACCAAGGTCTCCCTTGACCAAATTGATCGCCTCTTGAATGGTGCCGGCCTGGAACTTTTTAACCTCCATCTCCTACCTGGACCTTTCCCAAAGATTGAAAGCTGATATGACTTGACAGTTCGCTGTGAGAAAGCACCGTCAAAGATGGTGCAAACTGTTCCAGCATCCTCCTAAAATGTCTTCTGAGCTGGGGAGAACACAAAACGATCGGCTGAAAGCCCTTGGCCATCAGTTTCTGCATCTCTTTGCTCACTGACTTCATGATGGAGTTAGCGACTTCAGGCTCCACGGACAGATATGAGCCATGCTCTGTGTGTTGAATGCTATTCAAAAGAACGTCCTCTACATCTTGCTCCAGGGTAACCACAGGCAGAACCCCGTTTTCCGGGAGGTGAGGGCTCACGATGGCTCGAGAAAGCCTTTGTCGGACATACTCTGTCAAAAAATCTGGATCCTTGGTCACCGGCGCGTAATCAGCCAAGGTTTCCACAACGGTCAGTATGTCCCTGATGGAAACCCCCTCTCTCAAAAGATTCTGCAAGACTTTTTGAATGGTGCCTAATGGAAGCAGAGAGGGTGTGAGTTCCTCCACCGTTTTTGGGTGGGTTCTTGCAAGGTTGTCCAAAAGGTTTTGAACCTCCTGTCGCCCTAGCAATTCATCGGCATGGCGACGTATGATTTCAGTCACGTGGGTTGCCATCACTGCCGCACCATCCACTACCGTGTACCCTGCAAATTTTGCCTCATCTCGTTTGTTTTCAGGAATCCACACAGCAGGGAGGTCAAAGGCAGGCTCCCTGGTCGGAATGCCGTCGATCTTTTGAACCGCATCGCCTGGATCCATGGCCATCAAATGATTGACCATCAATTCATACTTGTCCACCTCCACACCCTTGATAAGAATTCGGTAGGCAGATGGCTTCAGATTGAGATTATCCCTGATATGAATGGCCGGAATGACCATACCCATTTCCAAGGCAAACTGGCGCCTGATCGATCTGATCCGATCCAAGAGCTGCCCGTCCTGTTGTCTATCTACCAGGGGAATGATAGCGTATCCCACCTCAAGCTCCATTGGATCCAGCATAAGAAGGTGTTCCACTGATTCAGGAGCACTCTCAGCTTGGTCTGCCTCGGTCTCTTTAAGGTGTTCTACAGCCGCCGCCCTCTGTCTTCTTCTATCAAAAAGATAGGCGGCACCTCCAACAATGCAACCGAGGACGATGAATGGAATATGAGGTAGGCCTGGAATAAGCCCGAAGAAAAAGATCACGAGCGACCCCAGATAGACCGCTCGCGGGTTGGACAAGAGCTGTTTGCCAAAGTCGGCGCCCATGCTTGATTCGGCAGCTGCCCGGCTCACGACAAGGCCTGCTGATGTTGAGACAATAAGAGCAGGAATCTGGGTGACGAGTCCGTCACCCACCGTAAGGAGGGTGTAATTCTGTGCGGCGATCACAAGTGGCATTTTTTGTTGGAGCACTCCGATCACAAACCCTCCGATGATGTTAATAAATGTGATAATGATCCCCGCAATCGCATCTCCTCGGACAAACTTGCTTGCACCGTCCATGGCCCCGTGAAACTCAGCTTCTCTTGCAATCACGTCCCGGCGCTGCCGGGCCTCTTTCTCATCGATGAGCCCCGCATTCAGATCGGCGTCAATGCTCATCTGTTTTCCAGGCATGGCATCAAGGGTAAAACGTGCAGCCACCTCAGCTATGCGCCCGGAGCCTTTGGTAATGACCACGAAATTGATGATGACAAGAATCATAAAAACAATCAGGCCTACAACGTAATTCCCGCCTACGACAAAACTGCCAAATGACTTGATGACTTTCCCTGCAGCGACTGCGCCTTCATTTCCATGAAGGAGGATGAGCCTTGTGGAGGCGACGTTTAAGGAAAGCCTGAACAGGGTGGCGACCAACAGGACAGAGGGAAATACGGCAAAATCCAACGGCTTGACCGTGTACATGGCCATAAGAATAACAACAATGGAAAAAGTGATATTGAGCGCTAACAGAAAGTCCAGCAAGAAGGGGGGTAGCGGTATGATCATAACCATCAAAATGGCGACCACACCTACCGCCATGCAGGAATCACTGCCACTGCCTAGAAATGTACGGCGTAAAGTCGCTTCTGTTGTTGAAGCCACAACTACTCCTAATGACTAGTTATTGTCCATCCATAAATGGCCCTTTTTCCGATGAGCGGCGTTCTCCGCGGGTTTTCGGCTGCGACGTACATTATGTACGCCTCGCCGTAAACCCTTGTGCGGCCTTGCTCATCAAAAAAATTGCTCATTTCTGAATTGGACACTG
>DAOUZN010000069.1 GCA_030665585.1 Deltaproteobacteria bacterium | reverse complement strand
CGACATTGAACGTTTTGGGATAAAGGCACTTGAGATATTCTGCGTTAAAAAATGCTAACTGTTTGAGGGCGTTAGCCCGAGTTTTAGCATTTTAGCTGAATATCTTAAGGGCCCCCAAAATGTTCACGGAGTGAGTAAAATGGACTTCCAACGAAGTCGTTTTTATTGATACATTGCGGCCATTGAACAACTATCTGAAATTATATTTTTATTAAGCGTTGCTTGCTCTTGGTCGACTTCGTTGTCGATAGGACGCCGCGAAGCGGCATAAACTAGCTTTTTACGAAACCATCAAAATTACATATCAAAAAGCTCTTTGATCTTTGCCCCTATGTCTTTTGCCGCCATAAGAGCCGTACCCACAAGCACGGCATCAATCCCTGCTTCTCGAAGACGCTCCACATCATCACGGGTCTTGATACCGCTTTCACTGACACAAGTCATTCCTTCCGGCATGCCAGAAGCCAGACGCGTGGTTGTGGAAAGGTCCACGGCAAAGGTGGTCAAATCCCTGTTGTTGATCCCGATGATATCAGCACCGGCCTCAAGGGCCTTGTCCCGCTCCAACTCCGTATGCGCCTCCACCAGGGCTTCCAGCCCCAGCTCCCTGCAAAGAGAAAGAAAAGCCCGAAGCTCATCATCAGAGAGGACAGCCACAATCAACAAGACGGCATCGGCCCCAAAGGCCCGTGATTCATAGATCTGGTACGGGTCGATGATGAAGTCCTTACGCAACACGGGAATGCTAACGGCATCCTTAACCTGTTTCACACTGGCAAGACTTCCATGAAAGAAACGCTCATCAGTGAGTACAGAAACAGCAGCTGCACCAGCGTCCTCATAAAGTCTGCCGATCTCAACAGGATCAACCTCTTTTCGAATCCGGCCCCCAGAGGGCGATGCTTTCTTGATCTCAGCGATCAACGCGAGGTCTGCAGATTGTGTCAGTGCCTTCCCAAATGCCCGTGGGCTTTGAAGTGGGTCTATGCTCTCCTTCACGGCAGCCAGAGGCACGGCCTCTTTTCGGCGTTTAAGCTCTCGCTTCTTATGACCGACAATGTCAGCCAGGATCATGTGAAATGCCTTGTTCAGGGATTCGTCTGTTCTATCAGTTGCTCAAGCTTTTTGGTCGCCGTGCCCGAGTCAATGCTTTGAGCCGCTATCTTGATGCCCTCTTGAATATCTGGGGCCTTGCCAGCGGCATAAAAGGTAGCTCCCGCATTCAAGAGCACGATGTCACGCCTGGGTCCCGGCCGGCCGTCGAGGATCTCTCGCATGATCGCCGCGTTCTCTTGGGCGTCCCCGCCCTTGATATCTGAGACATTGGCCCGGGACATGCCAAAATCTTCGGGCTCTATGCGGTAGTCCCTGATCGTGTCATCTCGCAGTTCGCTTACTTGTGTGGGACCCACAATGCTGATCTCATCAAAGCTCCCCTCTCCATAGACGACGAGGGCACTGGTACTGCCCAGACGCTGCAACACCTCTGCCAGCAAGGAAGTGAGCTCCGACTTGTACACGCCCAGAACCTGCACATTCGCTCTGGCCGGATTCGTCAAAGGGCCAAGGACGTTGAATATGGATCGGATACCTATCTCCCGCCTCGGACCTATGGCGTACTTCATGGCCCCGTGGAGCTTGGGTGCGTAAAGGAATCCTATGCCGACGCTTCTGATAGACGCCTCGACCACCTCCGGGGGGACGTCCAGGTTCACGCCCAGGGCCTCCAGGACATCCGCGCTGCCGCACTGACTGGAGACGCTTCGATTGCCGTGCTTGGCCACCTTGAGGCCGCCTCCGGCGACCACAAGCGCCGTGGTGGTTGAAACATTGAAGGTGTTGGTCCCATCGCCTCCCGTCCCACAGGTATCTACGATCGTTTCCTGGTCAACATTGATCTCATCTCTGTCAAGACCCACCGCATGGTTCAGCACTCGAATGGGTGTGGCCTTGGCCCGCATGACCTTGGCTGCGCCGGTAATCTCTGCGATCGTTTCCCCTTTCATGCGCAGGGCCGTTATAAAGGCTCCAATTTGCGCGTCTGTTGCCTTGCCTTCCATGATTTCATCCATGACGCTGACCATTTCTTCTTCTGAAAGGTCCTCGCCCTTCACGACTTTTTGAATCATCTCTCTAATCATGGCGACCCTCCTCTTCGTCAATACTATTGGCGCAAAAAATTGAGCAGCACCTTTTCACCCTCTTGAGTCAGAAACGATTCAGGATGAAACTGCACCCCTTCAATGGGCAGCTCTTTGTGCCTGATTCCCATAATCTCCCCCTGTTTGGTTTCAGAAACGATCTCTAAACACTCCGGCAGACAAGCGCGGTCCACCACCAGGGAGTGGTACCGGGTGGCCTCAAAGGGTTGCTTCACACCCCTGTAACAACGCTTGCCGTCGTGATAGATACGAGACACCTTCCCGTGCATCAGGCGTTGGGCCGGCACCACTTTTCCCCCAAATGCCTCAGCGATGGCCTGATGTCCGAGGCACACCCCAAGGATCGGGACGATTCCCGCAAAATGACGTATGGCCGAAAGGGTAATGCCGGCGCCGGCCGGCACACCCGGCCCCGGAGATATAACCAGCCTGTCGGGCTGGAACCCTTGCAGACGGCCCAAGGTGACTTTGTCATTTCTAAAGACCTGAATGGTTTCTCCAAAGGCCCCAAACGCCTGAACGAGGTTATACGTAAACGAATCATAGTTGTCGATCATGAGTATCATCGCTTCACTCCAATCCTCTGGCCCCCGTTCTGATGGCCTCAAAGAGCGCCCCGGCCTTGTGCACCGTCTCCTCATATTCAGTGCTGGGTACAGAGTCGGCCACAATGCCGGCCCCAGCCTGCATAAAGGCCTTTGTGTCTTTGATCACGATGGTCCGTATGGTGATGGCAAGGTCCATATTGCCGTCAAAACTGAAATATCCTGCTGCCCCGGCATAGGGACCACGACGACACGGCTCAAGCTCATGAATAATCTCCATGGCACGCACCTTGGGTGCCCCGGATACCGTGCCTGCTGGAAAGGAGGCGCGAAGCACATCAAACCCGTTCATGCCTTTCTTTAAGACCCCTTCAACGTTGGAGACAATATGCATGACGTGAGAATAGTGCTCCACGATCATCAGCTCGCTGAGCTTCACGCTGCCGTACTCCGCTACCCGGCCCACATCGTTTCTGGCCAGATCCACAAGCATGACGTGTTCAGCGCGTTCCTTGGGGTCGGCCAGAAGTTCCGCTTCAAGTCGACTATCTTCTGCCTCCGTCTTCCCCCGGGGCCTTGTGCCTGCAATGGGTCGCAATGTGACGCGGCTGCCCTCAACCCTGACCATCACCTCTGGAGAAGAGCCAAGGAGTGAAACCCCGTCGAACTGCAAGTAGAAGAGATAGGGTGAAGGGTTAATACGCCGGAGGGCTCGGTACACGTCAAAGGGCTCTGCCGCCGTGTCTGTCTCAAAGCCTTGCGACAGGACCACCTGAATGATCTCTCCCTGCCGGATATACTCTTTTGCTTTGGATACCATAGATTCAAACCGGGCTTGAGAGATTTTGCCCTGGATGGGCCCGAGGGGAGATCTTTTCCGGGGTCTGTTGACGGCCGCAACAGGTTGTCTTAACTGGTCAATGACGGACTCGATGCGATCTGCGGCTTCGTCGTAACAGGCCGCAGGATCAGCCTCTGGGGCAACCTCGGCATTGACAACCACCTTCATGGACTGCTTGAGGTTGTCGAAAATTAACACGATCCTGGGAACCATGAACCACATGTCGGGAACACCGGGCCCATCAGGCAGAGCGTCTGGAATCGGCTCGAAGAACGACACCATCTCGTATCCGATGTAACCCACAGCTCCACCAAAAAAACGGGGGAGTCCATCCAATTGGGCAGGCCGGTAAGCGGCAAGGCGTGTTTCAAGAAAACGGAGAGGATCGTCAACGGTCTGCTCCTCAGAGCCATTGTCTGACTGGATGATGGTATGGCAACCCCTGCTTTTGAACGTGAATATGGGGTCGATCCCCATAAAGCTGTAGCGAGCCCATTTCTCACCTCCTTCTACACTCTCGAGGAGGAAACTGTGAGGGACAGTACCCATCTTTCTGAATACACTGATGGGAGTTTCCGTGTCGGCAAGGATCTCCCCATAGACCGGGACCAGGTTTGAGGTCTTCGTCAGCCGTATGAACTCATCTCTTGAGGGATACATTCTCTTTTCCATCTCCAAGTGCACCTACAGCAATCGTTGAAAAGGTTGTCCTCGCTCCTACCTGTGAGCGGTTTTGAACAACAAAAAAAGGCCGTGGATTGGACGGTCCCGCGGCCTTAGAAGGAAACAAAAAAAGCCGCGGGCCCTGAAGTGGCTCACGGCTATTGCTCAGACGCATGTCGAAGCTAATGGGGTGGGCACACTCCAAGTGCTATGCCGCACCACCACCAGCGATATGTCATCTCCTTTGTCAAGGTCTGAGGATTTTGCCTTTCGTAAAATTTATTATAATATTAACAGCCATCCGTCGGCCTGTCAATACCAAATTTACATGGTCACGCATGGTCACGTGATGCTCTGCGTAAAAGATGCTTGACAATCGTTCCACGGTGGCGTAAGGTATATTTGAATTGCCAGGAGGCATGGCAGGCATGACATCAATGATGAACAAGCGGGATGATGCAAGGATATTGGTTTTTGGGCGCTTCTTTTTTATCTTTAGAGGCGTCCACCCGGCCGTGTAACGCCACGCGCTCAATACCCCGGGTGGACCTGGCGGGTCTGCTCGGGGTTTTTATTGGCCTGAAGCCCTGAGAGACAGACTCTCGGGGCTTTCTTTTTGTGGAAGGAGGGTTGGCCATGATTCTCGTATTGGAAAAAACGGTCACGCAAGAGGAGAAAAACCGCATTCTAAGCACACTCCGCGAGGACGGTTGCATGGTCCGTGAGATGTCAGAAGCCGGACAATCTATCATGGGCGTCACCGGCAAGGCAGGTCACGATGCGAATTTTTTTCAGCAGCTCCCCGGCGTTGCAAAGGTGGTACCTATCTCCACATCCTTCAAGCTGGCGAGCCGGCAGATGCATCATGAAGACACCGCCGTTCATGTCGGGGATGTCGTGATTGGCGGGGAGCGCATTGTGGTCATCGCGGGTCCCTGCGCCGTTGAAAGCCGGGATCAAGCCCTGACGATTGCCCGCGAGGTCAGGAAGTACGGCGCTGTTCTGTTTCGCGGCGGGGCGTTTAAGCCGAGAACCTCCCCCTATTCCTTCCAGGGCCTGGGAGAACGGGGTCTGAAGATTCTTGCCGAGGTCCGGGAAGAAGTGGGGCTTGGTGTTGTGACAGAGATGACCTCGCCCACTCAAGCAGACATGATGATGAAGTATGTGGACGTTGTTCAGATCGGCGCCCGGAGCATGCAGAACTTCGAACTCCTGAAATGTGTGGGGCGCTTGGGCAAACCGGTCCTTTTGAAGAGAGGGCTTTCAGCCACCATTGAAGAATGGCTCATGTCGGCCGAATATATCCTTTCTGAGGGCAATGACGATGTCATCCTATGCGAGCGAGGCATTCGCACTTTTGAACCTTACACCCGTAACACCCTTGATCTGTCCGCCATTCCGGTGATCAAGAACCTGACCCATTTGCCGGTCATCATCGATCCCAGCCATGCCACCGGCATCCGTGAAAAGGTCAGTCCCATGGCCCGAGCCGCCATTGCAGCTGGGGCAGATGGGTTGATGATCGAGGTGCATCATGACCCGGACAAGGCCCTTTCTGATGGTGCCCAGAGCCTTTATCCGAAACAGTTCGGGCGACTCATGCGGAATATTTATGTGATTGCGCCGGTTATTGGCAAGCAGCTCGATTTTGGCTATCTTGACAAGGCCACGGCCGTCAAACACCTAAGTAAGACCAAAGGCAAAGGGGTACAGAGGGCCGCATTCTTGGGAGAGATGGGCACCTTCAGTCAGAAGGCCTGCACGCAGTATTTTGGGACCAAGGTAGCGGCAGTGCCCATGTCTTCATTCAGGGCGATCTTTGAAGCGATCAAGGGGGGCAATGCGGAATTCGGCGTGGTACCCTTAGAGAATTCTCTCACCGGCAGCATACACGAAAACTATGACCTTCTCCTCGAATACAACTTGAGAATTGTCGGGGAAATTACACTTCGCATCATGCACCACTTGATTGGCCATCCAGGGGTCAAGGTGGAAACCATCGAGCGCGTATTTTCTCATCCCCAGGTATTCCAGCAATGTCGGCAGTTCCTGGAGCGCCATGACTCCTGGGAACTGGTTTCGATGAAGGATACGGCAAGGGCCGTCAGTCAGATTAAGGAAAAGGGTGATGTGACGAACGCGGCCATTGCCAGCAAAGAGGCTGCCGACATTCACGGGATGGAGATTATCGAGGAGGGAATTGAAACCAATCCCCGAAACTATACCCGATTTGTGGTCATAGGCACCGAGCCACTTGAAAACGGGCCTCGGCACAAGTCTTCTCTCATTTACTCAACAGGCAACCAGCCGGGGGCCCTCTACGAAACCCTGAAAGTGTTTGCCGGAAACGGCATCAATTTGGTCAAGCTGGAATCCCGCCCGATCCATGGAAAACCGTGGGAGTACATGTTCTATGTGGACCTTGAAGCAGATATTGAATCAGATGCGTTCAAACCCGTAGTCAGTCTTCTGAAGGAAAAGACGGATTATCTGAGAATCCTGGGGAGCTATTGAAACCATTGTGGGGAGATACGCATTATGAGCCTTGTGTGCCAATGGCGTTCTGATGTACCTTGCCTTCTGAAGATAGGAGCTCATATTTCCTGAGTTTGGTCCTGAGTGTTTTGCGATCAATCCCAAGCAATTGAGCAGCTCGGGTCTTGTTTCCATTTTCCCTGGCCAGCACCTTCATAATATGCTGTCGCTCCATTTCCTCCAGACGGATCGGTTCTGTCGTCACCATTGGGGAACAGACGGTGTTGGAGTAAACAAGATCCTGTGAGGTAATGGTTTGGTTCCGGGCAAATACGACTAGGCGTTCTATGGTATTTTCCAGTTCACGAACGTTTCCAGGCCAGCTGTATTGTGTGAGTGTCTTCATGGCGTTAGGAGAAAAACCCTGCACTGTCTTTGCTTGTTTCTGGCTGAACACCTTCAAGAAGTGACTCACCAGCAGTGGGATATCCTCTTTGCGATCTCTCAAAGGGGGCAAGTCAATGGAAATTACATTAAGCCGGAAAAACAGGTCTTCTCGAAAGTATCCCTTGGCCATGGCCTCTTGAGGATCTCGGTTTGTGGCCGATATGAGACGAACATCGACCTTGACTACCTTGTGATCTCCTACCTTGGAAATGCTTTTGTCTTCCACTGCCTTGAGGAGCTTCGCCTGAATTTCCAAATCAATGTTGGATATTTCATCGAAGAATAGAGTGCCTCCGTGGGCCATCTCAAACTTGCCGTGTTGGGTTGCATTTGCGCCGGTAAAGGCCCCTCTAACATGGCCAAAAAGCTCACTTTCAAAAAGTGTTTTCACCAATGAGCCGCAGTCGACGGAGATGAAGGGATGTTCACGTCGCTTGCTCATCTCGTGGATCTTTCGGGCTACAAGGCCCTTGCCTGTGCCACTTTCACCCTGTAGCAATACGGTGCTGTCCGTGGGCCCTACCATGGCGATCATCTCCTTGACCTTTGCCATGGCAGGGCCTTCACTGATAATTTCCGTGTGCCTGGGCTGCTGCTGGAGATCTTGCTTGAGACACAGGTTCTCGATGGTGAGACGGCGGTTTCTAAGTACCCGGTTGACCAATTTGAGCAGCTCGTCCGGGGTAAAGGGTTTGGCAATGAAGTCAAAGGCCCCGAGCTTAATGGCCTGAACAGCCGTCTCAATGGAGCCGTATCCTGAGATCATGACGACGATCGCCTCGGGATCGAGGTCCTGGATCTTGGCCAGGACAAATAGCCCGTCTTCGCCGGGCATCTTCAAATCGAGCAGGATAAGATCAAATGACCAGTCTTCGAGCAGGGCGAGCCCCTCGCGACCACTCTTCGCCACAGTGACGCTGTGCCCATGTTTGGTAAGCGCCTGTTGGCAGGCGTCCCGCATAAAAGCGTCGTCGTCAACCACTAGGATGTTGTAACTGGCCTCCATAAGCTCGAAATGTTCCAGTTAGAAATGTTCAGGAAGTGTCGCTCTTCTTTGCCGTCAGATCAACCTCCAGGACGTCACGTGGCCACCTATAGGGTCACAACCTGGTCAGCCCGGGGGACCGAATCTACCTCGGCGGCAGGCAAACGGATACTGAATGTGGACCCTTGTCCCTTTGAACTTTCCACCGTCATGGTTCCCCCATGCCGTTGAACAATACCGTGGCAGATGGAAAGGCCCAGACCCGTTCCCTTGTCCTTTTTCTTGGTGGTAAAAAAGGGTTCGAAGATCCTGCCCAGGTGCTCGTCGTCTATACCACAACCCGTATCCAAACATTCAATCCGAACCTGATTCATATCAAGGGCAAACTCGGTGCGCAACGTCAGGGTGCCTGTTCCGTCCATGGATTGTGCTGCGTTGATAATGAGATTTACAAAGACCTGTTCGAGTTGGTTTTCATCCCCTGAAACCATCGGCAGAGCGGGATCAAGGTCAGTCTGAATGGAAATGTTTTTTAAAAGGACATGATCCTCTAGAAAACCTATCACGTTACGCAAGATTCGGTTGATCCGAACCGCCTTTGGGTGAAGGCTTTCCTCACGGGCAAAATCGAGTAGACCCTGCACAATGATTTTGCACCGATGGGCCAACTTGTTAATCTTAACAATTTTTCCCCGGTGCGGATCCTCCTCAGCCAGATCCCCCAAGAGGAGATGACTATACATCAGGATACCGCCAAGAGGGGTATTCAGTTCATGGGCAATCTCGCCGGCCACCCTGACCGTAGCCTTCAGACGTTCGGCAGAGACGAGTCTCTCATGCGTTTTCGAGGGTTCTAGGCCCTGACCAGAATGGATTCTTCGTCTTTTCTTCGACCCCATAATAAACAATAGCTGGTCTACCAAAAGAGCGCTCACGCTTCAAACAACGGCGACCGGCTCTCATCATTGCTGATTTTCACGGCCCAGTGATCAGTTTTTGTTGGGTTCTAGACCTCACTTTTATTCTTTTAAACAACTTTGCATGATTTTTCAAGGGCAACCACTTCTGCGATGTGCCCCGGGCAAGAAATAGTCGTCAGCTTTCTCACCTTCTGGTAACCTTCCCGGGAAAGGCCAAAACGCTTAAGGAGTTGACGAAACTGGTTGTCATCCGTAAGGTAACAATCTCGAAACTACGGCAAGGTGGCACGGGGTCGCTTTTGCCGTTCGATTCTCTATTCAAGGAAGGATGCTTATGTTTCGCCTGAAAGTCCATGGATATTCATTGGCCGCTATAGCGTTAGTCATGACAGTGATGGCGGGTTGTGCGTCCGTGGGGCCGATTGCTTCGCCAGATCTTAGGCCAATCAAGGAGAAAGTGGAGAGTCCTGAAAATGGTTGGTGGCATGCCTGCTTTGTCATGAGATGGCCGGAAGACAAAGACCCGTCCTGGCACATGGACTTGCTTCTAGCCCGTGAGATTGTATCGCCTGTGTTGTATGAACACCAAAACAATATTGTCCTGTGGCGATTTCACAGAAGGGCGATCCGAGACGAAATCGGGCATCAATTCAGTTTGATCTTCTATTCTGCCCCAGAGACGGCACGCGAAATCTATTATGCTATCAAATCCGATACGCGCTTGGAAGCCATGAAAAGGGCTGGTTTGATCATCAAAGACTCCTATGACGACACAAGCCGGATTACCAAACCAAATATTGGCGATACCAGTGATCTTAACTGGTCGTCGCCAGTCAGGAAGTCGTGGCCCTATTTTATGATGGGGGTCAGTCAAATGTGGCTTAAGCTAATTACGGAATTTGCCGGGGAGGTCTGTAAAGAAGCAAAGCCTTCATCCATTCAGGATATTGAGGCCCTTTATCAACAAGTCGACACATCTCTTCAAGCGTCCTGGAAAGAAGAGGGGGGCCACGTCTTTCTACACCACTTAAATGCTCTGTTTGAATATGACAGTGTTATCATTTATGAAAAGCGCCTAATGACATTCTGATGGACGACGACTGAGAGCCCTGGCTCCGAAAAGACCAACAAGGGTTGTTCTTGTAATGAACAACATAGACACAAGATATGAGTGTGATGTCCGCGGTCACATGGGGCAAAACTTGGGCGACACAAGACGTCTGCAGAGGAGATGAGAATGATACCGTTCAAGATCAAGCATTACGTTGGGGTAGTGGGAGTATGTCTAATCGTCATTGGATGGACGCTCACAAATGCGTACCGTTATCCATGGGTTTACCGGATCGTTGCCCCAACTTATGCAAGGTCCGCATCCACACTTGAAAGTATGCACCAAAAAGATTTTGTTTTGAAGAATCAAGATGACGGTTTCAGCGAAATTTCTGAAATACTGAAGGAGTATTTTGAGGCGACGATAAGCCGCGAAATCACTGAAATCAAGACCTTGAGTCGGGGGGCTGATGCGTTGGAGACGCCTGAGGGGACGCAGTGGAATTCATATCTTGAGTTAGAGGTATCCTTCTCCAATGAGCCCCCTCT
>DAOUZN010000075.1 GCA_030665585.1 Deltaproteobacteria bacterium | reverse complement strand
TGTGAGCGACATTGAGCATTTTGGGGAAAAAGAACTTGAGGTGTTCAGCGTTAAGAAATGCTAACTGTCTGAGGGTGTTAGCCCGAGTTTTAGCATTTTAGCTGAACATCTTAAGTACGCCCAAAATGTTCACGGAGCGAGGAAAATTGACTTTTTACGAGTCTGTCAAAGTCGGGGCACGAACGGCCCCTTTGCGTGACTGCATATTTATTTCAGGGGAACGCCCCTCGCATGAAAGGTGAAACAAGCTGTTTCAATACCCGTGCCCTCATCAACTACGTGAGGGCCAATAGCCCTGAGAATCTGTCCCTCCTCTGGACACCCTTGCAGGGGCGACTCGCAGAAGGGGAAGATCCCGAGGGTTTCTTGAGTAATCCGAAAAATCGTGTCAGTATCGAGGTGTGCCGGGACATCATGGAGCAGGCCAAAAAGGCCACCTCTGACGACATGGCTGTGTACAAAGCCGCCTTAGGGCATGGAAGGCAAAGGGAAGGCGGTGGCACCCAACAAAGATGGCTCCGGGCCTTGGCCGGCCCGAGCCGTGCCATTCGCAGACTCCAAGAAAGGAACGGCAAGCTTCTCGGTGGCAACACCATCGAAATCCTTTCAGCCTACGATAGACATGCCCTGATCCGCGTCCACTGGTCCAAGGAGCTTCCCCTGACCCGCGATTTCTGTCTGTTCGCCAAAGGCCTCTACCAGGCGATACCGACCAGGTTCCGGCTTTCCCCTGCAAGATTATGGGAAAGGACGTGCTTCTTTGAAGGCGGTCCCTACTGCGAATACGAGATGTGGTGGGATAAAGAACCTTCGCCCAAGATCTCTCGTCTGATGCCTGCACTAAGCAGAGGCGTATTCCGATCGCCAGGGCATCAGGTGACAAAGGGCGAGAATCAAACTGCGGTGGCGGACAAAGGAACCGCAAGGCCTCATCGAAGGCCTTCAAAGGAGCGCGTTGATCAGAATCGGAGGTTCGACCCTGGTGTCGGCATAGACCCACAAGGAAACACCGAAGCCCTTAAAGCGGCCCAATCCCCTGCAGGCAGTGCCTCTCACGAACTGAACAACGTTTTTGCCGGCATTCAGGGACGCGTCTCCTTGATGCTTTTGGACACCGACGCTCGTCATCCCCATTTTGAACATCTTAAGGGCATAGAGGGGATGATTCAACAGGGGGCGCAGCTGACTAAACAACTCCTGGACGCTGCCAGTGACAGCCAAGACCAGATCGAGGCAGCCCCTCTGAATCAAGAGAAAGCGACAAGAGAACCAGGGTGGACCAGAGAGCTCATGCGGGGAACAGAGACGGTCCTTTTGGTAGATGATGAAGATATGCTCGTTGATATTGGCCGACAGATGCTCGAAGCTTTGGGCTACCAGGTGATGGTGGCCAGAACCGGCAAAGAGGCCGTGGAGATCTATGAAAAACATCACGACAGCATAGACATGGTTATCCTTGATATGATCATGCCGGACATGGGTGGCGCTCAAGCCTGCGATCGAATGAAGGAGATCAGCCCCGACATCAAGATTCTGGTTGCAAGCGGATACAGCATAGAGGGACAGGCAAGACGGACGCTGGCGCGGGGTTGTGACGGCTTTATTCAGAAGCCCTTTTCCCTGAAACAGCTTTCAGAAAAGATCCGGGGCATACTGGATAGCGAGTAATGGGTTCAGGAATGACGCGGGCGCCCCTCTTCATCCCAGCCCCGGAGGCGATAGTAATCAGAAAGCATCTTCTCGAGTTCAGCCTCGCGTATCTGGTGCCCGCTTTTCAGGGCCTCGTTGTAGAGACGCGCAGGAAGCCTATCGTCTTTCCGTTTTAACCCTTCTTGGATGTTGAATCGGCGCACCGTATTCGAGACATTGGCGCTTGTGGCCGCAAGGCTCGACCGGTCAGCTTTCAGCCCTGTAATCCCTTCCACCATCTCGCACAAGGATTCCCAGGGGTACAGGTCCCGATAAAAACGGCACAGGATCAAGGTATCAAAAAGGGTGAGGCGGTCCTCAAAGTCCACGAACATGGCAGCCTTGCCCTTGATGGCACCAGGATCAATCATGCCGGTGAGTTCAGGCTTGTAAAACGTGGCCCTCAGATGGCAGGCGCCTCTGTCCGAGGTGGCATACCCCAGCCCAACGCCTTTGAGGACCCTCGGGTCATAGCCAGCAGGTTCCAGGCCCTTGACGTGAATCGCGATCTCTTCCAGGTCCCACTCTTTGGCAGCGGTCCTGATGCCCTGGGCCAAAAGATCACCGATGCCCTCGCGAGAGGCGATCTTTCTCAAAAGCTCGGCAATGGCATCCACCTGTCCATAATCGATGGGGACGTCCATTTTTCCACGACGGGCCGCCTCAATGGCAAGTCCGCAAAGATTGCCGGCAGTGATCGTGTCCAGGCCAAGCCGGTCACAGATGTCATTTAAGTAGATGATCTCTTCGATGCTGTCGATGGCGCAAAGTCCGCCAAAGGCGTAAATCGTCTCATATTCCGGCCCTTCGAGCTTGAGGCCGGCATGCCGGCCATGCCTCACGGTGGTCATGCGGCCGCAAGCCATGAAACACTTGAGACAGGCGTGGGGCTTGACCTGACACCGGCTGTGAAGGGCATCGGCACTGATCGACGGCCACTTATCATAGGTCCCTTCTGACCAGTAGCGGGTGGGAAAGCCCCCTGCCTCGTTCATGACCTTGACCATCATGGGCGTGCCCATGCTTTTGTAGGCGGCCACTTGCGGGTGCTCTTTGGCTTCTTGGGCCAGGTGTCTTGCTATTATCCCCACGGCCTTCCGGTTAGCCGGCTTCCGGCGACAGTCTCCCTGAAACACGATGGCCTTAAGCCTCTTGCTCCCCATGACACAGCCCGCACCCGTCCGGCCCGCCGAACGCCAGTGGTCATTCTCTATGACGGAAAAACAGACCTGGTTCTCTCCGGCCGGGCCGATGACCACCGCACCGGTTCGAACCGTTTTCTGTTCCTTGCTCCTGAACTTTCTGACAACCTCATCCTCGCTCTGGTGGGTATCCATGCCCCATAAATCACCCGCCTCATGGAATTCTACCCCCTTGGGATGAACCACCAGGACCGCGGGCCTGGTGCTTTGCCCCTTGATAATGATCCCATCGTATCCCGCGGCATCCATGGCTTCGGGGACCCGCCCCCCGGCATAAGACTCCGAATAGAAGCCGGTCTGCGGAGACTTGGTGAACACGCCGTACCTGGAAGAACCCCAGAGCGGGCTCCCGCACACAGGCCCTGTGGCAAAGATCAAGTGATTTTCCGGACTGGACGGATCGACCCTGGGAGGGTTCAACTTGGCCAGGAGATAGGATGCAAGTCCTTTACCTCCCAGAAACCTTTCGAGCACCTCCCCTTCGATGCTTTCAACATGAAAGCGGTGATCCGTCAGATCCACCGTGAGAATCCGGCCGTAAAACCCGTTCATGGTGTCCGATCAAGGCTCCCTTAAGTTGGTTCTTTTCGGAGAAATTAGGCTGAATATTTGGAAGTATTCGTTGTTAGTGGCTGGTTCTGATCGTATTCTGGACTCTCATAGCTCAACAGTAGGCAACCATCTTGCTGAACATAAACGTTTATCGAGCGTCATTAGATGCAAGCCATAAATCAGGGCTGTTGCCGCTATAAACCGATCCGCAGGATCTTGGTGGGGTAGATCCAGCTCCCGGCTCTTCATGCACACTGCGATATTAATAGGGGCTTCTTTGACGGGCCACCGACTCAAGGCCTCTTGAACCCAAGCGAGAGGATTCCGCTCAAGCTGAATCTTGCCTTTTTCTGCCAAAACCAAGGTTTCCCAAACAGAGATTGGAGAAAGCCACACCTCAGTCTTATTGCTGGCAATCGTTTGTCTTAATCTCGCCGGTAGTCTCTGGCTCCCCGCAAGATTCCATATCCAGATATGGGTGTCCAAAAGCAGATTCATGAGCTCAAAACTTCCCAATGGTCTTCAGGAAGTGGGCTCACAATATCGCCCTTAATATGGATGGTGCCCTTCATGCAGCCAAAAGCGTTTTTCCTTTTGGGTGGTGGTGGAGGGGGGCCAACCAAGACAACCGGTTCCCCTCTTTTGGTGATCAGTAAAGGCTCTCCAGTCTTTTTCACCCGCTCCATTAACGAAAGACATGTCGCCTTAAACTTCGAAATGGCTATGGTCTCCATACTTACACCTCCTTGCCAACAGCGTGTATGAAGTTTACCATGGTCAAATACCATAGTCAATATGGTTGGACGGCTTGTTCCGTTGCCTGCCATCCAATGTGGCGCACTTTTTTGTCTACAAGAGGGGGCAAAATTGAGTTGTTGAAGGGAGTCAGGTTTAGGTTGACAGTCAGATCGGACCCATATTGAGTGGCAGCCCTCGAACTGGTACCGTACTGGAGCCTACCACCATAGCCCGTCCATCTGTGAGTTTGACGTTGGCATCTCGAACAAATTCTCCGCCTGAAAATTCCGCTTGACTTAGTTTACTTTCTAGGCTAATAATAAACTATGATTAAGATCAACATCCATGAGGCAAAAACCCATCTCTCCCGCTATCTTGCAAAGCTGGCCAAAGGAGAAACCATTATTTTGTGCAAGAGGAATATCCCTGTCGCGGAAATTCGCCCCATCCCACCGGACAGAAAATCCAAACGCCCGTTAGGTTTGGCAAAAGACACCTTCCGGGTTCCTGCTGAATTTTTTGATCCTCTGCCACCTGAAATAATGAGCGCCTTTTCCGGCAAAGGGCAATGAGAATCCTCTTGGACACATGTACCTTCCTCTGGGTTATTACCGAGGCCCCTGAACTCTCGGCGCGGGCCCGGGAACTCTTTGCTGATCCGGCAAACGAGGTTTTTCTTAGCTCTGTTTCCACGTGGGAAATTTCCGTCAAATATGCCCTTGGACGACTGCCTCTGCCTGAGTCGCCCGAGAGGTTCATTCCAACCCAAAGAAAACAACACGGTGTGGAGACGTTGCTGCTGGAAGAAAGTGCAACGCTGCATCTCGTCCGACTCCCTGAACTCCATAAGGATCCATTTGATCGCATGCTGATCTGCCAAGCAATGATTCATGGCATGGTCATCATGACACCAGACGCACTCATTCTCCAATACCCTGTCCCCTCAACTTGGTAGCAACGAGCTCGCTGGCGTTGTAGGGGTCTTCTCCGATCCCGCAGTCCGTCAGTTGTCCAATTCGTGTTTTTTTCCAGCGGACGCGGTGGGCTTGGAGCTTGAGCCACCCGAAGGGCCTTATGTGCCCATGGAGGTCGTTCACAAGGAAGTAGACGGCGTTTTCCCGATCACTGCCTGGCGTGAATACAGGGGCCTTACGCAGAAAGAGCTGGCCCAAAGACCGGGAGTGACCCAGGCACAAGTGGCCAAGTGGGAGAGGCCATCCACCAGAGCCAGGAAAACGACTCTGGCAAAAATCGCCCTGGCCCTGGAATGTGAGCCTGCACTCCTCGGCGCAGGGTAAACGTTGGCCGGCAAGTGCCCATGGCCTTCTAAGCCGGCGGTCGGCCTTATTCGGCCTCAATTTCGGCGATGTCAAGCTCTTTTCCGGAGACAATCTCGGCTGCGACCCCGCCGCATTGAGGACAGAGAAACATGGCGCTATCCACATCAAATTCGATGTCACACTTATCGCAGCGTCCCTTGGCAGGGACCACCTCTATCTTCAGTTCCGCCCCTTCGGCGACCGTGCCTTCTGACACGATCTCAAAGGCAAACGTCAGGGCGTCAGGGACACAGGCGGAAAGCTCGCCAATTCGAATATGCACTCGGGTGACGCGGGAGACTCCATGTTTTTTGGTTTCATCTTCAAGGATCTTAAGGAGCCCTTGGGCGATGGAGACTTCGTGCATTATTCCAGGAATCCCTCCTCGATCGTAATCTCACCCTCCTGGCGCAACTGGGCGAGCCATCCATCCATAAGCCTCTGGCGCTTCTGAAAGATCACGCCAGCTTTCGTGTCTGATTTCTTGGCTTCAAATTCTTTGGGATCGGCCGCCTGTCGGTCTTTCAAACGAATCACATAATAGCCTTGCCTTGCGTTGATCACCGCTTCAGGCAAGGGGTCTGAGGGGTTCAATGAAAAAGCGACATCCATGACCTCTTGTTCAGCTCCAATGCCTGGGATCGAGCCGAACCGCTTGAAAAAGCCCGTGCCTTTTGCCTCCAGTTTGCGATTCTTCGCCTCTTTTTGAAATGCCATGCCACCCTTTAGGGCATTCAAAAATGCCTCTGCATCCTTTTTTGCCTGTTCGTCTTGTTTAACGGCCATCAGGTCTTTCTTGACTTTCTTTTCCACGATGCCCAGTTCAGGAATCTCAGCCGGCTTTCTTTCCATGACTTCAAGGATATAGTATCCGTCGGCCAGCTCAAGAGATTCGCTCACCTCATCGTCACCGAGGTCAAACGCGGTTTTGGTAAATGTTTCTGCCCCCGGGATCCCCTTTACTTGTTCCCCACGGGCAAAGAAGTCGGTTTCAAGCGTCTCAAGCCCACGAGCCTGAGCCACTTCGTCTATGTGGCCTGCTCCATAACAAGCATCGGCTATCTCTTCTGCCCGATCATAGGCCAGGGTCCTGGCCCCTTCCTTGCCCAATTGGCTGCGAATCTGGTCTTTTACCTCAGCCAGGGTCGGCTCTTTGGCTTCATGGACCCCTTCGACCTTAATCAGATGCCAGCCGAAGCGTGTCCTCACGGGCTTGCTGATCTCACCGGGTTTCATGGCAAAGGCGGCATCGGAAAATGGCTTCACCATCCGATCCTTGGTGAAGAATCCCAGATCACCCCCCTTGGTCTTGCTGCCCGGATCGTCAGAGTATTGCTCGGCCAGCTTGCCAAAGTCCGTCCCGGCCTTTGCCTCGTTCAGAACGTTTAAGGCTTTGTTCCGCACCGCCTCGATTTGTTCCTGTGTCGCCGCCGGATCCACCTCGAAAAGGATATGGCGGGCCCGGACCTTCTTGGGAGAGGTATATTGTTCCTTGTTGAGCTCGAAATATTGGCTCACCTCTTCTTCTGAGACATTGACCTGAGATTCGAAATCCTTGAAACCAAAACGCAGATACCGGGCCTTGACTTTGGGGGGTATCTCATAGTCCTTTTGGTGCTCGGAAAAATAGGTTTCGAGCTCCTGTGGCGTCACCTTCACATCCTTGTAAGATGATGGCTTGAAAGCCATATATTCCAGGCTCACCTTTGCTTCGCGCCATTTAAAGGTTTCCAGCGCCTCGCTATCGGATACCTTAATGCTGCCAAGGATAAGCCCTTGCATCTTCTGTGCGAGTAGCTCCTCTTGCATGCTTTCTTCGAACATCTCTGGTGTCATCCGGTTGAGAGACAGCATTCGTTGATACCGTCGAGGATTAAACTGACCATTCAGTTGAAAGGCAGCCATGTTCTGGATGGCCCGGACCAGTTCCTCCTTGGTTACACGCAGGTCGATACGGTTCGCCTCTTGGAGGACAAGCCGCCGGTTGACGAGTTGATTCAACGCCTGTCTCTTGAGATCAAGGGTCTTGAGGAGCTTTGCATCCAAGGCATTGCCGAACTGTTTTCGGTATTGCTCCATCAACTGATTGTAAGCACTGCGGTACGCCTCCACACTAATCGTTGCACCGTTGACCACCGCAACACGGTTTCGTCTTTGCTCACGATAGCTGCCCACGCCCCAGAATACGAAAACCACAACAATGACCCCGAGGACCACCTTGATCAGCCAAGACCCAGCGTGTTTTCTCATTAAGCTGAGCATCACAACCTCCGTGTAGTTGGGCTAAGACCTTCCAAGTCTAAAATGATTGAGCCGTCCACCTGCCAGCACAAACTCCCTTTCTTTCTCATCCAGGTCAATGCCTACTTCAAACATACGGCCCTGGGTCTCGTTCAAAACGCTTAGAGTTGTCTCCCCCTCCTTCAGCGCGCTTGCCACACCCTCCATGGTGAGGCGGTCGCACGGCTGGACGTGTTCCAGGTCTTCAGGTCTCAAGAACTGCATGGGAAGAATCCCGGAGTTGATGAGATTGGCACGGTGAATCCGGGCAAAGGAAAGGGCGATGACCCCTCTAATCCCCAGGAACATGGGCGCAAGGGCTGCATGCTCCCGGCTCGAACCCTGACCGTAGTTTCTGCCGGCCACAATGAAGCCGCCGCCCTTGTCTGCGGCCTCTTTGGCAAAACCTTGGGCACAATGGGAAAACACACATTCGGAAATAGCCGGGATGTTGGACCGAAGCGACATGATGTGGGCCCCGCCGGGCAGGATGTCATCCGTGGTCACGTCATCCCCCAGGCGAAGCAGGACTTCTCCCTGCAATGTCTCCGACATGGCCTGGCTCCGGGGCAGCGGTTTGATATTTTTTCCTCGGACCACCTCTGCGGCCTCAGGGTGCTCCGGAGGTTTCAAAAAAAGATGATCCATGGCCGGGAAGACCTTGGGCATGGCGACCTTTATGGCCTCACCAAAGGTCCTGGGATCCGTGAGCTCACCCTTTAGAGCAGAAACGGCGGCCACTTCCGGACTGCACAGATAGAGTTTCGCACTCAAGGTGCCGCTGCGGCCC
The DNA here is from genome assembly GCA_030665585.1 of Deltaproteobacteria bacterium. GTDB lineage: Bacteria > Desulfobacterota > Desulfobacteria > Desulfobacterales. Next base: position 1,551 of record DAOUZN010000075.1, on the reverse strand, counting down.
TTAAAGTTTCTGTTAAAGGTCCTGAGGCTCACGCCATCACTCGGCGGCGATTGCCCGATGCCGATGCAGGGCCCGCAGGCACACTCTAGGATTCGAGCCCCGGCGGCTATCATGTCTGTCAAGCCCCCGGTTTTGGCCAACGCGGCCAGAACTTGCCGAGAGCCCGGTGATATGACCAGGCTCGTCCGAGGATGGACAACGCGTCCCTTCAAAATGGCGGCCACCGTGGCCAGATCCTTATAGGAGGCATTCGTGCAGCTGCCGATGGCCACTTGATCCAATTTGAGCCCTGTCATCTCCCTCACAGGACGAACAAGATCCGGCATGTGGGGCTGGGCTACGAGGGGCTCCAGTTCTGCGAGGTCCATGGTGATGGCTTCCGCATAAGAGGCATCCGGATCTGCTGCCAGGGGCCTGAAGTCCGTCTCTCTCTCCTGCGACTTCATGAAAGACAAGGTCACCTCGTCACTCGGAAAGATGGATGTCGTTGCCCCTGTCTCAGCACCCATGTTCGCAATGGTGCCCCGTTCGGGTACGGAGAGGGTGGCCACCCCCGGCCCACCGTATTCAAAGACCCTGCCGACGCCCCCTTGGACCGAAACACGGCGCAACAATTCCAGAATAATATCCTTGGCCGTTACCCAGGGCGAAAGGACCCCCTCCAGTTCGATCAGGACGACTTCCGGGGACCGCAGGCGGAAGGGTTCTCCCGCCATGGCCATGGCTACATCTAGGCCCCCGGCTCCTATGGCCAGCATCCCAATACCGCCGGCTGTGGCCGTGTGACTGTCTGAACCCAGAAGGGTCTCGCCCGGCACTGCAAATCGCTCCAGGTGAACCTGATGACAGATGCCATGGCCAGGACCCGAAAAGGTGATGCCGTACTTGGCTGCAAAAGACTGAAGAAATCGATGATCGTCACTGTTTTGGGAACCTGATTGGAAGGTATTGTGATCAACGTAACTGACCGATCGCTTGGTGCACACGCGGGGCACGCCAAGGGCCTCAAACTGTAAATAGGCCATGGTGCCCGTAGCGTCCTGCGTGAGCGTCTGGTCGATGGGAAGCGCTATGGGGTCCCCCGAAGGAGGCATCGAGATGATCCCATGGGCCTCCAGGATCTTTCCCACAAGGTTTTTGCCAGCCACAATATCCTTCTATGTACCGTTGCAAGAGTCGAGGATGCCGCACATCCAAGGCGCCACCCCTGTCTCTGCTGCCTGCAAGGAGGCCGATTCCAACAAAAATCAGCCCATCACGCCAGGATGGGCCATATCTTTTTTAGCATCATAACACCGATTCGTCAATCGCTCTAACCCCTGATTTCTGATCCAGGGAAAGACCTGAGAGGATGCATGTTGACAGAACGGAGGCGAGGTGTTACAAAATTTTTACATGGTTCGCGGGGCGTGGCGCAGTCTGGAAGCGCACCTGAATGGGGTTCAGGGGGTCGGAGGTTCAAATCCTCTCGCCCCGACCAAAAAAAGCAAGTAAATAGAGCATGTTAGCGGATGGCTGACATGCTCTATTTTTTGTGGTTTTGGAAATGGT
>DAOUZN010000052.1 GCA_030665585.1 Deltaproteobacteria bacterium | reverse complement strand
TACTCACTCCGTGAACATTTTGGGGGCCCTTGAGATGCTCAGCTAAAATGCTAAAACTCGGGCTAAGGCCCTCAAACAGTTAGCATTTTTTAACGCTAAACATCTCAAGTGCCTTTCTCCCAAAATGCTCAATGTCGTTCGCAAAACACTTTTTACGGGTCTGTCAAACCTGGCATACCTTAAAAGGCGTGCAAGTTCGAGCGACAGTCTCGTCTCAAAGGGGGGCAGCGGGCATACGCCTGGTCATGGAAGGCCATGAAGTTTGTTGATGAAGCGCTGATTACCATTCAGTCCGGAGACGGGGGCAATGGTTGTGCAAGTTTTCGACGAGAAAAATACGTACCCAAGGGGGGGCCGGATGGAGGTGATGGCGGCAGGGGAGGTCATGTCATTTTTGAAACTACATCCCGAATGAACACCCTTTATCGCTTCAATTTGAAAAGACATTTCAAGGCCCAAAGAGGTGCCCACGGGCGGGGGAAGAATCAGTCAGGAAAAAACGGCAAGGATCTGGTCATTCAAGTCCCTCCGGGCACCTTGATACGGGACGCCGAAAGCGGGCGGATCGTGAAGGATTTTGTCCATAGCGGCGAAACGTTTGTTGCGGCCCGAGGTGGACGGGGCGGCCTGGGAAATAAGCACTTCGCCTCCCCCGGAAGTCGGGCGCCCAGACAGGCTCAAAAGGGCGAACCAGGACGAACCATGGCCTTAGCGTTGGAACTCAAGCTGCTGGCTGACGTGGGCATCATTGGGCTGCCCAACGCCGGCAAATCGACCCTGGTTTCAAGGCTCTCATCAGCCCGCCCAAAGATCGCCGATTACCCCTTTACCACCTTGACGCCCACCCTTGGCGTGGTGGAAGCCGAAAAAATCGACCCTTTTGTCATCGCGGACATTCCCGGCCTCATTAAAGGGGCGCACTCTGGCGTGGGTCTGGGAATGAGATTCCTCAAACACGTCGAACGGACCCGGTTCTTGATACACCTGATCGATCTTGCCGTCCTGCCGCCCGAGGATCTTCTGCGCCCTTACCAGGTCATTAATCGGGAACTTCAGCTGTTTAGTCCGACCCTTGCACAGGAGCCCCAGGTGGTTGTGTTGAACAAGATAGACAAGCCGGGGGCCCGGGCGCTGGCAGGTAAGGCTCGAGAATCTCTGAGACGGCTGAATCCGGATATCTGGGTCATTTCAGCCCTCACAGGGGAAGGATTGGAGCCACTAAAAGGGCATCTGGCAGAGCTGATGGACGGTATCCGCCGGGTCGCCGCTTGATGTTGCATATATTTGCAGAGAAAGACCACAGCGTCTGTACCTCTGAGGAGACATCGCAAAGGCACAGATAAGGTCATGAGGCGCAAGGCATACGGCATCATGGTAAGGGCCTGTGTCCTTGTGCGCCGCACCTTGCACTGTAAGCCCTTTCTCAAGATCTGTAACATATCAATACTGATGGTTTCGTAAAAAGTGGATTTTACTCACTCCGTGAACATTTTGGGGGCCCTTAAGATGCTCAGCTAAAATGCTAAAACTCGGGCTAATGCCCTCAAACAGTTAGCATTTTTTAACGCTAAACATCTCAAGTGCTTTTTCCCAAAATGCTCAATGTCGTTCGCAAAACACTTTTTACGAGTCTGTCAATACTATTTAAGTTTCTTGGCGATGAGCGCAACCCAGGAACGCATGCAGATCCGAAAAGATCTATTTGACCGTGCCAAGCGGACCGTCATCAAGGTGGGTACGGGCGTTCTCACCCATGACCAGGGCCTCAGCATGAAGGTTATCCGCCACCTTGCTCGGGAGATATCGTGGCTCATGGATCAGGGGCGTGAGGTGATCCTGGTCAGTTCAGGGGCCATCGGTTCGGGCGTGAGAAGAATGGGCCTCGCACAAAGGCCGACGGATATCCCCCGCAAACAGGCGGTGGCGGCTGTGGGACAACCCGGGCTGATGCTGGCCTACGAGAAAGCCTTTGGCCGGTATGACAAGAAAGTGGCCCAAATCCTGCTCACGAGAGATGATCTCTGCCATCGGAAGCGTCATTTGAACGCTCGCAACACATTGAATGTGCTGATAAACTGGAAGATTTTGCCGATCATTAATGAGAATGATACCGTGGTCGTCGACGAGCTGAAGTTTGGAGACAATGACAACCTGGCGGCCATGATGACCCACTTGATGAACGCCCAGATCCTCATCAACCTGACGGATATTGACGGCTTATACGACAAGGATCCACAGGTCCACAAGGAGGCCACGCTGGTGCCTCTGGTCTCAAGAATCGACCGGGCCATGGAGCGCGCTGCCTGCGATATTCCAGGCGCCCTCGGTACAGGGGGAATGTGCAGCAAGGTCCAGACGGCCAGGAAGCTGACCACCAGTGGGATCCCCATGGTGATTGCAAGCGGTCTTAAGCCCAATGTGCTCAAAAGCCTGTTTCAAGGCAAGGACGTGGGAACCCTTTTTCTGCCCAGAAGACAGAAAATGACAAGCAGAAAATGCTGGATCGCCTTTACCCTCAAAGAGAAGGGTGCTATTAAGGTGGACCGAGGGGCGGCAAGGGCCATCTGCAAACAGGGCAAGAGTTTGTTGCCCATCGGGATCATTGATGTAAAGGGAGATTTCCGCGAGGGAGATATGGTGTGTTGCCTCGACCCGGACGGCGTCGCCTTTGCCAGGGGGCTGGTGAACTACAAGGCCTCTGACATCAAGAAACTCATGGGACTTAAGACCAGCCAAATCGAGAAACAGCTGGGGCATAAGCACTACGATGAGGTGGTTCATAGAGATAATCTGGTCATGATTTTAGACGAAACGGAGGAGCCGATATGTCCATAGAAGAGACCATACGTGAAATGGCCCAAGCTGCAAAAAGGGCTGCCAAGGTGGTATCCGTTTTGGGCACAGACAAGAAGAATGAGGCTTTGGAGCGTGTGGCTCAAAGGCTCCTTGACGAGGCTGCAGCGATCAAGGCAGAAAACGAAAAGGACCTGGCATATGCAAGAGAGAAGGGGCTTTCAGATGCCATGATCGACCGGCTCACCGTCAGTGATGCGGTGATCGAGTCCATGGCAAAAGGCCTGCGCGATGTCATCGCGCTCCCAGACCCCGTGGGAAACGTCACCGGCATGTGCCTGCGCCCCAACGGTCTTCAAGTCGGTCGTGTTCGCGTTCCCTTGGGTGTGATCGCCATGATTTATGAGGCCAGGCCCAATGCGACTATTGACGCCGCCGGACTTTGCCTGAAGGCCGGCAATGCCGTGATCCTGCGTGGTGGTTCAGAGGCCCTTCATTCGAATACGGTTCTGGCGCGTTTGATCCAGGAGGCACTCCGGGAAACGGGCATACCAGACGGGGCCGCGCAAGTGGTTCCCGTGAGGGATAGAGCGGCCGTCAATGCCCTCCTGGCTCAAGAGGGCTGTGTGGACCTCGTCATCCCCAGGGGAGGCGAGGGACTCATCCGATTCGTCGTTGAACATTCCAAGATTCCAGTCCTGAAACATTTCAAGGGAGTTTGCCACGTGTATGTGGATGCAAACGCAGACCTCGGTATGGCGGAACAAATCGCTTACAATGCGAAGGTGCAGCGACCGGGTGTGTGCAACGCCATGGAGACCCTCCTGATCCACGAAGCGGAGGCCAAGGCGTTTTTACCGAAAATGGCCAAGCGCTTCATGGAAGCGGCCGTCGAGCTTCGGGGTTGTCCTAAGACCTGCGGCATTGTGCCGGAGGCCAAACAAGCGACTGAGGAGGACTGGCCGGCAGAGTATCTGGATCTGATACTTGCCGTCAAGGTCGTCTCCTCTATGGATGAGGCCATAGAGCATATTGCCAAGTACGGTTCCGCTCACACCGAGGCGATCGTGACGTCAGATTATGGGCGGGCACGACAGTTCCTGCGAAAAGTGGATGCCTCTGTGGTTCTGGTGAATGCCTCCACGCGGTTCAATGATGGTGGTGAACTCGGCTTGGGTGCTGAGATCGGAATCAGCACCTCGAAGCTCCATGCCTATGGGCCCATGGGCCTTGAGGAGTTGACGACCACCAAGTTTGTGGTCTTTGGAGACGGGCAGGTCAGAACATAAGGGGTGTCTGTGCGCTTAGGCGTCTTTGGCGGGACCTTCAACCCTATCCATGTGGGCCATCTCAGAGCCGTGATAGAAGTCCAGGAGACCTTCACCCTGGACAGGCTCTTGTTGATCCCTTCGGCCAATCCTCCTCATAAGGGCGCTGAGGATATTGCCGCCGCCGAGGATCGCCTTCAGATGGTTCGTCTAGCGGTCCAGGGCTTACCCTCCCTTGAAGCCTCTGATGTGGAGCTGGCCCGGTCCGGGCTCTCATACACGATTGAGACCTTACAATACTTTCACAACTACTTTGGCCCGGAAAGCGTGATTCATTTCGTGGTTGGGGTGGATGCCTTCTCGGAGATCACAACGTGGAAATCATACCACCAACTCTTTGCCACTGCCCATTTCATCGTCATGACCCGGCCCGGGTCCACATTGAACAACCTGGAACGTTTTATCCATACCCACATATCAAGAGACTACCAATACGACACCACGGCCAGTCGCTACGGTCACCCCCGGTGGTGCTCGATCTTTTGTCTCAACATTACCCACCTCGACATTTCAGCAACCCAAATTAGGGAGTGGATTAGGCAGGGTCGTTCCATTCGTTTCCTGGTCCCTGCCACGGTTGAGGCGTTCATTAAGACCAGAGGACTTTACCGATGACACGACCCTTTGAGCCGCGTATTGACCCATACGTCAAGGCAGTCCTGGGTATGAAGGCCCTGGATGTGGTCGTACTGGACGTTCACGGATTGGCCTCCTTTGCAGACACCTTCATTGTTTGCAGCGGTCGCTCTCACAGACAGGTGTCCGCCATTGCGGAATTTGTTCACCAGGACCTCAAGGCCAAGGGGATCAAACCTTTAGGTGTGGAGGGCCTCCGCGAGGGGCACTGGGTCCTCATGGATTATGGGGATGTGCTTATTCACGTTTTTTACGAACCCGTACGAATTTTTTACGACCTTGAAGGCTTGTGGTCAGACGCCAAGACGGTCAAGCTTGGTGATGCCTGAATGAAAATATCTAGCCCCCAGTCACCTAGCAAAGGGCACGAGCTGTCGAGTCCCAGTCCGAAGGATCTCCTGGCAGCTTCCGGCAAAAAGGCACTCCAGCTGATCCTGGACTCGCCGACGCCTGCCCATTTGGTTCAATCCTTGGCCGAAGAGGACCTGTTTTGGCTTGTGCAGGAAATCGGCCCGGAGGATGCCCTGCCCATTCTATCCCTTGCCTCCAATGATCAGTGGCAGTATCTGTTGGACTTGGAGGTGTGGGAAAAGGACCACCTGGGAAGCGCTTCGGTCAATCGGTGGTTGGCCCTTCTGCTTAAAGCAGACCCACACAGATTCTTGATCTGGGGACTTCGCGACAACATCGAGTTTATTGAACTTCATCTTTCCAGAAATATCGATGTTAGAATACAGGAAGAAGACGAATCGCCATCGGATTTTGAGGAAGGCTATTTCACCCTGGACGGCGTGTTCTATATTCGGATACGCCACAAAAAATACGATGAGACCATCACGGATTTTCTTAAACGCCTTGCAGACCATGACCTCAATAGATTTCATCAGGTGATGCTCGAACTGGTGACGGTCCAGCCTTGGGAAACCGAAGAGAATTTGTATAGGTTGCGAAATGTCCGATTGGCCGAAAAAGGATTCCTTCCCTTTGAAGAGGCGGTCGGGATCTATCAGCACGTGGATGCCGAAAATCTTCTAAAAAAGGGCGGTCAGGTTGAAAAGGCCAAACTGGAACCCCATCTCCCTCAGCCCGTATCTGTTTCCCAGTCGCTGCACATTCAGGATCAGGGGCTCTTTTTCATGTCCTTGAGACGCATAGGAGACCATCACACTCTGGAACGACTCCAGATGGAATTTGCCGGGATGTGCAATCAAATCATATCTGCAGACAGCCTTTCGGTCCGAGAGAAAGAGGACTTGGCCGCAGTGGTCAGAAAAGCTTGCGGATATTTGGATATTGGGCTTCAGAAACTCGATGGCACCGACCCAGACAAGGGTGCCCGCCTCATCCAGGCACACGCCCTGAACCAGATCTTCCGCGTGGGGTATGGCACCGGGCTCGAGCTCAAATGGAAGACTGAAAAATGGTTTAAAAACAGTTGGTTTGTCAACCAAACCTTGGGCCTGGCATTCTGGGGGAGGCAATGGGAGGGGATCCTTGGAGGGCTTCTCAGGAAACGGCCCCTTTATTACGCAGGCCTTTCAGAAGGGGAGCCGTACCGTGAGTTCAAGGCCCTGGAAGAGATCACACATTGCCACAAGGCCGTAGATCAAATCATGGCCATGGATCGTCTCCTGTCCCTTGTGCTGACTCACGGTTCGCTTGCTCATCGGATCAAGGCCGATCAGCCGCTCAATTACAAGAACCTACTGCTGACCTGTTGGGCGAGAAACCAGCTAGGCCTTTCAGAAGCAGTCAAACCCTTGCTGGTTGAAGAACTGAAGGCCTTTTTTCGCAACCTGTGGAGACCCGGTGGGAAACCCCGCCGTGTAGAGAAAGGCATGAGACAGTCCTTTTGGGACTGGCTCATGGGGCGGTCCGGGCTTGCCGCTGCTGAGATACAGAACCAGGTGGGCGTTGTCCTTGACAGCCTCTTTCGTGAGCTCGAAAATGAGTATGGCTCGGTATCCATAGAAGACTTAGACCCAAGATACGTCAGGCACGTATTGGTCATACCCTAAGCGATTTCCCTACCAAAGCCGGCATCCGTGCCGTTTTTTCTCTGACCTGTGACAACCTTCTTTTCAAGCCCATCCAGGGCTCTTGCCTTTTACAACTGGCCCTTTTTTTGCAGTGAACTTTCCCAAAGCGCTGCAGTTCGAATTATCCCAACGGGTTCGCCGTCAAGGGCGCGGGCATTCGAAACAAGCGCAAGAGGACAACGCAGCAGAGAGGGCAAGGACATGGACAAGAAACAATGTGTATTAATGGTATCATTGACAATCACTGCTGGCCTGGTTGGTGGCGCCATCTCCGCCAGGTTTCCCGCCGCCCCGCCAGCCCTGGCGGAGACGCGGTCCGGCTCGTCACAGATCATCTCCGCGGAGAAGTTTCAAGTCGTCGACAAGAACAACACAGTTCGTGCCGTCATAGACCCAAAGAGGATTGCCCTTTTTGACAGGGACGGTAAAATCCGCTTCTCCCTCGACACGGATGTTTACGGAGACCCCCACCTGTCTCTTCGTGACAAGGATGGGACGATACGTCTCATGCTGGGGTTGGATCTGGACGCTAAACCCTATTTAGGTCTTGCTGATGAAGACGGTGAGGCAGATATCAAGTTGGAGGTGGGAGACCGCGGCTCATTTCTCTTCCTGTCCGGCAAGGATCCCCGCAACGGCGTCGCGCTGGGAACGGACGTCGAAGGAACCCACCTTTCTCTGTCTGACAAGGAGGGCCAATCGCGCCTCTGGCTCACTGTGGATTCAAATGGAGAGCCGTCCTTTAACCTGTTTGATCAGACAGGCAAGCTGCGGGCAGTCCTTGTAAGCACGGAACTCAAAGACGTGAATTCGGGAGCCCGGGAGAAGCTTTCTGCCTCCTCAATGGTGTTATTCAACAAAAGCGAAAAAGCCATCTGGTCTGCCCCTTAATAGAAGAAAAGATGGAGCGTTTTCGCTCCACGGAGGTATCATGGCCCGGGCTGAAGAAAGCCCATGACTATTTTTCCCCTAGAATTTTCCCCACGCTCATGGAAAGTTTTTCCACGCTGAACGGTTTCTGAATAAAGCCATCGCAACCCCGCTTCAATATCGTGCATGCTTGGCCCTCTATGCTGTATCCGCTCGAAAGGAGAACCCTGACCTGGGGGTTGATCTCTTTAATGGCAACACAGGCCTCCCCACCGCTGATTTCGGGCATAATCATGTCAAGCATGACCAGGTCAATACTGTCCCTCCTGGTCTTATAGATCTCAATGGCTTCGGCTCCACCCCTGGCTTCAATCACTGTGTAACCCAATTGTTCAAGCATCTGGGCCCCTAAGTCCAAAACCGCTTCTTCATCATCGACCAGCAGAATGGTTTCGGTACCTTTGATGACTTGCTCGCCTCCTTTGACAGGTTTGCTGACCCTCTTTTCCGACGCGGGCAGGTAGATGCTAAAGGTCGTGCCCCTGCCCTTCCTGGAGTTCACCTCAATGTATCCGCCGTGGCCCTTTACAATGCCATAAACAGAAGCCAACCCAAGACCCGTACCCCGCCCCATTTCCTTGGTGGTAAAAAAGGGTTCAAAGATGCGCTTCTGCGTCTCTTTATCGATGCCCGTGCCTGCATCGGTGACCGTTAACAAGACATAGTTGCCAGGTTTGACCTCATAGGGTTTGTCCTTTATCTCCTCATGGGTCGCATTTCGTGTCTTCAGGACGAGCTGGCCGCCACCAGGCATGGCATCTGCCGCGTTCACATAAAGATTCAACAAGATCTGTTCAATTTGCCCCTCATCAGCCTCTATGGCAAACAGGTCCTGGGCCGGTTCTCGACGAATAATAATCTCCTTTTTAGTTCTGCCAAATGTATCCGCCGTCTCTTCGACCAATCGGTTCAGGTCGATGGGCTTGACCTCATATTTACCCCTCCTGGCATAGCCAAGTAGCTGGCTGGTGAGTTTGGCGCCACGTTCAATCTGTTTTTCGATGCTCTTCAGCCTTTCATAATATGGATTTGACGGATTGACGTTAAAGAGCATTAAAGAGACATTACCCTGAATGGCCATGAGCAGGTTATTGAAATCATGCGCAATGCCACCCGCCAGGGTTCCCACCGCCTCCATCTTCTGGGCCTGTTGTAGTTGAGCCTCGAGTTTCTTCTGTTCCGTAATGTCACGCAAATTGAACACGCTGCCCATCGGTGTCCCTTCACGATCCCGGTAAACAGCAGCGCTTATGCTCACATGGACAATGGACCCTCCTTTGGTATAACGGCGACTTTGAATGCCCGAGAAACTTTCTCCGGCCAGCACTTTGTCCATCATCATCCGGGTTTCAGGCCGATTCTCCTCAGGGACATTTCCTATGGTTTTTCCCGATAGCTCCTCCAGGGTCCACCCAAATACCCGGGTGAATGCCGGATTTAAATAGATGACCTTCCCCTCCGTGTCGTAGACGACAACCGAGTCCGGAGATGCCTCCAGGACCGTGCGATACTTTTCCTCACTTTCCCGCAGTGCTCTCTCGGTATCTTTGCTGTCGGCAAGGATTCTCGATAATTTGTCAATTTCTCTTAAGCTCTTTCCCCCAGTGGCTTTGGCGATTTTCTGATAATACTTGACCCTTGCCCGTTCTTGCTTTAGCAACGTCTCCAATTCAGAGCATTCTTCTCGCCAGCTGGTTTTCTTGACAGACATCCTATTTTTCCTCAGCGAACACGACTAAGACTCCGGTCCAGTCCAGTCCCCTGCTTTTTTTCAAAAGGGGAGCAATTTCGACGCCTGAATAGAATCCTATGAGGGGCGCATCGTGTTTGCTTAGCACCTGTTGGATTTCTGCGGCCTCCTCATGAGACGTACTTGAATAGGCGGCCGTCCGACCCGCGCAATCAATGTAGAGCCCAAAGACGGGTCTGCTTCCGTCTGCATCTATTTGTTTCATTAAGGCGGCTGAGTTTCTCTTGGTCGACTCCAACATTCTTTCCGAGTCCCTCAGCATAAACTGGATCTCCATGCCTGATTCCAGGCCCGGTTCAAATAGGCCAACGCCTTTTCCATCAGGCATAAGACCTATGATCAATCGGTTCACATAGTGGCCTTCTTGAAACTCGCCGTATCTTTCCCCATGATTTACGCCTATTGTCAGATAATTGACAGGATGTTCATGTCGCCACCCATCGTTTCCGAATAGATCGTCAATGATGCCGGCAATCGGTTTGCCGTCCAATTCATATAGGGTCGCCCCCTCTACGCTTGTGACCGTATGATAGGTCCCATCGAGGGGCGTGCAGCCATGCATAATACGAAAATAGGGTCGAAAATCTCCAGACAGTGCCGCACCCACTACGCTTTGACTATCCACATACGATCCACAAAACTGCTTTGTGGGGCCAAACCTGTAATCTCCGACCAGGCCTGCACCGATAATGGGGATCTTGTGCGGGAGCCCCTCTTCTATGCCTGCAAGCAGGGGCGTTGAATTATTCAGAATAGGTGGAGCGCTATTGGTGGCAGGGTGTCGGACCGAATCATAGAAGATGAGCAGCATCTTGTCTTCTAGGTCGGTTGCAAGTGCTTGTACCAGTTTTTGGCCTGCTTGTTGCTCTCCCTTGTCGAGACCGCCAACTGCCTTCACTCTATGTTGGATCCTATCAGACTGAATGAGTGCGAGACCAGCGGGAGAGCCTCCATAGGACAACGCACGATTTGTGATCACACCAATGGCTGAACCCCCGATGATAGGCGCCTCTTTGCCTATGACGGATTGCAGGCCATCGAAAAATTCATCATGATCAAGCCCTCCGGCACAGAAGGCGAAGGCAAGGTCCACCCGTTCCACATCGCCCGCCCCCAAGGCCTTTTCGGCCAATCGCTTGCCTGACGGAAAGGCCTTCTTTTCATTGATGTATCCAATACCCACCTTCGTGTTTCTCATGCCCACTTCTCCTCACAGCGGGGCCCAAAGGCCTTCTTTCGAGTCTTCAAGACATCTTATTACAACGTATTACAAAATCTTATTACAAAAATCATACCGTTATTGCAACACGTGGCCAAATTTGCCCGCTCGGTGAGCACCCCAGTGTGTTGAAAAAGATAACAGATGTGGTAAAAGCACTGAAGTTACAAGAGACACAGGCAAGCCATATTCTTGGTCTCCTGGGATTTCCAGCGGTCTCGCTTCATGTTGCCTCTGTGCATGAGTTTTATGGCCGATCAAATCCAGCGTCGTTGTTGTCGCCTAGCCAGATGGGGGACTTCTGTGTTGAGGGAAAGGGCATACCTGCTAGCCACCTTGACAGGCTGTATATCCTTGTTTGTGCTTTCTTGCGGCATTCCTTCAAAGACCTACCGATTGACCAAAGGGACGATAAAAACGACTTATGCGGTGACAAAAGGCGCAACCAAGGCGGGCATAGGTACTGGAAAGGTCGTCTACAAAGTTGGGCAGTTCACCTTCAAGGTCGTTATGGCGCCCCTGAGCTGGCCCCTGACCCATGAAGAGATCGAGTCCATCGACGACCTGCCCCCCAAAGATGCCATCAGACAGGGCCGGGTGAAAAACGCCCCTTATGTGGTCCACGGCAGGCGCTATGTCCCCATGTCCGTGGAGGAGGCCCGGACATACCGGGAAAAGGGGATGGCCTCCTGGTACGGGTATGAAACCCTTCGGCAAAAAGGTGGCCACATGACGGCAAACGGCGAGAGTTTTGATCCGGGTGGACTCAGCGCTGCCCACAAACACCTGCCTCTGCCCACCCATGTGCGGGTGACAAACTTGGAAAATCACCGCTCTATTATTGTCCGGGTGAATGATCGCGGCCCCTTTGTGAAGGGGCGCATCATTGACCTGAGTGCCGGGGCCGCGCGGAGACTCGGTTTCTACAAGCAGGGAACCGCTCGGGTTTATGTGGAGGCAATCGATGTTAAGGCCTAACCAAAAAGGGAGAACTGGTGCAAGGCAGGGTTTATCAAGTCAATGTGTTGAATCCCATTAACAGATGGGAGCGGGGAGGTCAATGAGCCATGAATGTTCCAGCCGTATATTGTGACAGCTTGGAGGTTTCCACGGATGTCGGACCCGATATTGTGGACTTGACAGATAGACTCTCTTTGATGGTGCAGAGGGCCGGCATAGAAGATGGAAGTCTACACGCCGCAGTCATAGGTTCTACGGGGTCTCTCACCACCATTGAATA
>DAOUZN010000098.1 GCA_030665585.1 Deltaproteobacteria bacterium | reverse complement strand
CAATCAGTATGGAATACAGGTCACCGACACCGGTTCTGGAATTTCGTCTGAGGACCTCCCATATATTTTTGACCCATTTTTCAAAACCAAACCTCAAGGGATAGGGATAGATCTTGCGGTCGTGAAACGAATTATGGACAGGCACGGAGGCCGTGTTGAAGTCAGGTCAGAATACGGCGAAGGCACGACGTTCTCATTGTTCTTCCCGTTGGAACGACGTCGCTCAGTACGTATTTCGCCTTGAAGAGGCTACACATAGGGATCAATCCTTATGCTACAGTGGGCAAGGAGGGGACGCTGGTGAAAGGTTGAAAGGTATGCCTCAAGCTGTTGGTTGGTGCACGCTTGAATAAGCCGATGTTTTGTGCGGCTCTGTCAAAGGCCTTGCTTTCCAGATTGAACGCGCATTGATTTTTTGCAAAAACTAAGATAGCAAAGAGCACGACAGGATGCAGCCCATGGTTCCAGAATTTCGATTGATTCATACCCTCTCTGACCTCCAATCTCTTTGTAGACAATTGGGCCGTGAAGAGGTCCTGGCCGTAGATACCGAGGCGGACTCCCTCTATCATTATTTCTCAAAAGTATGTCTTATCCAGATTTCCACCGACCGACACGCCTTTGTCATTGATCCCCTGGCGATCAAAACCATGGATCCCTTGCAGCCCTTATTGGCCAGCCGGAAGATCAAGAAAGTATTCCATGGCGCTGATTATGACGTCCGATCGCTTTTTCGCGATTTTGCCATGAAAGTGAATAATCTTTTTGACACCATGGTCGCCTCGCAATTCATAGGGGAAAACGAACCTGCTTTGGCGGCTGTCGTGAAAAAGCGGTTTGGCGTCATCTTGGACAAGAAGTATCAGAGGGCCAATTGGTCAAAAAGGCCACTCACGCATGAGATGATGCTCTATGCAGCCCGCGATACAACCAACCTCATAAGACTCTATCGCGAGTTGGATGAGGAACTCAGAGCCCGGGGAAGGCTCAGCTGGGTCCAAGAGGAGTGCGAGATCCTCTCGCGGGACTTTAGGGATGGAGATAATGCGGCAGAAAGGACGCTCACAGGCCGTCCTCCCCTGTTCAAACGATTTAAAGGCGCGGGCAAGATGGCGCCACGGGATCTCGCTATCCTGGAAAACATCCTCCTGTTTCGCGAGAACATGGCCATGGAACAAGACAGGCCTCCTTTCAGGCTGTTTTCAAGTCGTGTGATTCATGACCTGGTCAGGGCCAAACCCACACACCGCGCAGCCCTGAGGAAGATCCAGCACCTGCCGGCTGACTTCTTAAGGCGTTACGCAGATGGTGTATTGGGGGCGATTCAGGAGGGTCTTGAGTCGCCTGAGGATCGACTCCCCTCTTATCCAAAAGTCCGCCGCCGCCCTCAGGCCCCCGAGAAGCAAGCCCGCTTAAAGCGCCTGAAGCGCTGGCGTGGGCTGAAAGCCAAAGAACTCGAAATACAGGCTGGTTTGATTTGCAACAACGTGTTACTTGATGCGTTGGCAGAAGACAATCCAAAGGATGCGGATGGTCTCAAAGCCATACCCGGCATGAAGGTGTGGCAAAGGAAGACCTTTGGTCCGGAGATTATCAAGGTGCTCCATGAAACCTTCTAATCCGGAAAAACCGAAAATCCGAAGTGCAGCAAGATAATGAGAGCGCCCCTGGTTTATGACAACGTGGTCTACAGGAAAGATCTTCGACCCGATTGGGGATTTTCTTGCCATATAGAGATGGAAAATCCGCCAATCATTCTGTTTGACACCGGGGGAAGCGGCCCCATCCTTTTGGCCAACATGGAAAAGCTTCACATTGATCCTGAGGGAATTGACATTGTGGTCATATCTCATGCCCACTTGGATCACACTGGCGGGTTGCCGGCGTTACTGAAACGCAATGCGGCAGCCAAGCTCTATTTACCTGCCTCGTTTCAGCAGTCCTTTGCCGACAGGGAGGTCGTCAGGGTCAAGGAAAGCATGGAGATCTGCGAGAACGTCTATTCTGCCGGCGAACTGAAGGGCATAGAGCAATCCCTTGTCGTCAGAACCGAAAAGGGGCTAGTGGTGATTGCAGGGTGTTCCCATCCAGGGGTGGGCCCGATTTTAGAGGCTGCTTCTAACTTTGGCCGGGTCTATGCACTGATAGGAGGCTTGCATGCATTTCGTGAATTTGATCTTCTTCGCAACGTGAAGCTGGTGTGCCCGTGCCACTGCACTCAGCAAGAGTCAGAGATCAAGAGGCTTTATCCCGAAAAATGGGTGGATGGCGGTGTGGGGAAAGTGATTGTGATCTAGGAAATCAATGTCTGGCGGGCTTCAAGGCTCACCGACACAGAGAGATGAGAGAAGGAGGCTTGCCATGAAAATCAAGATTGAGAAAGCTCTGGTTGAGTTTACACCAGAGAGCGAAGACGAGACAGCCATGATGGAGACCCTGTGGCGACTCATCGTGGACTGCGTGAGGTTCAACAAGAAACTCGTGCCCGTGGGAGAGTATATCCCACAGAAAAATAATCTTGCCCGATTTGTAGTGGAAGGCTGAGCGAAGCTCCCCGCTCACATGGCGGGGCTCCTGGAGCAGAGCAGGCCCATTTGGAGTAGCTTCTCTCGCCCCGCCAGTAACGCGGGACCCAGGGTAAGCAGACCACTGACCCATGGAGGAATCAGGTTCATGGAAGATGATGTCAGGGAAGCGATTTTTCGCAGGGTCGATGAGGAGCCCTTCGCCCGGAAGCTGGATCTTGAATTGATCGAGCTGGACGATGGGTATTCTGTCGTGGAAATGACCTTCACAAAGGATCTGGAAAATATCTTTGGGATGGCCCATGGCGGTGCGATCTTCGGGCTCATTGATGAAGCCTTTGAGACGGCCGGTAACTCCCACGGCACCATGGCCGTGGCCCTCAACATGAACATCACGTACATGGCCGCCCCCTCACCAGGGGCTCGGTTGCGGGCAGAGGCGAAAGAATTGAACCTGACGCCCCGCACAGCCACCTATGACATTAAGGTAACAGACGAAAAACAAACCCTCATCGCAAGCTGTCAGGCCCTGGTCTATCGGAAAAAGAAGAGGCTCCCCTTCCTCGAGGAAAGACCATCTCCTACCCCATGACCCTTCGCCCCATCGGCAAATGGATGATGGTTTCGGGCCTGGCCACGGTCGTGTTGACCTTTTGGGGCACCGCTCATTTTGTCTTCCCCTTCTACGCCCACACTTACCCCTTTGCCTGGTACGGGCTCATCGTCTTTCTTGACGGCCTGCTCTGGTGGCGTTGGGGCGATGGGCTCATACTGGCCAGGCCCCGCGAATTCGTCACCCTACTATTCTGGTCCGCCGTTTTCTGGTTCTTCTTTGAAATTTGGAATCTTCGTTTGCAGAACTGGTATTATGTGGGGGTCCCGGCCCAGGAGTGGTGGTCACACGTGGAGGCCTATCTGGACTATGCGACGGTGCTGCCCGGTCTGTTCCTGGTATACCGGCTCTTTTGTCGCATGAAAATCCCCAGGCAGGTAAAAAGCCGGCTTGCCCTCGGAAACCGTGCGCACAAGGCTTTCCCATGGATCGGCCTTGTCATGTTGGCTTTGCCCCTGACCTGGCCCGAGTACTTTTTCCCCTTGGTATGGGGCGCCCTTGTCTTCTTGCTGGAGCCGGTGTGCGCGAAGTGGGGTGGACGTTCCTTGCTGAAGGAAGCAGAAAAAGGAGAATGGACCACGGTTGTTCGTCTGTTGCTTGCCGGGATTTTTTGCGGGGGCTACTGGGAGTTTTGTAATTACTGGTCCTTAGAAAAATGGGTCTACACGGTCCCTCTTTTCTCTGAAGGCAAACTCTTCGAAATGCCCTACTTAGGATTTCTGGGCTTCCCACCCTTCTGCGTGGAGTGTTTTGTTATGATCAACGCGGTCTACTTGCTCCGTGGCGGCCGCCACTGGGACCCGGAGGTCGCCGAAAGTTCGAAGGAGGCCCGTAGGCTCTACAAGATCGTGTACCTGATCATAATGGTTCTTGGGCTTTTCTTGAGTGAATGGTCATACGCAAAACTGAAGGTCCACACGGTTGACAGTCGTTCAGAATCGATCCAGAAGATCCTCGAGGATATCAGCCCCGTGGACGCCAATGCATTGAGCAAGGAGGGGTGGCGCTACCCGAAAGAGATTTTACAAGACTGGGATGAGGCAAAAAGCGCAACCATGCCGCGTTTTCGCGATCGCATCCGCCAGCGCCTTGAGCTTGTAAGTCTGGTCAACATGGGATCAAGCAATGCCCGCCTGCTGGAAAGCGCTGGTATCCATTCGGTGGAGAACCTGCAGAAGCAAAAGCCTGATGAGCTCTTTCCGAGGCTTGTCAGGATGAACGAAGCCTTGCGGCTTCGAAAAACTCCACTTGTAAAACGGCGGGTTTTGGGATGGATCGGTGCCGCAAGACGCCAATCTGCGCTTTTTTAGCTCAGAGCGTGCCGAGTTCTATGGCGTCCAAGACCTCTCTGGCTTCTTCAAAGCCCGGGTCGTACGCCAGGGCCTTCTTAAAGTGGAATTTTGCCGCTTCCAGGTTCTTCATATCCATGTGGAGACGGCCAATGTTGTAATGGATGTTGGGTTCGTCAGGATGAATTCTCAAGGCCTTCTGATACTGTTTCAGGGCGGTTTGAAAATCGCCCTTCTTGCGGTAGAGAACCCCTAGCGTGTTGTAAACATTGATCGTGTCAGGGTTGACTTCCAGGATTTCGTTCAGAACTCCTTCCGCATCTTCCTCTTTCTCGCTACTCAGATAAATTTCAGCCGCCTGGTTCAGACACGCCTCGGCCTCCTTGGTCCGTCCCAATGCCTTGTACGCACGCCCCATGCCTTCGTACGCCTTGGCAAAGAGGCTATCAAGTTGAGTGGCCTTCCTGAAAGCCTGGATTGCCTCTCCATATTCTCCCTTTGCGGTCTTGATGTAGCCGATGTTGTAATAGACCTCCGCGCTCTCACCTTCCTCTAAGAGTTTCTCAAATACCTTCAAGGCGTTTTCGTAATCCTCAGTTTCGAGCAAATTCATGCCCTCGGCAAAAGAAAGCTGGAGCTCAGTGGGAACGCTTAGACTCGCAGTTTCCGACATGCCATCTATCTTTTTCTTGATGGTTTCCGTATGGTACGGTTTAATAATCAGGCAGGTAACCCCTGCTCGGCCTGCGTCAATGACTTTAGGCTTGGTAAAGCCGGAATGGGTCAGGAAAAAAGGCAAGTTGATGTACTTATCATCATTTCGGACAACCTTCAGAAGGGCCAGACCTGACATCTCCGGCATATTCCAGGCCGAAATAATACAGTCGAATGCCTTTATTCTTAACATGGCCCAGGCTTCACTTGCACCGCCGGCCCCTTGAACGTCTTTATGGCCTAGATATCTTAGGATGTCCGAAAGTTCTCGGAGAGCTGCTGAATTATCATCGACGAGGAGAAAGGAAATGGGTTTCATACGGTTAATCGGCGATCAGGGGTCAAAGTAAATCAACCAGGGGCCCCCTTCGCTTTCGTTTGCTTTGAGTGCGTTGTGTCCTGTGCATATCTTGAAGCTTAAGTCCCCCACGGTCAGCCTCCCGGAAAGACTGTACAAAATCGTCGATCGCTCGAATTGTTGCACCGTCCTGGATCGTTGGACCTTCATGGATCCGGTATTCTGACTCTCCCGGCACGGCCCCTTGGACGTAGTGCCACAAGCGCGTTGCTATTTCATAGCACTTCAGAAGGTCATTTTCAATATGTGTTAGATCAAGGGAGTAAAGGAACATTTCTCCCCATGTATTCTGGACCAAATAATCTACAGAGCGTAGGACCTTGTCCGATGGGGCAAGGCCTGTGTCTAAGGCCACAAACACCTTCCACCACACGGGATGCAGCTCTCTGCAGTTCAGAACAGACAATGCTTCATTTGAAAAAAAGCCCATCAGCTCTTCAAGGAGTTGTCGGACCCGTTTTGCTGAAATCGGACTTTGGAGATTTTCAAACACGATAGAATGCGGTTTATTCTTACATAGTCGATTCAAGACCACCCAACCCAAAACACGCAGCAGTTCCGGGGCAACAAAAAGGGGGACCTCCTGGTCCTCAGGATTCCTGGTCAAGCCGTGGTAGATCTCCCATAGGTTAGCACCGGAGCTATCCTGTCGCCGGGCTACACGAAGAGCACACGGTGCCCGTTCGGCACGGAGAGAGGCAGGGCAGTATGGAAGTTTACCCGGTTCCGTCTTGAAGTAGCTTTCGCGTCTGTTTTTCAACGCAGTCACGCCCTCAGGGGCCATGCCGGTGGAGGGCTCGAGCCTTTCCATGCTCTGAGAAACGAGCTGATACAAGAAAAAAAGCTTCTTTGTAATCCGATTCTCAAGCTGCAACTTTTCATCCTCCGCCCACATGCTATAGGAATCAAGCCGCTTGATCTGATGGTCAGCCCATGACCACGCCTCTATGTAATGTCTCAATACTTGTCCTTTGGGGTCATCTTTATCTAGAGGGAACGGCACGGGGTAACCTGTTAACCGGAGATAAACGCATTGCCTTATTAAGTCTAACCCGTCTTTGTCATCTATAAACGCATAGAACCTGACAGCGCTTTCAAGGGCATGCGCATAGGGATCCAGAAGATAGCTATCCAGCCGACTCTCCGGATAGCTCTTTTTCATAACATCACAAAGAAGTCCTCCCCGTTCTTGAAAAAAGTGATGGTAGGCTATGAGGGATGCCTTGATGAATGTCTTTACAGGATCGCCTGGTGCCTTGGAAATCTCCCAAATCAAGCCGCCCAGGCAGGCCTCGCTTTTGATGGATATCAGGTTGCCAAGGTCCACATAATCATCGGCCACGAAATTTTGGCCAGACAATAGGCCGGCGGTCTCTATCCAATGCTCGTATTCAGCGTCGTTCAAACCGGAAGGGAGAACGGCCCAGTATGGAATCTGTCCGGCCACCAGGATGAAGGTGCGGTAGAATTCTTCTTTTAACAGGTCCTGTTGGAGGGTGCCCGCACCTTCTTCATCCATCCCGGAGAAATCGTTCCGGCGCATTTGTTCTACATCCAGAACAAAAAAAGTCAGATTGTGGTCACAGGTCTCCTTAGCCCAATCTTTGATTCTGGCAAACTTTTCCTTCAATAGCCCCTGCTGTGTCTCTTTGACCAAGCGCCGGTCGATCACCACCCAATAGTTCAAGTCAGAATCGTCCGTCTGATCAAAGGTCCCAGGGCTTCCCACCAGATAGAGCCCTCGAATAAAGGACCGTCTGAGAATAAAAGTGGGCATGGCTTTGCCTTCGATCCTGAGCCGCTTTTTTGCCAGCTTCCAGAAACCGGAGTCAAAAAACCGGTAGACGCCGTGCGGGGTCTGAGGATGATCGACGTAACCGGGCAGGTCCGGCGAATTCACGTGGAGCAGGAGCGGGATGGAATAAAACAACTCCAGGTTTTCATTAGGGAAATACCGTATCAGCGCACGCAATCGGGCGACGTTATAGGT
>DAOUZN010000059.1 GCA_030665585.1 Deltaproteobacteria bacterium | reverse complement strand
CCTTTCCCTTGGATGGCTGCTAACACTGTGTCAATCTCTTCAGGCGTTGCTTGTTTGCTCATCACCACCAGCATGATCTTGACTCCTCAAAGAAAAGCCCCTGAAGAACGAGTAATTGGATAGGACTTCGGGGTAGTATTGCCTGGATGCCTGGACCGGGCTCCACCGCGAGACCTAAAAGAAGGCTCGTACTCAGGGGCTTAGGGCTATTGCACGTCAACTTATCCGGTTTTTCTTTTACTCAATCCCGCTGAAGATCGTATACGATCAATAACGAATTTTGGATCCGAAAAACCGAGACCTTCAAAGGACTCCTTGTGAAGAGGTCTCGCCAAGCAGGCGTTGAACGCACGGCTTCGCACCCTATATAGGTGCCTGCCCCCTGCTTGTCAACCGTAAACGGGCCGTTGCCCAAATCCCTTCTTGTTTGGTCCAAGGTGTTTTTTGACAAATCTACGGCCTGCTACGGCGGTCCATCCTTGACAATTGAAGATGCCTGAAGCAAGCTGAATGGCAGATGCGATAGTGGAAAGGAGAAGGCGTATGTTCAAAAGGTGGAGTCGGCTGGCCCTTTTCCTCGCTCTGGCCACACAGATTTCCGGATGTGCGGGTGCGGCTTTGCTGGCAGGGGGCGCTGCTGGCGTTGGGGCGGTTGTGTGGGTCAAAGGCAAATTGGAGCACCAATTCAGTGCGCCCCTGCCTAAAGTGTACACGGCTACCCTTGCAGCACTAAAGCAGTTTGAACTTCCCATTCAAGAGAAGAAAAAGGACCAGCTGGTGGCAAAAGTCCAGTCACAGTTGGCCGATGGAAAACGGGTTTGGATCGATATTCATTCTCTTACAGAATCTTCCTCCAAAATCACCATCCGGATCGGCATGTTTGGGGATCGGTCAAGGTCGCGCAGACTCCTGGAAGCGATTCGTCGCCATCTTTGACAGCTCGATAATCCGACACGCACACGGATGCTGGTAGATCCTTTTGACCAGAGAAAAAACCATGTTCAATCCATGTCACTCGTTCACCGTCTACTGAAAAAGCACTATCATGAATCTCATTAGCGACTGGTTCCGACGCCACTTTTCCGACCCCCAGGTCGTCATCCTGGCTCTTCTGCTCATTATCGGTTCCGTGGTGATCATCACAATGGGGAACATGCTTGCCCCGGTGCTCGCCAGTGTGGTGATTGCATACCTGCTACAGGGGCTGGTAGGTGGTATGGAGCGGCGCAGGATACCTCGTCTGGTCGCGGTCCTCTTGGTCTTTCTCACCTTTATCATGTTCCTCCTATTCCTGCTCTTGAGGCTACTCCCACTGTTGTGGCAGCAGCTGGAGCAGCTGGTTCAGGCGCTGCCTTCCATGATTTCCTGGGTCCAGCGAGAATTGTTGCGCCTGCCTGAACGGTATCCGGGTTTCATTTCCGAACAACAGGTTATGGACATCATCAATGTACTGCGCTCCGAACTGACTGTGCTCGGACAGCGGGTCTTGTCCATTTCCATAGCGTCTGTGGGTGCGCTCATCTGGATTTTGGTGTACATCTTCCTCGTACCCATGCTCGTTTTCTTTTTCTTGAAAGACAAGGAACGCCTGGTCCAGTGGCTGACGAGTTTTTTGCCGGAAGACCGGAGTCTGGCGACCGAGGTGTGGCAGGATGTGGACCGACAGATCGGAAACTACGTTCGCGGAAAGTTCTGGGAGATCTTGATCGTATGGGCAGCCAGTTATGCGACCTTCACCATCTTACGGCTGCAGTTTGCCATGCTGGTAAGCTTCTTTGTCGGCCTCTCAGTCCTCATCCCTTATATCGGCGCCACGGTCATGGCGCTGCCCGTGGCATCGATTGCTTACTTTCAATGGGGCTTGAGTTCCGATTTTGCCTATGCGGTGGTCGCATATGTGATCATTCAACTCCTGGATGGAAACGTGTTGGTGACGTTGCTGTTTTCCGAAGTCGTGAACCTTCACCCGGTGGCGATCATTGTGGCGGTGCTGGTCTTTGGAGGCACTTTTGGTTTCTGGGGTGTATTTTTTGCGATTCCTCTTGCCACCCTCGTGCAAGCCATCCTCAAGGCCTGGTTTAAGCGAAATCACCGGGAGGAAGAGATTCAGACGGCGACACAAGACCGGCCAGATATAGCAGGGAAAGAATCGTCAGGGGCTTAAAAGGTAAAGCGCATCCCCTTTCCTCTGCGGAGGCAGAGGACTTGAAGGGAGGCACTCATGGACCTAGACATTTTCGAGAAGATGGACGATGCCGGGCTCCGCAAATACATCGAATTTCTTCTCTGGCATTACCGCGTGATGGACGCATTTTGGTTCATCTATGTAGCGGAGCGTTTTGATCAGACAACCGCAGAGCGCATCAATGAGAAGGTCTGGGGGCGGGTGGCCGGCATGGCTGCCAAGGATCTGCTGTCCCGCTTCCAGATTCAAGAAAAGGGCCTGAAGGGGTTTGTGAAAGCCCAGCGATACTTCCCATGGTGCATCCTCGTAGGATACCAGATCGAGGAGAATCGGGACGAGGTGATCATTTCCGTTCCGTCCTGTCCCACTCAGGAGGCACGTCTCAGACGAGGCTTGGATGAGTTTGTGTGCAAGGAAATGCACCGAGGCGAGTTCCAAAGCTTTGCCCGGGAGGTAGACGACCGTATCGGGGTGGAATGCCTGTTCGCGCCGCCGGACCCTCACCCGGATGACATGTTTTGCAAGTGGCGTTTCTATCTCGGCAACCCTCAGCATGAGAACCCGGTGGGATAACATTTTGATGGTTTCGTAGTCGTTCGCAAAACACTTTTTACGAGTCTGTCAATGTTGCTGCATACGGGCAATCCGATTCTAAACCGCGTCAATATCCAGAAAATGATAGCAATGAGGCTAAAATGATTATCATGGGACATCGCGGGGCTGCAGCGCTGGCGCCTGAAAACACCCTGCTCTCAATCGCCACGGCCATGGAGATCGGGGTGGACGCCGTGGAGATCGATGTGCACCTGAGCAAGGATAAAGAAATTGTGGTCATACATGACGCCACCGTAGATCGGACCACCAATGGAACTGGGGCGGTGAGCAGCTATACACTAGAGGACATGAAAAGGCTTGATGCCGGCAAAGGTGAGACCATACCCACCCTCCAGGAGGTCATGGACTTGATTCATGGCAAGGTGAAGTTGGTCATTGAGTTGAAGGACGAGGGAACAGAAGAGCCGGTCGTTGACCTCATAAAGAGAAACGGCCTTATGGAAAACGTCTATGTGATCTCTTTCTGGCACAGGCTTGTAAGGACTGTGAAAGACATAGAGGGCCGGATCAAGACAGGCGTGCTCTTTGTAGGATGTCCTGTGGATGCCTCCATCGCTGCCAGGGTATCTGCGGACGCACTCGTGATGAAATACACGTTCGTTGACAAGCGATTTGTCCACACGGCTCACAAGGAAGGTTTAACGGTCTTTGTATGGAATATTGATGACCCACGCCTCGTGAAACCTTACGCTGACATGGGTGTGGATGGCATGGGAAGCAACGACCCTCGGGTACTGATCGACTTTTTCAGGTGATCAACATCGTCGAAGGGTCCAACCGCAGGGGAGTATGATCCGAAGGTGTGGTTGCCCCTTTTAGGGCCTTTACATGGATCTGGCTTTCTACGGGTTGGAGTTCTACAGCCACCTCAAACAGATCACCCACTTGCGAAAGGGGCGCCGGCATGCCGTGTGGGCCTGACTGTTCATGGCGATGGGTTTGTACGGCAAACCAGACTTGCATGGCACGGTTTCCGGCAAGGGTTTTCAGATCGGAAAGGGGCTTCCCTACCGTTTCATCAAAGGGGAGTCCATCAATCAGAATCATCTGCGGAAAGAAGATGCCCTGCTCTGTCAAATCGGTCAGTCTTTCCTCGAGCTTGGGCACACTAAAACCCTCGACCCTGAATGTCATGATAAACCGGTGCGGCAGGGTGGCCTCCCAGAGCTGATCTCTTTGCTGAACGTTGTATTGATTGACGATATTGCGGAAAACCTCTTCGTACCAGGCAGTCACCTTTCCTACAGGGTCATCCAGACTGATATGGAGAACATTCCTGCCCCTTAGCAAGCTATTAAAGGCAATCTGCACCAAGAAAGCGGTTTTCCCCACGCCTGCCCGGGCCAGTACAGCGCCAAATCCTCCTTTGGGGAGGATGTCTTCGGTCTCATACCCGATCAGTCTCAAGGGGTTCTGCAGAATTAGATCCTTTTCTGGCATGTTAACATCCTCATATCTTACGCAAAATTGCCACAAGACGAAAGTGGCTTTGTGTCTTGATTAAAGACATACACTCCAAGACAACATCAGGCCACATCCTTTTTCTCCTCACCGGCCTTCTTGATCAGCTCTTCCCCTACGGCCTTGGGCACCTGTCTGTAGGTGGCAAACTCCATGGTAAATTGGGCCTTGCCTTGCGTCGCTGATCTCAGAACCGTTGAATAGCCGAACATCTCTGCAAGGGGAACCTGTGCTTCAATAATACAAACAGGGCCTTCATCCTGTGTACCGACGATCATCCCCCGGCGCTGATTCAAAGAACCCATCACGGCACCCTGAAACGCCGTCGGCGTTTCCACCACGACCTTCATGATAGGTTCATGAATAACCGGCTTGGCCTTCGCGTACCCTTGGCGAAACGCCCTGCGGGCCGCGGCCTGAAATGCCATATCAGAAGAGTCAACAGAATGTGAAGACCCGTCATTAATGACCACCTTGATGCCACTGACGGGAAATGCCATCAGAGGGCCTTTATTGAGGCATTGTTTAAACCCCTTTTCACACGCGGAAATGAACTGGGATGGAATAGCACCACCAAAGATCTTGTTCTCAAATACGAAATCTTCTTCAGTAACGGGTTCCATGTAGCCCGCCACACGGCCAAACTGGCCCGCTCCACCGGTCTGCTTCTTGTGGGTATAGTTGAAATCAGCCCTGCGGGTGATGGTTTCCCGGTAGGCCACTCGAGGCATGCCGGTGGCGACGTCGGCCTCGTATTCTCGACGCATCCGCTCCAAGTAGATGTCGAGATGAAGTTCTCCCATGCCGGAGATGATCGTATCTCCCGTCTGATCACTGACATAGGCCTTGAAAGTGGGGTCCTCCTTGGTAAAACGGGCCAGGGCCTTGGACATGTTCACCCGGGCCTTGTTATCCTTTGGAACAATCGCTAGAGAGATGACCGGGTCCGGTACATGCATGGATGTCATCGTCAGGCTGACACCAGGAGCCACAAAGGTGTCCCCGGAAGCACAGTTGATCCCGAAAAGGGCGCCAATATATCCCGCAGGCATGACCTCAATGTCTTCCATCTGGTTGGCATGCATTTGAACTACCCTGCCGACCTTGATCCTTTTGCCGGTCCGAACATTGACGATGGGGTCCCCCTTGGCCAGGGTTCCCTGATATACACGTATGTATGTCAGCTGCCCATAGGGCCCGTCTTCCAGCTTAAAGGCCAGGGAAACAAGAGGGCTTTCCGGATCAGAAGAAAGGGGCACCGGCACCTCCTCATGGCCCGAGTCCAGTGCCTGGTTTTGCACGTCAGCCGGGCATGGCAGCAACGTGGTCACTGCGTCCAGGAGAGGCTGAACCCCCTTGTTCTTATAGGCCGATCCCATGAAAACAGGTGTCATCTCACGGGTCAGGGTTGCCTTGCGTATGGCCTGAATCAGCAGATCTTCCGTTACTTCACCTTCCAGGGCGGCCTCTGTCAGTTCATCCGAGAACATGGAAGCAGCATCCACCAGTTCCTCCCGTCTTCCCACAGCTTCTGAAAGAAGGGCCTCCGGGATATCTTCTACGCGGACATGTTCTCCCTTGTCACCATCAAAATAAATCGCTTTCATGGCCACAAGATCCACGACCCCGTTGAAATCTGCCTCCAAACCAATAGGAATCTGCATGGCCACGGCATGGTGTCCCAGTTTTTCTTTCAGCTGATCAATGACGCGAAACGGGTTGGCCCCACTCCTGTCACATTTATTGACCAAGGCGATGCAGGGCACCTTGTATCTGGCCATCTGCCGGTCAACCGTAATGGATTGAGACTGAACGCCGCCCACGGAACACAGAACCAGCACCCCGCCATCGAGGACCCTCAGAGATCGTTCCACTTCTATGGTAAAATCCACATGGCCCGGTGTGTCGATGATGTTGATCTCATGATCCTTCCATTTGCAGTAGGTGGCAGCCGCGGTTATGGTGATCCCACGCTCTCGCTCAAGTTCCATAAAGTCCATGGTGGCCCCAACACCATCTTTTCCTTTGACGTCATGGATGCTATGTATCCGCCTGGTATAGTAGAGTATGCGTTCAGTGAGTGTCGTCTTGCCGGCATCAATATGGGCACTGATGCCGATGTTTCTCACTTTTTGAATGTCCCTTTTCATGGTGCTATTTCCCCAACAAAAAAAATCCCTCACCGGCTAGCCCAGCCCAAGGGATTGACTTTGCAATGACCCAACTTTTATAAGCCATTATGAATAGTGACCTATATGGGGTTTGTCAAGAAATTATTTGGTTCCCATCCTTACTGGAAATCAGCCGTCTATGATTGAAAAGAAGATCCACTCATTGTCCGTGTGGTGCTTCGAAAACCTTTCGGGGCATGAAGGGATCGATCACTTCGTGACAACGCGCAGGGGGGGCTCCAGCAGGCCACCCTATAACGCTTTGAACCTGTCCTTCAATGTGGGGGATGACCCGGAAACCGTCTTGAACAACCGCACGACAGTGGCAGAAGCCCTTGGGATTGCGTTGGCCAACCTGACAACGGCCAGGCAGATTCATGACGCCCACGTAAAGATTGTCTCAGAAGCGCTGCGAGGCAGAGGTTCCACCGATTACCAAAGCGCCATTGAGGGCACGGACGCCATGGTGACCAATGTAGCAGGGGTTTGCCTGATGGTGCTGTCGGCTGACTGTGTGCCTATTCTCATGTATGACCCTGCAAAGGAGGTCATCGGTGTGGTCCATGCCGGGTGGAAGGGAACCCTTTGTTTGATCGCCCGAAAGACAGCGAAAGTTTTCCAGGAGCAGTTCGGTTCCTCACCTCACGACATTCGTGCCGGAATTGGGCCTTCCATTGGACCGTGTTGCTTTGAGGTCGGCCCGAAAGTCATCTCTCAGGCAAGAGATCGTCTTGGAACCAGCAAAGAGTATATCAGGAACAAGTCTGCCAACGGCAAGGGATATTTTGATTTATGGGGCGCCAACCTAAGGCAGCTTGTCCAGGCCGGCATTCCCGAAAAAAACATCGAAGTGGCGCAGATGTGCACTTGCGAGCATGCTGATGTGTTCTTTTCTCATCGATCTGATAAAGGACAGACAGGGAGATTCGGCGCGGGTATTGTCATCCGCTAGTCTTTCTTGGCCCCCCTGGAGCCATACCACTCGATCTGGCGGCATATGCCGCGGATGATTCTCACATCTCGCGCCCGCATGTCCAGCCGGGAGAAAAATCGCCGGATATGTCCCATCCAATAGTCGGGGTTTTCAGGGTTGATAAAGCAGATATGGATGAAGGTCTCTTTCAGTTTCTCGTACATGGCCTCAAGTTCCCGGCGAGTGGCCAGCCGGGGGGTAAAGTCCCTGACATCTTCCCGGCTCGCCAGAAATAACTCGTAGCAAAGGACCATCACAGCCTGGGCCAGGTTTAGGGAGGCAAAACCGGCCGTAGGGATCGTCACCACGGCATGACACAGGCGCAGGTCGGCATTCGTCAGGCCCCGGCTTTCCGGCCCAAAGACGAGGGCTATACGGTTTTTCTGGGATATGGGGACGAGTTGTTCGGCCAGCTTTCGGGGATCAGAGCTGGTAGCCCGCCTGCCCCCATGACGGGCGGTTGTGCCCACGACGTACTGAAAAGGGGCCAGGGCTGTTTCCAGGTCCTGGAAGACCTCCATCTGCTCCACGAGGTCAGCGGCAAAGTGTGTGGCCATCTTAAGCACGCGTGTGAGGTCACAGTCACGGGGGTTCACCACAATCAATTGTCTCACACCCATATTGCAGGCAGCCCGGGCGGCAGCCCCGATGTTTTCCGGATAACTCGGCTGATGAAGGACAATGGCCACGTTCTTGAGATTCATGGGCACGGACATGGGGTTGCATCAAGGTCCAGCTAACTCAAGGGCATTGAAAAAGTAACCGATCTCGAATGCCGCGGCCTCATGGGCATCGGACCCGTGGACCACATTCCTTCGACCGTCTGTGGCAAATTCGCGCCGAATGGTCCCTTCAGCGGCCTCCTCGTAATTGGTCGCTCCGATAAGCTCCCGGTTTCTGAAAATAACGTCGTCTCCTTCAAGGACCATCACGACCGAAGGGCCTGAACTCATAAACTCGGTCAAGCCTTCGAAATAGGAACGCCCCCTGTGAACCGTGTAAAATCCCTCTGCCTGCTCCTTTGACATCTGAACCATTTTCATGGCAACGATCTTAAAACCAGCCTGCTCAAAACGCCTGATCACCTCGCCAATCAGGCCCCTTGCCACCCCATCTGGTTTGATCATGGACAAAGTTCTCTCCTGCATAGCCTCCTTAACCCTTCTTCAATCTTCTGGAAATACGGGAGGTTCCCTAACAAAAAGACGGAGAGAAATCAAGACATGCTGGTTTCGCAAAACACTCTTTACGACTCTGTCAAGAGATGGGCTTAGATGCAATCTTGTACAAGAGACCGTGGAAAGGACGGATTAGGCCCAGAAAAGTTTTTTTTCTCGTTTTGCTTCCGCTTCTTTGACCGCATATATATGATAAACGAGTTCTTCAGGGGAAAACCAGAGTCTTACTTCCCTTTCTGCTTCCTCTGGATTGGCCGAAGCGTGAATGGCGTTTTCATAAATCCCCGACGTCGTAATTCTCCCATAGGCACCCCGAATGGACCGAGGATCAGCCTCTTCAGGATTGGTAGCGCCGCAGATTGTCCGCACCTTTTGAATCGCAGCTTCTCCGTGGTAAACCAGGGCCATGACTTTTCTTCTTTCGTGGAACTCGCCCATGATATATTTTATCAATTCCTCAAAAAAAGGCTGATCCTTCAAAAGGGCATAATGTTCTTCAGCCAATTCTCTGTTGACGTGAACAATTCTGGCCCCGGCAATCTCCAGACGCGTCTCCGATAGGCGTGTCAAGATGTTACCCGTAAGA
The DNA here is from genome assembly GCA_030665585.1 of Deltaproteobacteria bacterium. GTDB lineage: Bacteria > Desulfobacterota > Desulfobacteria > Desulfobacterales. The sequence continues at coordinate 2,352 of DAOUZN010000059.1, read as the reverse complement.
GACTTCTTCAAGCCATCAGGTTTGATCAGTACCAGTGTTTGCTCAATACCCATACCATTAACCTATACTGACAAGACGCTACGTTTTGATGGGGTGAACTTAAGAGAGGAGCGGGGATATGTCAAGGAGGAAAATAGGGGACGTTGGTGCAGAAATTGCTTTGCCCAGCATCACCAAACACGAAACAGGCTTGTCGCGTCAAAGGAACCCTGTGGAAAAAACTGCGTCCCGGAATCTATGCACGTTCTGCACCAACGTCCCCTATTTTCCCCCACTGGTGAGCCCTTACGGCTGCTCTGACAGTTTCATGAAGCAGAATGGATCGCGCTCTTCAAAGACATTCAGGCCAAAACTGTGGGCAATCGCGAGGCAGCCGCCGCAAACAGGGCGAATGGGACAGGATTGGCACGCTTTGCAGCCAGAACGATAGCGACGGGCTATTTCGGAGTCATAGAGCTCGGCGATGCTTTGCTCAAAGACATTGCCGATTAAGGATGAAAACTTTCGGCAGGCGTGGGCTTCTCCATCTGACAGCACCGCCATGAAGTTGAATGCAGCGCTGCAACCGTAGCCCGCGCAGCCGCCGAAAAGCTCCATCCCCTTCTGATAACGCAACAGGTTCAGCAGGTTGTCCTTTAAACCCATCACGGGATTGCGCTGTGCCGCCTCCATATAGGCATCCAGGAATGCGATGTAGTCGTCGCGTTCAGGCAGATGAAGGCTTGCGCCCTCGCCCACCATGGAAAGGCGATTGAAATTGAAATGATCAGTCCCACCTCGAAGCATATCAGCAAGAGGAAGAACTTGATCCATGTTGTCTCGTGTGAGCGTTAGCATCACCATGGAAGTGATGTCCAGATCACGAAGTAGCCCGAGAAAGCCAATCACCCGGTCAAAGTTCCCGGAACCTCGGATCATGTCATTGTGTTTCTGTAGGCCTTCCAGACTCACCTGGAAAAAGACCGGTTGCTGTATGGCGAGCAGTTGCTCCATCTTCTCTCGTGGGGTGGGATTTCCGAGAATGGCAATGCCAAGACCGCGATCTGATGCCCCCTGGTAGAGTTCCAGAAAATGCGGATAAAGGAGCGGGTTGCCGCCAGTGAAAGAGACCTGCCCCCTCACATGTCTGATCAGGCAGAAGTCCCGCAGGTCGTCCAGGATTCTGAGGGCATCATCCAGCTTAAGAAATGATCTATCGGCACGGTCGTAACAGTGCTTGCAGTGAAGATCACAGACCTGGGTGATGTGCCACTGGAGCGTAAAGACCGGCGACGACAAAAAGCGCTGGTCTGTGACCTCGCCCAGAGGAAAGCTTGCAGGATCTCGCCGAATCCCTGATGGAGGCGAGATCAGCAGCCCTCTGTAAAGGGCCCGATGAATGGCCGCATCCACAGCGCCCACCGGCAGCCCGCCAACGTTTGCCGCCTCCTTTGGATCAACCTCCTCGACGACCATCTTCAGTACAAGCAGATCTTCATCTGAAGCAGATCGCGTCCGTACGTGACCTGTGTCCGGATCGCGCCAAACGAGGACGAATCCCTCACCAGGCTCTGGCTTCTCAGAAGGACCCTCAGCCGCATTCAACATGGAAGGCAGATTCTTCCAAGAGACCTGCAGTAATTGAAGGCTGGGGTTAACGCTAAGCTTGTCAACCCTTGTGGGGATGTCGGTTTCTCCCTTTCTCACCTTATGGATGGTCAGCTCCAAGAGGGCGAGATCAGGCAGAAAAGCAGGCAACCCCAACTGGTCCCTGCGGCGCTCAAGTATGGCGGGTAGCGTGTCTGACTGCGGATTTTCCTCACACAAGGCTAGTATTCGTTCCCAGGTGCGCGAATCCACCTTATTTCGGCATGCCGCAAACATTTCCCCAAGCAATTCTTTGTTGGGTGGGTGCGCCCGGGAGGTATCACGCCCATCCTGGGAAGAAATGGAAGCCATAACTACCTCGCCACGTCCGCAAAATCAGACAACGTAGTCCCGCTGGATGAAAGGTTTCGTAGATCGGGCGAAAAAGCGTCCGTCGCCCGACCACGTTTTCTGCTTTTCTTTGTTAGTGCCAACGGCACTAGTCCCTAGTGTGAGGTACTCTCGCCGGTGCTACCTGCACCCGAACCCCCGCCTCAAGAAGTGGTTCCCGGCGCTTTGTGTTGCTCGCTGGTGCCACCTGCACCAGTCTCGCCACTTCAGCTGGTTTTCCCGCTTCAGCTGCTTTGCTCAGCTGGCGGCTGCTTGTCACAACCAGGAAGGGCAAGGTTGGCGGTGGCGAGTAGGCCAGCGAGGCCCAAGCTACCGAGGATCTTTTTAAGCTGCCTTGTGTCCATCATCCGCCCCCTTTCCAGTTGATGGTTAGAT
>DAOUZN010000155.1 GCA_030665585.1 Deltaproteobacteria bacterium | reverse complement strand
ATCGGTCCGACGGATCTGTCGGAGGCCCTAAAGGCATTGCAGCCGTCAAAGGACCCGAATCTGCTGGTCGGTTTCGAGACCTCTGACGATGCAGCCGTGTACCGAGTTGCACCTGACATGGCTGTCATTAGCACCGTCGATTTCATCACCCCACCCGTAGATGATCCTTACTGGTTCGGCCAAATTGCAGCGGCAAATTCGCTTTCCGACGTCTATGCCATGGGAGGCGAGCCCCTCATGGCCCTGAGCCTGGTCATGTTTCCCTCTACAAAACTGGATATGGGGTTATTGAAGGAAATCCTTCGTGGTGGAAATGACAAGGTGATGGAAGCAGGTGCGGCCATGGCCGGTGGCCATTCGGTGGACGATAATGAACCAAAATACGGTTTGGCCGTCACGGGCACGGTTCATCCCGAACGCATCCTGACCAATAGGGGTGTCCAGGAAGGGGATGCCCTAATTCTGACCAAACCCCTGGGGACCGGTGTTCTGTTTAACGCAAGCCGGTCGGGTAAGCTCCCCTACCGAGAACTAGAAGCCATCTTGCCCCAGGTGGCGGCCCTGAATAGACAAGCCATCAAGGTCGCCCTGAACTTCGATGTTCATGCATGCACAGATGTAACAGGATTTGGTATCATGGGACACGCGCTGGAGTTGGCCAAAGGAAGTGGCGTGCAAATCGACCTCTCCTATAAAGAGCTTCCTTGTTATCCAAATGCCATTCAGATGTACCAGAAGGGTGAAACCACAGGGAGCAACAAGGCCAACAGGAAGCTGGCCGAGGGATTCTGGGGCGTGGCGACAAAAAGGTCTGCACTGGAAGAAGAACTGCTCTTCGACCCCCAGACATCAGGAGGCCTCCTGCTGTCTTTACCTCATGCTCAGGTTGATGAGATCACAGCAGCGCTGAGAAAAGCAGGTGTTGAGACGGCAGCCCGCGTGGGGGAAGTGGTTGCCACTGACCGAGCGTTCGTGCGGGTGGTTTGAACCGCAAGAGCGAGCGCACTCTCTGTGTCTCGATTTATCGAGATTGCGGGGATTTTCAAAGGCATTGTTGCACCTGCCAGACCAGCGATGTCTGCGTATCTTCCCCAATCCCCTTTGCTTCGAATGCTACGCCTTGAAAAGGGCGCCTTCCTGGCTTCACGAATACCAAGATGTTCCCTAAGCCTTCATCCCAGTCGTTGTTTGCCATCGGTCGAGGCAAAGAGCTGTCTTGGTGTAGTTTAACAACCCATAGATTTTATCTACGGTATTGCATCGAATATTATGGATATTTTCTATTTGTTTTATTGCCTGATTCGATGTAAAATTATATTGAATCTGAAGCAAGAGATAGATCGGCATTCCAAATATGAATACCACCATGAAACCTAAATTGGCTTTGTGTAATTTCCTGGAAGACGCAACCGAGCTCAGGGCGTTTGCCTTTCGTCGTGCGTTTTCGGGTATCGACTGGTCCTTTGATCCAAGCACCGTACCTGCAACACCTTTAGAAGAATCAGAATGGGTTAAGGACCTGTCAACTCTTGATCCCCTTGAGGTTCGTTATCACTGTCCCTTTTATCAGATAGACCTGGGCCACGAGGACCCAGCCAAGGCCAAGGCGGCCGAGGCCGTTTTTCAACGTATCATCCGCCTTGTCTCCAAAGTGGAGGGGAAATATTTGACGATCCATATCGGCCTTGGCCATGATTCCACAGAGCCCCTCTCATGGGAGGCAACGATTGAGAATTTGGCAAGCCTGGTTCAATACGGTGCGCGCAGGGGGGTGACCATCTGCTTGGAGAACCTGGCCTGGGGATGGACCAGCAAGCCCCAGCTCTTTGAGAAACTCATCCGTGGGAGTGGCGCCGCGGTCACTTTTGATATCGGTCATGCCTATGTGTGTGAGTCGGTGCGGAGTCAAGCCTATGGAGCTCAAGATTTTGTTACACCCCATGCCGACCACGTTCTGAACGCCCACATATACCACAAGGAAGTGTCCGGTCTAGGGCATATGCCACCTGATCGGCTGGAAGACATTCAAGGTCGCCTTGCTATTTTGCAAGCCATTGGTTGTATGTGGTGGGTCTTAGAGGTGCGGGAAGTGAACGGATTGTTGCAGACGAAAAGGATTCTCGATGAATATTTGGCGCAATCAGAACGTTACGATCAATTCGATAGTCAGGGCCGGGCCCCTTGACAAGCCTCATATCCCACGGCTGAGGTATGTAACGACATCTTGTGGGAGAAGGGGCGACTTGATGAATGGATCTGCGGGTTCCTGATGAAAATCATCCTTATTCTTCTAGACGGCCTCGGTGATCGATCGTATGAGATACTGAATCACCGTACCCCCCTACAAGCCGCCGCCACGCCCAATCTAGACCGATTAGCTCGCCTGGGTAGTAACGGCCTTTTCCATGCTGCATTGCCTGGCCAGTGTCTGCCGAGCGAGACGGCCCACTACCTGCTCTTTGGCTACGATCTGAAAAATTTCCCCGGCCGAGGGCTTTTGGAAGCCGTAGGAGAGGGCGTGGCCTTTGAGGACAGCGACGTCCTGTGCCTGGCGCACCTTTCGGGTGTGACCTGGAAAGATAGCGTACCGACCCTGATTCAAGGGCGTGATGATATCGGGGGAGACGCACAAGAGATCGGGGGGCTTTTCACCGCTGTTTCCTCTTATGAAGCAGAGGGCATCGGCTTTCGTCTCCAGCAGACCCGCCGAAATGATGCCATACTCGTCCTGACCGGGCATGCTTCACCCTATGTATCTGATTCCGATCCTGTCATGCTCGGTCGTGCTGTGGCCCGTGTCCTGCCCCTTGGCGACAACCCACAACCAGAGGAAGCCACGCGCACGGCCAAGGCGCTGAATGAATATCTGACTTACTGCCACAGGGTGCTAATGAGCCACGAAATGAACCGCTTACGTGAGGCCGGAAAGCTCCCGCCTGCGAACTTTCTTGTCACGCAGCGTTGTGGCCGACGTATTATCCAGGAGCCCTTTAATCACCGTTGGGGTCTTGCCGGCATGCTGATCGCGTCACCATCCGTGTATGGAGGTCTAGCCCGTGAGCTTGGCCTAGCCTTCGTCCAGGTAAAAGACACCGACAAGGCCGATGAGGACCTCAGACAAAGGATACATCTAGCCTTAACGGATAACGCCCATGATTTTATCCACGTCCACACAAAAGTCCCGGATGAGACAGCCCACACAGCAGATCCAACGCGCAAGGAAGCTGCCATCGCTGCCCTGGATCGCGGCTTAGATGAGCTGGTAGAAGCGGTGGAAGACAGAGATGACTTATTGGTTACAGTTACTGCAGATCATTCCACACCGAGCATATCTTCTTTGATCCACTCTGGAGAGCCCGTACCTGCGGTACTCGTGGGTCCAAATGTGCGCCGCGATGAGGTTGCGTCCTTTGACGAGGTGAGCGCAGCAAGGGGCTGCCTGGGGTTTCTGAAAGGGCAGGAGTTGATGTTAACCATATTGAATTATGCCGACCGATCATGCCTTTTGGGCTGCCGACTGGGCGGGACCGAAAGGCCCTACGTCCCGCAAACCTACGAGCCATTCAGACTGACCCATTGATTTTTTCCGCAGAGGCTTTCGGCGGGACCCATCGTTGCCGAGCCTCCTCAATGTACACCCTTTCCAGCGTAAGAATGACTCGTTTCTCATGAAAGAAGTTTCATCCGCGAAGGCTGTTAGGAAGCGAGGTTGCTCAGCGAAGGGAGGGGAATTGCTCGGAAGGAGGGGAAAAGGACAGAGCATTTCCAGCCTTGCGGACAAAACCTTCTATGTGTTCTCGCCTCC
>DAOUZN010000143.1 GCA_030665585.1 Deltaproteobacteria bacterium | reverse complement strand
TGAATAATGAACCCATAATAGCACCTCCAATTGACAATATCGGCAGACACACGGCAAACTTTGAGAGGTTTTCTACGTTTTTTTCACGTTTTTCATTTCCAACAAAAAAGGCTCATTCCTGTTAAGGAACAAGCCTTTGTTTTCCTTGCTGATTTTGTGCGTCCGGTCAGTGTGTGTTATACTGTTTGGCGGTTTCGTAGTCCGGCGCTCTATCCACTGAGCTATGGGCGCATTGATGGTGGTCTTTTTATAGTGTTTTCGCACGATGCTGTCAAGATGCTTGCAACTCCGGGGTTTCATGGTGATCCATAACAACTTCATGCGGCAGGCGATTCTTGAAGCCCAACAGGCCGCCCGAGAGGACGAGGTGCCGGTGGGGGCTATACTCGTTGCCCAGAACGGCACCGTGCTCGCCAAGACCCACAACCAGACCATCGCCTTGTCTGACCCCACGGCCCATGCGGAGATCCTAGCCATACGGTCGGCTGGCCAAGCCCTTGGAAATTTTCGCCTCTTAAATACTACCCTCTATGTGACTATTGAGCCCTGCATCATGTGCATGGGGGCCCTCTTGCACGCAAGGGTGTCCAGGATCATTTACGGGGCCAAGGACCCGAAATGGGGAGCCGCGGGGTCCTGTTACAACCTTTCGGCCAACCCTCGCCTCAATCACACCATTGATGTTCAAGCAGGCATCCTTGAAAAGGAATGCCGAGAACTGATCCAGGCATTCTTTAGAGAAAAGCGGGCTGGATAGCCGTCCACAAAGGGGTTGATGTTGACAACCAGATGGCCCTTTGGTACTGAATCCTGGGCTTTGTTGTGGGGAGCGGTCACGGATCGCTATGGGTTCAGAGCCTCTCCTTGCCCATGAAATGTGAGAAGGAGCGGATCATGTCTAATGTTGTCGTCATAGGTACCCAGTGGGGAGATGAAGGCAAAGGAAAGGTTGTAGACGTCCTGGCAGAAAAGGCCAGCGTCGTAGCCCGTTTTCAGGGCGGCAACAATGCCGGCCATACAATGGTCGTGGATGGGGAATCGTTTATCAGTCACCTCATCCCCTCTGGAATCCTCCATCCGGACAAGCTCTGCCTGATCGGAAACGGGGTCGTGGTGGATCCGGCGGTGTTACTCCAAGAAATCACGGATCTGCAAGAGCGCGGCGTTTCTGTTGGACCCCACAATCTCTTGGTCAGCGAAAATGCCCACCTCATCATGCCCTATCACAAGCTTCTCGATCACGGCAGAGAAAAGCTGAAGGGGGACAAGAAACTGGGCACTACAGGTCGAGGCATAGGACCTTGTTACGAAGACAAAGTCACACGACGCGGCATCCGTTTTTGCGACTTTATTGATCCAGAAACCTTTGAAGCCAAGCTGTCGCTTATTGTACCTGAAAAGAATTTCTATTTAAGAGATTTCCTAAAATCTGAAACCGTGGATGAGCAATCGATTCTAGAGGAATATTTGCCATATGCAGAGACCCTTCGGCCTCATGTTGCCAATGTTTCGTTGGTCTTGAGCCAAGCGCTCAAGGCCGGCGATCATATTCTGTTTGAAGGAGCGCAAGGCACACATCTTGACATAGACCACGGCACCTATCCATTCGTGACCTCATCCAACACCGTGGCGGGAAATGCGTGCTGCGGCGCCGGGATCGGCCCCACACAGATCCATAGCGTGATCGGCATGGTCAAGGCTTACACAACCCGGGTGGGAAGAGGTCCCTTTCCCACTGAGCTCCATGACGACATCGGCGACAGGCTTCAAGAGAGAGGGGCTGAGTTTGGCGCCACCACGGGAAGACGCAGGCGGTGCGGTTGGCTGGATGCCGTGGTGGTCCGCAATTCCGCACGCATCAACAGCCTAACCGGCATTGCCATCACCAAGCTCGACGTGCTCAGCGGCCTCAAGACGCTCAAGATCTGCACGGCCTATGAATACAAGGGAGATAGACTCCCGGAGTTTCCATCAGCTCTAAGGGTGCTGGAAGCGTGTACCCCCGTTTATGAGGAGCTGCCAGGATGGTCTGAGGACATCACGGCGGTTAAGGATGAAAGCGCGTTGCCGGAAAATGCCAGAGCTTATCTCAGGCGGTTAGAGGAACTCGTGGAAACCCCGATTCAGATTGTCTCTGTGGGCCCGGGGCGACATGAAACTATCATGCTTCAAGATCCCTTTGACAGCCCGTAGCGCACTGTCTGGAGGAGCCCTGCTTTCGCGTGTATGTCCAACAATTGACAACTTGAAAGAAATAGCTTATGAAATAAAGAAGAGGTCGGGACGTGGCTCAGCCTGGTAGAGCACAGCGTTCGGGACGCTGGGGTCGCTGGTTCAAATCCAGTCGTCCCGACCAAGCGAACAGAATTGACTTTTTGCGAAATCATCAAGCTTGTGGGAAACGCAAAGCGCGTTCTTTGTTGCTCAGCAACCCTCAAGAATTGAACCCAGGCTTGATGTGCCGAGCCTCGAATTGCCCGGGCCGCCTTGTGCGGCTTTTGTTTTGATATCTCCAGCTCAACCGCAGTCGTCAGGTGCATTAACCATATGACACAGCAGGCCATGAGAGTGCTCATTACGGGTGGGGCGGGTTTTATCGGCTCACACCTGGCCGAGGCCCACTTGGAAAAGGGCGATGAGGTCTACATCATCGATGACCTTTCAACCGGGTCTCTGGAAAACATCAAAGCACTCCAAAAAAATGAGCACTTCGGCAACCGTCTTTTTGTCACCGTCGACTCCATCTTGAATCACCAGAAGATGTTGGAGCTCGTTGGGATCTGCCATCAGGTCTACCATTTGGCAGCTGCCGTGGGTGTTCTCTATGTGCTCGATCATCCCTTTGAATCGATTCGGACCAATATACAGGGCACCGAAAAGGTCTTGGAGCTTTCTAACAAGTTTAAGAAGCGCGTGCTGATTGCCTCTTCGTCAGAGGTCTACGGGAAACACGAGCATTCCCCTCTGGTGGAAACCGATAACCTCGTCTATGGGCCTTCCACAAAATTTCGCTGGAGTTACGCCGCCTCAAAGCTTATGGATGAGTTTATGGCTTTGGCCTACCATCGGACGAACAGACTGGAGGTCGTCATCGCCCGCCTCTTTAACACGGTGGGGCCACGGCAGACCGGGGCCTACGGCATGGTTATTCCCCGGCTTGTAGGACAAGCCCTGAGGGGCGAACCCCTGACGGTTTATGGCGATGGAAAGCAGACCCGGACTTTCACTTATGTCAAAGATGTGGTGGAAGCCCTGATGGGCCTCATGGCCAGCCCGGAGGCCACGGGCAAGGTGCTCAACGTTGGCGGCACAGAGGAAATCAGCATCGAGGCCCTAGCCAAGAAAATCATCGCTATGACAGGTACGAAGTCCAACCTCCAATGCGTTCCCTATGAGGTGGCTTTTGAAAAGGATTTTGAAGACATGCGGCGGCGGGTGCCAAGTATTCAAAAGATCAAGGATTGTATTGGGTTTGAGCCAAAGACGGATCTGGATGAGATGCTAAGGCATGTGATCAGTTCCATGTCCCCCCTCGGAAAGTCTCCTTCCCGGTAAAGGCAAATGTATGGCCATTTCATCAACCTGATTCTGAAACCCTTGCCCCGCTTGCGTTTGCGGCGGGCAGTTGTGAAATTGTAACCGTTTTTGTAACCATTTGGCTCTTCAGATAGGCTTCTTGCCTCTGTGCAGCCAGCTTTAAGTCGGTGTCGCTCACGATGTTGTAACGCTCGAAAACGGACCTGTCCTTATGTCCGGAAATCATCATGGCGACTCGTTCAGGGATGCCTGACCGCACCATGTTTCTGACTGCCGTTCTCCTGAAGTCGTGAAACAGGCGTTTGCCGATTTTCGCGTTCTTGCAAGCCTTTTTCCACGCCTTGTCAAAACGCTTTATCTTGTCAGTTCCGTCCTTGTTCAAGAAAACGTATGGCAAAAGCGTCTTCTTCTCTTTCAGGGCTTCCTGACGAGCTTCCCACTGGCAAGCAACGACTTCCCCCAGCTCATCGTCCAGATACACAGTCCGGGCCTCATCGTTCTTAGTCTCACCTGATTCAAGCCTGACAATCCCATTTTCCAGATCCACCCGACCCCACGTTAGCCCAGTAATCTCAGAAACCCTCCAGCCTGTCTTATAGGCAAATGTGACAAACCCTTTCAGATAAGAGGGTAGGGCATCCCTCAGAGCTAAGAAGTCGCCATGCTCAAAGAACCCTTTGCGTGTGTTGTTCTCTTTAAGCATGGGAATGTAAGGCACCCGGTCAACCTTTGGAGGGGTCTGCCTTGCTCCCAGGTTCAACATCCGCTTGAGGGCTGCCAACTCACG
>DAOUZN010000014.1 GCA_030665585.1 Deltaproteobacteria bacterium | reverse complement strand
CCGCACCTGAGGGGTCCTCAATGCCCTGACCAGATTGGCCGTCTCTTTTTGGAGCTGCTGCTGGGTGCTCATGAGAGACTCGACTTGTTGGGACAGGCTGCCGTACGCCTTCTCTCTGACCCGTTCCATTTCCTGAACGTGTCTGTCATATTTTTCCAATGATTCTTTCATCGGCTCAACAAGCTGTTGCACCTCTTTCTGACGCAACTCCAAATCTCCTTTGGCTTGTTCCTGGTACTTGGCAAAGGTCGCCTTGGCCAGTTCAAGAAAAGATTCGTGACTGTTTTTCAGTGCGGTAGCTGAGATGGCCTGGAAGGTATCGGTGAGTTGTTCTTTGGCTGCTTCAAGCAATTGAAGCTTTTCTTCGGTGGCGAGGCGTTCTTTTTCTATTATGGTTTCCAGCTCTGCTTGTTTTCCCTTCAGCCCTGTGACGGAGGCCGTAAGGTGTTTGACCTCGCTTATCTTTTCTTCAAGGGCTTGCTGGACCTGGGTCATTTGTTCAAGTTTGGCCTCAGCGGCAGAGCGCTCTTCTGAGATCTTCAGGATACTCGCTTCGGCCCGTTCCAATGCCCCTTTTAGCTCGTCAATCCTGCCGTTTTTGTCCTGGAGTTCTGCCTCCTTGCTGCGGTTGACTTCCTCCAACCGTGCAATCTCAGCACTGGTCTGGGCAAAAACCCTTGAGGACTGTAGGCTTATCCTTGATTTTACCAACAGCCATACAATGAGTCCGCCAAGGCCGCCGCCAAGCAAGAGTATTAAGACATAATGATAGTTAAGATGATCCATGGGGGGGGACTTCTCTACTCACACACTGATCCCAAGTGTCTTATACAATCTCTCAAAATCGACGTTTTCTTCGATGAGGCGAATGCCGTGATAAACCTTTTCCCTTTCCTTGAGGCGAAGCTTCCGGGACAGTTCCTCCACCTTTTTTGCCACGGAGTATGTATCGCCTCGTACCACAACAATGGGTATCCCTTTTAACTCGGCCCTGGAGACCACAATTTCATTCGGGTAAAGGTTGCCCGTGAGGATGAGGCACTGGGTCATGGCCTCGATGGCAGCCAGTTGCACGTCGGCCCGATCGCCGCCAACAATGACCGCATTATTTCTCGTTTTTCTGATATATTCAAGGGCGCGGTCAACCTGCATGCCTCCGATCAGAAAGTGCTCGATCAAACCATCCAGTTTATTGCGGCAGCAAAGGACGTCTCCAACAAGCGTGTCCACGACATCTCCGATCATCACGGATCCCAGCACCGCATCCTCGGGAAGGATGCCAAAGACGGGAATCCCTTTGCGTTCAAGGCAGGGGACGATCAAGTCCTTGAGCCTATCCAGATAACCGGCGTCAACTCTGTTCATGATGGCTCCCAAAAGCCGTTTTCCCAACCGGTGTTGGGCATCCAACACCGCATCCAGATAGAATTCCCCCTCGTAGTCATCCACCAGAAGGGCACTGGCGTTGAGTTTCTCGATGAGGTCGTATCCCGATACGTCCAAAAACATCCCGGACTCGAGCCTGCCCGCCCCTCCAATCAGGACGACATCTTTCCCTTTTGATACCGCGTCAAACGCGGCCATGATCTTCTGGTCCAGTCCCGGGTGTTCTCCACGGCAGCCTGCCATCATCAGGTCATGCGTCATGACCACCGGGCAAAGGGTTCCCACGGGATCCTTCAACATGAGCACCCTGTGGATAAACCACGCGTCCTGGTCCGTCAGAACCCCTTCCACTTTGACGGGTAAGCGACCAAAGGGTTTAAGATAACCCACCTTGAGCCCGTCTTTGAGAAATCGCTGGCCGAGCCCCATGATCGTGAGGTTCTTTCCTGAATATTCCTTTGTGGATCCTACATATAGACAAACCATTTCCCCGTCCCCCCTCACGCTTGAATGGTCATTCTGGCATCCACAGCCACGGCCCCCTGACCCTCGGGGCATACCAAGAGTGGATTGATATCTGCTTCGATGATTTCAGGAAAGTCCATGGCCATCTGAGACAACCTCATCAGGGCATCCTTGATCCCTTCGATGTCCGCAGGCAGCTCGCCGCGCACGCCCCGCAGCAGCGGAAACGATCGGATGTCACGGATCATGGCATCGGCGCTCTCAACACTCAATGGGGCAATGCGAAAGGCCACGTCTTTTAAGACTTCCACGTAGATTCCTCCGAGGCCGAACATAATCATCGGGCCAAACTGGATGTCCCTGGTAATCCCCAGGATGACTTCCTTGCCTTGGGGTATCATCTCTTGCACCATCACCCCCAGGATTCGAGCCTCTGGTTGCCGTCGCTGAATGTTAGAGGTGATGTCAAAAAAGGCCTCTTCCACCATGGCATCGTTTTCGAGTTTGACGCGAACACCTCCCATGTCGCTTTTATGAAGCACATCAGGCGAGGCAATCTTCATGACAATCGGATACCCGATTTCTGAAGCCGCGCTGATTGCCTCCTTGGTGGTTCTGGCCATACGACTTTCAGGGAGCCTAAATCCATAGGCTCTGAGAATTTCTCGCGCCTCAGTTTCAATCAGATCCTGCCGGCGCTGCCGGCGCACCGAGGCAAAGATCTCGCGTACCTTGGCGGTGTCTGCCTCAAACCGGCGGTACTGTCTTTCCGGCTTTTCCCGCCAGCGGCGATAGGACAACATGGCATCCAAGGCGCCTATGGCATCTTCCGGATAATCATAACCGGGGATGCCGTGGTCCTGGAGGATCTTGCGAGCTGCTCTTACCTTCCTTTCACCCATGAATGATGTCATGATCGGCTTGTCAGCGTCCCTGGCCAGCTTCACGATGCGCCGGGCCACGGCCGTTGGGTCCACGGATGCCGTTGGGGTCAATAGAATCAGGATCGCGTGAATCAACTCATCTTGGACGACGACACTGAGCGTCTTTTCATACCTTTCATGTGAGGCGTCACCGATAATATCTATGGGATTGTAAACCGAAGCCGTGGGCGGAAGAAACTCTCGGAGGCGATCGGCTGTTTCCTTGCGGATGGGACTCAGGTGAAGGGAACTCCTGTCACAGGCGTCCGCAGCCAGAATCCCCGGTCCACCGGAATTGGTGATGATGGCAAGGCGGGCACCTCTTGGGAGGGGTTGACTGGCAAAGGCCATGGCATAGGAGAAGAGAGCCTGCATGGATTCGGCACGTATGATGCCCGACTGCTTGAATGCCGCGTTATAGGCATGTTCAGAACCTGCCAAAGCCCCTGTGTGGGATGACGCTGCCTTGGCGCCTGCCGCCGTGGTCCCTGACTTAATGACGATAATGGGCTTTTCCTGGGCCACTTGGCGAGCCGCTTTCATAAAAGGCGGACCCTCCTCGATGCTTTCCAGGTAACCGAGGATCACCCGTGTGTTTTCATCTTGTCCCATGGAAAGCATCATTTCTGTTTCTGAGATGTCCATCTTGTTGCCCAGACTGACAAACCTTGAAAAGCCTACATTTTCCCCCAAGGCCCAGTCGAGGATAGCGACACACAGGGCACCGGATTGGGAAAAAAATCCGATGTGCCCGTCAAGGGGCATGCCAGCGGCAAAGGATGCGTTTAGAGAGCTTTTTGTGTCGATGAGACCCAGACAGTTGGGGCCTACGACTCGGATGCCGAGGTCTCTGGCAAGCCCGGCCAGTTCCTCTTCCAGTCGCGCCCCGTGGGGTCCGACTTCCTTGAAGCCGGCCGAAATGATCACCACCGAATCGACCTTCTTCCTGCCGCATTGTTCCATCACCGTCAGAACCGCCGCAGCAGGCAGGGCAATGACGGCAAGATCGATGTCCGAGGGAACCGAAACCAGGTTCGGGTAGGCCTTGCACCCCAGGATCTCTTTGGCCTTCGGGTTTATGGGATACACAGCGCCCCTGTACCCATGCTGCAGGATGTTGTTCAAGATATCGTAGCCGATCTTGCCCGGGGTTTGTGAAGCCCCAACCACCGCAACAGAGGATGGATTGAAGAAATAGTCTAACATGTCGTATAACCGCTCACCACAGCTTGATTGAACCCCGTGGCTCAATGGAGATATAACATGTTTCTGTTCGAAGGCAATATCCAACCTCAATTGAGCGAAAACACTCAATGGATAGTTGTCAGCAGCCAGGTGTCAGAAGCCAGCAAAGAGAATAAGACGGGTTCTTGTTGTGCCAGCATGGCATACAACTTTTCAAGTCTTTACCCTTGACCTTGCACCAACGTGTTTCCTATAAGACGGGGCACCGTGAACGTTCTGCTTATTGAAATCAATCCTTTTGCTCCTGCATCGCCTCCCATCTCCCTGGGATACATCTCGGCCTTCCTCCAATCCAAGGGGTTCAGAGTCAAGATCTTGACTCTGGGAGAGGACACGTCTGTCTCGTGCACCAGTCTCCATCAGCTTATTACCGGCTTTAGGCCGGCCCTGGTGGGGCTTTCCGCCTACCAGAGGACCCTGCTCTACGTGATCGGCCTTGCAAGATTCATCAAGTCCGTGGACAACAAGATCAAGATAGCCATCGGAGGCCCGCAGGCCACTTTCATGCCCTCGGCCGGCTTTGCCCAATTGCATGATGTGGACTACGTCTGTCGATCTTCGGGTGAGGCCACGCTCCTCGCCATTGCACGGGCGATCAACGAGGGCGCCCCTTTTTCAGACCTTTCGGGAGTCAGTTACAAGAACGCGGATGGTGGCATTCATGATACAGACGCCCTTGAGGGCTTTGCGGATCTGGACAGCTATCCGTCTCCCTACTTGAATGATGTTTTTGACTACTCCCGGATGAGGGAGGCCATCATGCTGACGTCTCGCGGATGCCCCCACCACTGCATATATTGTTATACCCCCCATGCCTTCCAGCACAAAGTGACCTTCCATTCCACGGACCGGGTCATTGAAGAAATTAAGTGGATCAGGAAAAAGGGGGTCAGGAAGCTCTGGTTCGCGGACCCGAATATTTCCTATAAGTGGGCACGATTTCAAGAGCTTCTTGACAGGATCTTGACTGAGGGCCTTGAGACGAAAATGTGGTTGCAAACCCGGGCCGACCTCGTGAACCCAGCGTTGATGAAAAAGATGAAACAGGCCGGTGTGAGCACCATCGCCTTTGGGCTGGAGTCGGCCTCAGAACAAGTCATGCCAAGGCTTGATAAAGAGGTATCGATTGACAAGGTGGCCGAGGCGATCCGGCTGGCCCAGAGCCAGGACATAGAAGTGGAGCTGTTTACCATGTTCGGGCTTCCGTACGAAACCTTTGAGGACGCTATGATCACGCTGGAGTTTGTGAAAAAAAACAACGTCAAAATCATGGGCAATACGAATTCCCAGCAGATGCAGATCTATTTCGGGACGCATATGGCGGGACATTACGAGGATTACAACATTCGGCCCTTGAACACCAAACGTCCCCCGTATCTTTCCATTGGGTGTCAATATGAAACCGATCACATGAGCATGGACGAAATCAACAGGATCCAGGACCTGTGGCGAGCCCATTCCCTGGACAGGGGTAGGCGGATCGTGTCGTGATGAAGACAGCCCTACAAAAGATATATGTCATACTGGGCAAACAGGATAAGGAACAGCTCGACAGGCTCTGCCGGCTGCTGTGGAGCCTCTTTTCATATGTGAACCTGACGTCCAATCTCTATCTGGTCAGCGCGAGTCTGGTTGATGGCATGTCCCAGGTGGAATACATTCAGAAGGCGGTCAACGCGTTTCTCAGGGCAAACCTCTTTGCCCGGGTCTATGTCCACTTTGTCCACCGCGCCCCCCGGGCAACCGCGGAGGAGATGGATTTTTATTACCAATATTATTACCAGAACTGGAAGCGAGCCACTCGGGAGTTTGACCACGAAGGTTATATGCACCAGGAAATACCCAGACTCATGTTGCTCCCGATTATTGTTCCTGATGACCGTGTGGAGCCCACTGCCCTCGCAGGCCTGCTTGGTAGACTCAAAAGCGCTTTTATGTTACCCGGCCTTTACCTAGATAAGGGCACGTCCTTTCTGGCCCGCTACGAGGATCTCCTGGCCAGGGTGGAAAAGGTCTACTACGGCCATGGCCACGGTGGGCAGCCGGCTGACATCCTATGCAATCTCTGCCGTGAAGACATCTTCCATGACACATCGGCCAAATTGGAGCCTGACCCCGTTTCCATGGCTGAGCCGTGCCCAGCGGCCCTGATCATCTCGGGGCCGGAGGGCAAGATGTACGTCTGTGTGGATGCGTTTCTGAAAAAGGAAAGCCTGGCAGATATCGATGGGGACCTCGATCCGGAGGCTGTGATGGCTCGGTACCATGAACGCCGGAACGGCCAACGAGGCTGCCTAGCATGCAGAGAGCGGGGGGTCGTGTCTTTTTCAGATGTGTCCCTGCCAAAAGGCGCAACACACGAGGTAGGTGACTTGCTTTATTATTTTGGGACCTTGCACCAGGAGGCGGAAAACCATGTTCAAGCCATGGAAAGATACGAAAAATCCCTGAAGCTTTCTCCCGTCGAAGAAGCAGACCCCATATATTTCAGACTCGGCCTTAGCTACACAAAGACCGGCCGCTATGATGAGGCGTTGGAGGCCTTCAAGAAGGCTGAAAAGACATACCGCGACCAGTACTATTTTCATTTCTACGCGGGGCTGTGCTATTTTCAGAAAGGAGACTACGGTGTGGCCATCGAAAAATTCTCAAAGGCTGCCGATATGAAGCCCCAACAGGAGGACATGGTCCGGGTTCTCATTTATATGGGCACATGTTACAACCGCCTCGGCGAATACGAGGAAGCAGTTCTCCACTTGGGAAGGGCAAGGCACAAGGCCGGTGGTGTTAGAGAGATATACAGCGCCCTCGGTTTTTCTTACTTTCAGATGAAAGACTACGACCGGGCCATTGAACATCTCAAGATGGCGGTTGAACTGGACCCCCATTCTGCCATGGATTATGCCAGCCTTGGCGCCAATTACCGCGAACAGGGAGATATGAACATGGCGATTGCCATGTATAACAAGGCCATGGCATTGGATCCAAGCATGCCCTCGGCAAAAGATAACCTGGAAAGGCTGAAAAAAACCGTGAATGAACAACAACTCTTGTCTTTGCAGAACAACCTTGGTTACCACTTCAAGGACATCAGGTTTCTCAGTGAAGCCGTGCGGCACAGCTCCTATGTGAACGAGCTGCAAGAGCCTGCTTTGAAGGATAATGAACGCCTTGAATTCTTAGGGGATGCTGTCCTTGATCTTGTGGTCACCCATACTTTGATGAATCATTTTCCGGAAACGCGTGAAGGTGACCTGTCAAGGATGAGGGCGACCATCGTTAACGAGTCGCAACTTGCCATGGTGGCCCAGAAACTTCATCTTGGTGACCACCTCCTCTTGGGCAGGGGTGAAGCCTTGAGCCATGGGGGAGAAAAAAGCTCGATCCTTGCTGATGCCCTTGAGGCGGTCATTGCGGCCGTCTACCTGGACGGGGGCTTGGAGGCCGCCTTTGAGGTCGTCACGAGACAGTTTTCCGAGCTTATGGCCCACGTTGGGGAGAGGCTTTTGGCCGAGGATTTCAAGAGCCGACTTCAAGAGTTTGTGCAGGCTAAGTTCAAGACCATACCTCAATATAGCGTGGAAGCTGAAACGGGCCCTGACCATGACAAGAAATTTGAGATTCGCCTCACTGTCGGCACCCTTTTGACGACTCGAGGCACAGGAAAGAGCAAGAAGGCCGCTGAGCAGGCAGCCGCCCGCGTCGCACTTGACAAGCTCCAGGGCGACGCTAAATAGCCGTCCAGGGGCCTGGCGCCCTTAACCGAACTTACCCCCTGATGCAGGTCTCTGACTTTACACGCATCATGGCCCCTTTCGCGAAGATCTCAAGAAGTGTGGATTTATCCCCATGACCAGAGTGGGCAATATAAGGGTGGGAACGGCCTCCTGGACCGACAAGACATTGATCAAAAGCGGCACCTTCTACCCGAGGCAAGTCGTTACGGCGGAAGGCCGGCTTAGATTTTATGCGGCCCATTTTGATACCGTAGAGGTCGATTCCACCTATTATGCCCTGCCCGCTGAGAGAAATGCAGTCCTTTGGGCAAGGCGCACGCCGCCGGGGTTCGTTTTTCACATCAAGGCCTACTCCATGCTCACGGGCCATCCCACGTTGGTCACGGGCATCCCAAAGGTACTGCAACAAGGGCTTCCAAAGAACATTGTGCAAGAAAGACACGTCAGGGAGTTCCCAAAAGAGGTTGTGGAGGCCGCCTTTGACATGTTTCAAGCCACCCTAATGCCCTTGAAAGCGGCCGGAAAGCTGGGGTGTCTCCTTTTTCAATTTCCTCCCTGGTTTGTGCCCTCTCCCAAGGCCTATGCGTGGCTGGAGCTCGTTAGGGAAAAACTTCCCGACCACCAGCTGGCGATAGAATTTCGCAATCGGCGCTGGATCACATCCCCGGACAAGGAAAGGGCTTTGCAGTTTCTAAAAGACCATCTCCTCTCTTATGTGGTCATCGATGCCCCCTGGATCAAGGATTGGGAGGGACCGGCGGTCGTTACCGCAGCCATGGCTTACATTCGCCTGCACGGACGAAACCGCGAAAACTGGTTCAAGAAGGGAATAGCAACGGTGGAGCGCTACAGGTATCTTTACAGGGAGGAAGAACTGAAGAAATGGGCGGAGAAGATACAGGAGGTAGGCAAGGAAGCCGACAAAACTTTTGCGATCTTCAACAACTGCTATGAGAATTACGGCATCAAGAACGCGCAGACTCTTATACGATTGATACACTAGTTCGGGCCCATCCACGGAACGCTGTCTAATGAATGGGCACAGGCGTCGGTTTCCAATTCAGAAATGAGCATTTTGTTCTCTGAGCAAGGCCGCACAAGGGTTTACGCCGAGGCGTACTTTTCGTACGTCGCAGGCGAAAACCCGCGGAGAACGCCGCTCAGAGGGAAAAAGGCCATTTATGGATGGAAACTAGTTCGCGCCTGACCCAAGGCCTGTCTCCCAGGCAAGAATCGCTATAGGCCCATGAAGACGTGAACAAGACCTGAGACGTCGCCCTTGAAATCCTTTGCCCTGCCGAGGGCCACGAGAAAGATGCCCTTGGCTTGCCAAAGACATAGCCAAAAACCACAGGAAAAGTACTGGGGCTTGGAACATGTCCGCCCACGAGTATCCAGACAGCCCTCGGCCTGCTGTAGGCGCCATCGTGATCAGAAACAATAAGGTGCTCTTGGTCAAGCGAAGCCAGCCGCCAGGTGAAGGTCTATGGGCCATCCCGGGTGGTCGTGTGAAACTGGGGGAGACCCTGCAAGCGGCAGCTGAACGAGAAGTGAGAGAAGAGACGGGGCTCACCGTTCGAGCCAGAAGCCCGCTGTATGCCTTTGATCTGATTGACCGAGACGATGCGGGCCGCATTCGGTACCATTATGTCATTGTGGATCTCCTGGCCGATTACATCAAGGGCGAACCCCATCCTGACGATGATGCATGCGAGGCCCGCTGGGTTACATCCGATGAACTGCAGGCCCTGCCGGCCAGCGAAACGACAAGAGAGGTCCTTCGGAAGACGGTGGACTTCGGCCCAACCTGAAAGAGATAGGAACCTCATGTCCGGTTCTCGAGTAAGAGCATAACCGGCCCCTTTTTTAGTGACAATTCTTGTCACCTGGCTTGTCAATCCACGACGTGATTGCCTCACATCTTGAATGTGCTTTCGTGTCCAGTATGCGCTAACTAATGAGAAATGAAAGGAAAAGGCTTTAGCCTTTTTGTTGGCACGATGTTTTCATACCAGGAAGCGAAAGACAAGTGGGATTTGAAGACGCTTGTGCTTTTGCTTTTCGTTTTTGCGATTCTCTGATTTCGAGACAGACCGAGATCAATGGCGCGAGGGAGGCTTTCCCCATGATAGAGATATTACGCAGTGAGAAGTCCGGGATACGTACCTTGTCGGTGCACATCATGCGGTCTATTGCAGAGCGACATGGCGGAACCATAGAAAAAGACCTGCTCACAGACACGATCGACGTATGGGTCCCGGAGCGTAAAAGGGCTGTCTGTGCCCGAGAGATACAGGAGCGCGTCGGTGCAATGCATTACTATATTCACACCCTGCTCGTTGCGTTTTTCAGTGGGAGGGAACTTATCTGGGTTGGCAAGAATTGAACCGCGCATTGGAACCCAAGGAGAGGTCGAGGCTATGTAATCGTCCGGATCCTGACAGCATCCGAGGAGCCCAGGTAGCGTTCTGCCATTTTCCTCGCCTTTTGGGAACTCTGGGGAAGCAGTCGGCTCACGCCTTGAAGCTGGCTGTATATAGCGCTGCACTTGGTATGAAGTCCCCTGAAGAAATCAATATCAAAGTCCCCTCGGTCAATGTCGACAAGCCTTCCACCGTACATCCTGAACGTGGCTATTAACTCGGTCAACTCCTCCATGCACGTGTCGATGGTTTTTGAGGCTTCCTTGAACTCTTGGTGAGTAAACGACATAGTGTTTACCTCCTCTAGGCATTGTTTCAGTGGCAAGGCGCAGCAGAGGGAAAACGCGATTCTCCCCGCATCACTTGATCTTCGCACAAAATGTACCAAGTGCCGGCGCTTGCCCATGTCTACTTATGTTTGCCTAAAACCTTCCCATCCGCAACTTTTGGTTTTGCTGCATTAACAGGTCCTTGCATCATCTTGGGGCCACCGGCCTCCTCGATATAGCCATTCTCTTTACGGATCAATGCCTTGTCGTGCCAGAAAAATCTTGGAGCACTCTGCCGTACCAAGTACGTATTTGTAAGTGGGTTTGCCCTTCCCAGGGGCTGAACGTGCCATTTTCCGGTCAGGCCTCCTAATGTCTGGCTGGATCGGCCAAAACTCGCATTCTAGCCCATCTCAGGTCCGCTATCTTGCTTTGACACCTTCCCCCTTTTCTGGTAAAGATTTCTCATGGCTGCCCGCCTGGAACTCACTTTAAAACCTGATCTTTTTGATGCCGAAGGGGCTGCTATTTGCCGCAAGGCAAACGACTACTTTGGCTTCCATATCGAGTCCGTTCGCACGGTGAACATCCTGACCATCGATGTTGACCTCACCCCAGGTCAGTTCAAGGCGATTCAAGAAGAAATCTTTGCTAATCCTGTCATCCAAATCGCTTCCTACAAACCCCTTGATATTGATTTTGACTGGATCGTTTGGGTGGGGTACCGACCTGGCGTGCGTGACAACCCAGGAAGCACGGCCGTGGAAGCGGTGGAAGACCTCCTTCGGATCCGTGTGAAACCCCATGAGGGGATCTACACCTCAAAACGGTATTGCCTGAAAGGTCGAAAGCTTTCTTTCCAGGACGCCAGCCGGGTCGCCCGTGAGCTCCTTGCCAACGATATCATTCAGCAATGGAAGGTTTTTTTTCGAAAGGACTGGGACGCGGCCGTGGGTGTAGGGATCATGATTCCCAAGGTCAAGCTGGATCACAAACCCACGGTCACGGTCATCCCCGTTGATAGCGATAAAGCGCTGGGGCGTATCAGCAAGGAACGCAACCTCGCCCTCAATCCTCATGACGTGCCTGCGATCCGGGCCTACTTCCTCAGAGAGGATGTCCTCGCCCAACGCCGGGCTGTTGAGCTTTCGGCACCCACCGATGTGGAATTGGAATATATCTCCCAGGCCAGGAGCGATCACTGCAACCACAATACCTTCAAGGGCCTGTTTCATTACCGTGATCTGGCAACCGGCAAGGCCCAGGAAGTGGACAACCTCTTTGCTACCTGCATCGAAGCGCCCACCCTGGCGATTAAGAAGAAAAAACCGTGGGTGGTTTCAGTCCTGTGGGACAATGCGGGGGTCGGCCGATTGAACGATGAATATTACTACGTCATCACCGGGGAAACTCACAATTCTCCATCGAATATGGAGGCCTATGGCGGGGCCATCACAGGGATCGTGGGGGTCTATCGGGACCCCATGGGTACAGGCAAAGGCGCCAGGCTCATCATGGGTATGTATGGATACTGTGTAGGACCCAGAGATTATCACGGTGAGTTGAAACCCCGTCTTCATCCAAGAAGACTCCTTGATGGTGTCATCGAAGGCGTCCGGGACGGTGGTAACAAGAGCGGCGTCCCTACCCCTTACGGACAGGTCTGGTTTCACGAGGGCTACCTGGGAAAGTGCTTGGTCTTTGTGACAGCCATCGGCCTCATGCCTGCCCGCGTCACAGGAACCCCCTCAGAGGAAAAAACGACCTCTCCTGGTGATCTGATCATCATGTGCGGCGGCCGTGTCGGAAAAGACGGCATCCATGGTGTCACTGCGGCCTCCGAGGGCTTCTCAGCCCATACCCCTGCCGGTCACGTGCAGATTGGAGACCCGTACACACAAAAAAAGATGCACGATTTTCTCCTGGAAGCCCGGGACGAGGGCCTCATTGCTTTCATTACTGACAATGGTGGGGGTGGGCTGTCCTCTTCCATTGGTGAGTCGGCCCGCTTCAGCGGCGGATGCGTCGTTGAACTGGATCGCGTTCCCCTGAAATACGAGGGCCTGGATCAATGGGAAATCTGGGTTTCTGAATCTCAGGAGCGCATGACGGTTGCCATCAAGCCAGAGCATCGGCAACGATTTATGACCCTTTCCGAGAAACATGCCGTAGAAAGCACCGTCATTGGTCGCTATACAGACTCTGGAAAGCTCCACATTACTTACGATGGCCAAACATGCGCCTATGTGGATCTCGACTTACTCACATCCCGGTTTCCCCAGTGGACCTTTGAAGCGGAATGGACACCTCCGGAGATGAGAGGTCTTTTTGAGCCGGTTCTTGCTGAGCCGGAGGACGCATCCAGGTTGCTTCTGGATCTGCTCTGCCGGCCCAATATCTGCTCAAAGGAGTGGATTGTTCGCCAATACGATCATGAGGTGCAAGGGACAAGCGTGATCAAGCCCCTTGTTGGAAAAGAGCGTGATGTGAACAGTGATGCTGTGGTGATCCGGCCTGCCCTCGATTCGTTCCAGGGATTGGCCACAGCCCAGGCCCTGCTGCCCACTTACTCCCAAATCGATACCTATCCCATGGTGGCCTGTACGGTCGATGAGGCCATCCGTCGCGTGGTCGCAGTGGGTGGTGATCCGGATCATGTAGGAGGCGTGGACAACTTTTGCTGGCCGTCCGTGCAGTATGATCCATTAGATAACCCGGATGGCAAGTACAAGGCGGCTCAACTGGTGCGGGCAAACTGGGCCTTGAGAGATGTATGCCAAGCCTATGAGGTCCCCCTCCTTTCAGGAAAAGACAGCATGTATGTGGACGGACATCTGACGGGGCCGTATGGCGAGACACACAAGGTTTCCGCCCTGCCAACGCTGCAGTTCACGTGCACGAGTGTGGTTGAAGACCTGACGCAGTGTGTCACCATGGACGCCAAATTTCCCGGCGATCTGGTCTACATCGTGGGTGGAACCAGGAATGAGCTGGGCGCTTCTGAGTATTATGAACATATGGGCTATGTAGGGCTTCAAGTCCCGACGCTGGAACCTGAGGTGTCCATGCAATGCTATCGGGCCTTGAACCAGGCCATCAAGGAGGAACTGGTCGCATCTTGTCACGGGGTCTACCGCGGAGGTCTTGGCATTCACCTGGCCATGGTGGCCATGGGCAGGGGCCTGGGCATGACGATTGACCTGTCAAAGGTCCCCAGGACAGACGCAGAGCAAAACCACGTCGTCCTGTATTCGGAGTCTCCCGGTCGATTCATCGTGACCATCGACCCCAAAGACAGGTCATCCTTTGAATCGGTGATGAACACATTACCACGCGCCTGTATCGGGACCGTTTCCGAAGGGCCCGATCTTGTGATCCATGGCCTGAAAGGCGAGGCCCTCATCCGGGTGCCTGTCTCCGCGCTCAAGGCGGCCTGGAAACGCCCGTTCGGAGGGCTTATATGACACAGGGGAATACCTGCCAAAAAGAGGTTGAGGTTCTGGTCCTCTCGGGCTATGGCCTGAACTGTGACTTTGAAACCGCCTATGCCTTTGAACTTGCCGGGGCTGTCTCCCACCGAGTCCACATCAACAGCCTCATTTCAGGCGACGTTTCGCTGGCAGACTATGACATCCTGGTCTTTGACGGAGGCTTTAGCTGGGGCGACGACCATGGTGCAGGCGTTCTCGAAGCCGTGCGAATAAAATACAACATAGGGGACGGACTTCAGCGCTTCATCGCGGAAGGCAACCTCATCCTGGGGATCTGTAACGGCTTTCAGGCCCTGGTAAATCTGGGTCTGCTTCCTGGTTTTGACGGGGATTACGAAACCCGGCGGGTCGCCCTTACCTTTAATGACTGTGGAAATTTCAGAGATGACTGGGTGACACTCTTAGGCAACCGCCGGTCTCCTTGTGTCTTCACCAGCGGGATAGCCGGTCTGGAACTTCCCGTCCGGCACGGGGAAGGGAAATTCTTCGCGTCCCGCAAAGTCATCCAGCGACTGATCGACCAACGACAGGTTGTGTTGCAGTACGCCACGCCGACCGGGGAAGCGGCCATGGGGCAATTCCCGTATAACCCCAACGGTTCGGTCCATGACATTGCCGGAATATGTGATGCTACGGGCCGCATCTTTGGCCTCATGCCTCACCCCGAGGCCTTCAACCACTGGACGAATCATCCCGATTGGACATGGACGAAGGCGCGTCTCAAGCGTCAAGGCGAATCGATCAAGGCTGAGCCCGCCCCGGGCATCCAGGTCTTCAAGAATGCGGTTGACTACATACGAGACACCGGGCGCTGATGCTATTCTCCCGCACCATGTTTAGAAAAAAGAAGAGCCTTCGAAATGGGCAAAATGGACTTGAAATCATCCATGACGATCGTTGCTATGGCGTGTCTTTTCCTCTTTGGGGTTGCCGCTCCTGCTCTTGCCGTTTCACCTGTCGTCCATCATAACCTGGTGGTTACCCTTTATCCTGAAGGGCAGCGTCTGACAGGAACCGATACTCTCGAGCTAACGCCCCAAGGCGCTACCCGCATGACCTTCGCCCTGGCCCGACAGGCTCGTATCATCGATGTCTCAGTGGACGGAAAGGCGCCCCCGTTTACGTTTGAAGATGGACGCCTTCACATTCCCCTTCCCCGCAATGGGCTGCGCCATGCTGAAATTACGGTCGCTGTGTCATACGAGGTCTTCTTCCGGGATGCAGTGCCAAAAAATCCCGTCCACACGGAAGATCCAAGCTATGGCGTCACGGGCGTCATCTCATCAGAGGGCACCTTTCTGCTGCCGGGCGCCGGGTGGTATCCCGCCCTTCACGAAAGCACGTCCACCTTCCGTCTGCGAGTCCGGGCTCCGGCGGGGTATGAGGCTATCACCGCAGGTAAACGGCTGTCTCGGGGCACGGAGGCCGGCGTCACGAGCTCACTTTGGGACATCAAGCACGCCTTACCAGGGCTTCCCTTATCAGCAGGCCGATACGTCATTCGAGAAAGGGATGTCCAGGGTATTGCCGTCTATACCTACTTTTTCCCCGAGGATGACAACCTTGCCGAGAGGTACCTTGAAGCAACAGGTCATTATCTAAACCTTTACACGGACCTTCTGGGTCCCTACCCCTTTGACAAGTTCGCTGTGGTAGAAAACTTTTTTCCTACAGGATACGGTTTTCGGTCCTACACCCTCCTCGGCGGAACAGTGATCCGCCTTCCATTCATCCCTGAGACGAGCCTGGGACATGAGGTGGCTCACTCCTGGTGGGGTAACGGCGTTCTTGTTGATGACGAGCTCGGCAATTGGTCAGAAGGGCTCACCACCTATGTGGCCGACTATTTGTTCAAAGAACGATCTTCGGCAGCAGAAGGCCGCGCCTATCGCCTAAACATCTTGCGAGACTATACCGCCTTGGTGCCCCCAGGGGAGGACTTGGCCTTAGAAACCTTTACCCGCCGATTCAGTCTCTCGACGCGGGCCGTGGGTTACGGCAAAGGGGCCATGGTTTTTCATATGGCCCGGCGCCTGGTGGGAGACGAGGCCTTCTGGAATGGCCTGAAAGCTGTCTTTCGAGCAAAATGCTTTCAGAGGGCCTCTTGGGACGACTTTGCGATGGCTCTCGGACGGAGTAGTGGCTGCAACCTCAAACCTTTCTTCCGCCAGTGGGTGACTCGGCCCGGAGCACCAAGGCTGGCCCTGGAAGACGTGGAAGCCAAGGAGGACCGTCAGGGCTGGAAGATCACTGGCGTCCTGACCCAGCAGGGGCCTTGCTACGATTTGGAGGTTCCTTTGAGACTTGAGACGGCCGGAGCCCAGATAGCAACGAAGCTCTCCTCAACCGGCAGGGAAACCATTTTTACCCTCCGTTGCCACACCCGTCCTCAGAGGCTTGTGGCAGACCCTGATGTGGATCTTTTTCGACGTCTTGATCCGTCCGAGGTGCCGCCCACCGTCAATGGCGTCAAGGCCTCGAAATCCCTGGTCGCCGTGGTCGCCCGAAGCCTTCCGCCAAAAAGCCGACAGGGTTTCAGCAGACTCCTTGAGGGCCTTGGCCACGAGAAAACTCCTTTGCTCCTTGAAGATGAAGCAACCCCTTCGCGCCTCAAAGGGCACGATGTCCTGTACATGGGAGTCCCGGGAAGGAGGGCGCCTCTGGCGATGCTACCCAAAGGGCTGGCCATATCGCCGGACCGCTTTACCCTGAACGGGGTTACCTATGATGGTCCGGAAGATGCCCTGTTTACGGTCTTGGGCCATTCTCAAGGAGGCGACCAGCTGGTGGGCCTGTTTTTGCCCCTTTCTGCCAAAGCTGTCCCAAGGGCTGCACGCAAGATCTCCCATTACGGAAAGTACAGTTACCTTGTTTTCCGCAA
This sequence comes from Deltaproteobacteria bacterium, assembly GCA_030665585.1. GTDB lineage: Bacteria > Desulfobacterota > Desulfobacteria > Desulfobacterales. The sequence goes on along the minus strand of DAOUZN010000014.1, from coordinate 5,847 downwards.
GGGCATCAACGCAGCCAAGGGAATATGGCCTGCTGCAACATCACCGCTAATTCATAGGTTCACTTTCAAGGGGATCTCTTCTCCCTAGAAGCTTACCGTGACGGCCGCGTAGGGGCCTACATTATCGTAGTTGAACTCTATGTCGTCAACGTCCACATCGACAGAGAGGAACCGGTACCCCCCGTGGATGTCCAGAAAAGGAAAGGGGGTAAAGGAGAGTTCCGCCTGACCGTCAAACATGGTCCCGTCACTATAGCCGATGCCGGTGGCCAGCACCCGGCCTTCCAGAAGGTCGGCGAGGATACCCAGGTGGAGATGCAGGCCCAACATGGGGATGGCTGCAGTGAAGCTCTCCCGTTCTATCTTGTCCAGGGCTGAAGACGCGATCTCAACGTCGCCGTCGAAGACCTCGACCCTGCCGACGATCCCCAAGGTAAACCCAGCCAACACATTTTCGAGATCCAGCAGGTCATACTGGTAAATGAAATCGTACACATCATATTCCAGGCTCGATGTGATGCGTTCATCCGCAGCAAAGGTCTCACCGTTAAACGTGATCTCTTCCGTCAGCGTCTCGGTGCCGGAATAGTCAGCGTTATAATAGGCCCCCCGCAGGTGGTGGTTGCCCATGCCAACAAAGGCCTCAACAACAGGGTAGGATTCATCATCGAAACCCAGGTCGGTCTCCAGATCCAGGGAGGTGCCGGTGACGCCGTTGGCATCCACTCTCAGGTCGCCACTGAGCTCAGGAAACCAGTAATCACCCCGAACGCCTGCTTCAAATGCCTGGCCTGGCACGGCCATGCCAGAGATTGCTACAAAGCAAATGATCCACAAGAATGTCTTTTTCATATTCCCTCCTGCAACATAAGAAATTTATTCAATAAACTTGGACAATTTGCAGCAACATACGTGCCAGACGACGGAGGGAGAAAAGACGAAGAGAAAGCAGAAGCAATTAATATTGATTTCAGTGAGTTAAAAATAACACGCCACGATTCTTCCATGCCCTGAAGCAGAAAAGGGGGATCTTGGGCAGGATGATATTGCCTAGCGGGGCGCTTCGCCTTTCAGTATTGTAATTACGACGCGGGAGCGATCTTCTGAACTTCGCACGCAACTGTGTTGCAGACAGTGCCTTGGAGGGCGTCCACACTCCCCCTTTTTTTGGGGCATTGAAGCTCCCTGTAGCAAGCTACAGGGAATCTTCGACCGTAAGGAACGCTGACTTTTTTTGGATACGCTCGCTAACCCCGCAGCAAGTTGGGGGAATGCGCTCGCTTTTGCGGTTCAAGACCTGACCCCGAAGTGTGACCCAATACCTTGTGCCTTCCGCCTTGCACCTTTATACCTCGTACCATGTCAAAGCCCGGCACCAGATATCCAAAAAAGCCCTGATTTTTTTATGAAAAACAATTATTGACAATAAATAATTGATTACAATGAAAAGTCGTCAAAGCCAGAGTCTCTGAAACGGAAAGGGGCTCCCGCAAATTCCCACAAATCCACCCTTCGCTCCCGTCCGCCCCCAAGGGGCTCCCCGCGAACCCCCTTCCCGCATAGCGGGATTAAAAGAAAAGGCCTTTGTGTGTCTAACCGCAATATCCCCTTGATCTTCAAAGGATCTTACCTTAGACGTAACATATATAGAAATCGGGGAGTTTTAACGATGAATATCAACAAAAGATACATTGTAGATGAAGAGGGCAACCCCAAAGAGGTTATTATCCCATTGGATGATTACAGAAAGATAGACGAACTCCTGGGGTGGGATCTTGATGACGAAACTGTCAAGCAGCTTCGTCAGGCCAAGAAGGACCGAGACAGCGACAATAAAGAGGCTTATGTGGATCACATCGGCCCTAGAGGAGACGTCTATAAATGATTTTTGGGCTCTTAACTGGGCCTTTGTTCTTTGACACACAGCAGGTTCCCTAAGGGGTCAAAAAAGCTTTTCTGGGGGCGAAAAAGTGCATCGGAATACTTCCGTGGGACGGGACTCAATGGGGCGCCTATGGAATTATGCGTTTGTCATAATGCAAGATATTCTAATCAAAGCATAAAATGACGTACGTTCCCTTGTGGACCCCCAAAAAAGTGTTCCTGGCAGACAGATTGTTTTTGGTTGACAAAAGTTGACATCCTGTCTATAGTATATGTTATGAATAGCCGGGCTCCCAATAAGAGATTGAACCTGGAGCGGATCAATGTGCAGCTTGAAGAATTGGGTTTAACCCAGGCCCAGGTGTCATCGGAACTGGGTGTTTCTAGAGAAGCTGTTTCCAAATGGTTGAAAAACAAAAAATTCCCCCGCCCAGACAAACTCCTGCGGCTTGCCCGCTTTTTGCAATTATCGTTCGATCAGATTGTAACCAGAATTGAATCCGTAGATGAGCCGGTGGTGGCTTTTCGAAAAAAAGGCCGCCACAAGATTTCAAAGGACTATGTTCAAGACGCAAAGTTTACGGGCGCCCTTTTACAAAAACTGGTTCCCTATCTGCCGTTTGACTGCTTCTCCCAGCCCCCCTCTTTGATTGATCCGAAATTGGACTACGAATATGTTCAACAAGTGGCCAAAGGAATTCGCTCGGAAATCGGGGCTTCCGGAGAATTGGAGATTCAGTTCCAGAGTCTCATATCCTTCTTCAATAGGTATCACGCCGTCATCATCCCCGTATTTTGGGGAAATAAAGACCAGCACGAAAACGCGCTGCACATCTACCTTCCCAAGACCAGGACGACGTGGATCTACCTCAACTTGGACAGTAAAATACACGATTTCAAGTTCTGGATGGCACACGAACTAGGGCATGTGAAATCCCCGGATTTGAAAGAGGATATGGCAGAAGATTTTGCGGATGCCTTTGCGGGTGCCCTTTTGGTAGACAAAGAAACCGCAAAGAAGGAGTATGTTCATCTGCGCCGGTTGGGCACTATTCCAAAGCAAATCATCCGATTGAAGCACATCGCAGAGGCATTGGTCGTTTCACCTGTCACGGTCTATTACGAAATTAACAAGTACGCACAGCACGCGAACAAACCGAAAATCGAACTGGAAACGAATCGGGAGATTTTTAAGGCGGCTACGAATTTCGGCAAAGAGTACCCTACCATTTCTCAGGTGTTGTTCGACAACAGAAAACCGACTCCTTTAGAGTACATTTCCTGCCCCAAGAAGACTTTTGATAGCCCTTTCTTTGATGCGTTGACGGCTTTTTTGAAAGACAACAAGAAGCCCGCCGGTTTCATTCAAAGCGTTTTGAACCTTCCCCTTGTAGATGCCCAGCTTTTGTACGAAGAACTCTGCTAATGCCCGCCTGCAATATCATAGTGGACTCATGTTCCTATTTCAGGCTGGCTCAGAGCATTCATCCATTGTTGAAAAATCCGTTTGGCAAGGAAAAGCACTGCCTCGGCGTTATCAAAGAATTGGATGAAGAGTATCAAAAGAACCCTTCACTGAAACACAAATTCTATTGGGTAAACGAAGACGAATTCGCTTCGAATCGAAAGAGATGCTTTGCCCTGACGACAACCCAGAAGTCCGAAATGAACCACGCGTTCTTCTTTATCAGGGATTTCGCCAGAGATGAGCAAATCGGGGTTTCAGAGGTTGACATCAAAGCGCTTTCATATGCCTATGTCTTGAAGATACCCATTGTAACAGATGATGACGATATGCTGGTCGTAGCAAAGGAATTCGGGATATCCACCCTGAAGACCTTGGAACTCCTGAAACTGTTGCTCGATACCGGAGTTGTGACGATGGAACAAATCAGGGCCATTGCCGCATATTGGATTTATCAAAAGGACACCCCAAAATCGTACCGGAAAGATTTCAAAAGGATCTTTTCTGAGAGCCCGCCGAGATAGGCTACTAGGAGTGTGTCGGAAAACTTCGCCTAAACTGGCGAAGCACTTCTGTTTGTTCTTTGAAAATACAAAATTGTGATCGAATCCCGCTGACGCATCTGAATCCGGGCCGCATTATTTGCCTTTAGGCTCCATGGGCAGGTACAAAAGGCAAGGCACCGGCCCCCTTGTTACACGCTGTTTGGCAGTAATCCACTTCTGTGCAGCTTCAACAGATTATGTGTCAGGCATATCAAGTGCCACTCAGCGGTTACTTTGTCGAGGCCACGCAAAAGAAATCGTCGAAATCCTCGAACTTCCTTTATTTGTCCGAAAACCGGTTCGACGATCTGTTTTCGTTTTTTGTAAATGTTCCGGCCTTTGACTGTAAGTAGCTTGCGAGCCATGCGTTCTTTAGTGGTAGCATTTTTCGGAATACGGCCACGAGGACAGAGCCTGGGCGTATGTCCATGTTTCTGTCTACCAACGGCTACATGGGCGTCTATCTGTTCCTTGGCCAGATATTTCACGTTTTCTTCACCGTAGTAACCAGAATCGGCGCTGATCTTGTTCGGCTTGTGGCCTTTGAGGTTTTCTTTCAGACATTCAACCAGTGGTTTGACTTGTTGCTTGTCATTGGTTTCTTGAGTAACACCTGGGGCAACAATAATTTGTGCGGTCTCGTCAACCGCTGCCTGGCAATTATAGGCTTGCTCAAATGATTTACTTGCCCCATCTTTCATGATGCGAGAATCGGGATCGGTGAAGTTGCGCTGGGCCTTGGAATCCGGCTCGTTACTGGGCTCTTTCGGTTTTCTGCCTTTGGGCTTTTGGCCAGATTTTGCGGCAGCCTCCTCCTTGCGGCAGTTAGCCTCTCGCTTAGCTTCCGCATTGGTTCTGGCTTCTTGTTCCAAAGCCGCCTTTGCCTCTTTGATCTTTGCCAAACGGCTCTGTTTGAAACGCAGTTCCTTGGGAAGTTCATCTCCTCGTTTGCCTTTGCCGTACTTGTCGTCTTCGTCATCATCGGTGGCTTGTGCTTCGACCAGAAGGCGTTTGACTTCTTCTTCAAGCTCTTGGGCCTTCTTTTCCATACGCCCATAGCTCATGGCCTTGTGTTTTGAGGCGTTGGCCTTGACTTTAGTGCCATCGAGAGACACATGACCCAATTTGACCAAACCGGTGTTCTGGCAAATGCGAAGAACTTGGACGAACAATCCGACCAGCGCCTCAAGATGGCGTTTGCGGAACTCGGCGATAGTGTCATGGTCAGGATGTTGATCGGCGGTTAGAATACGAAAAGGAACCCGTTCATAGGTTGCCTTTTCTATTTTCCTTGAACTGGGCACACCCACACAGTAAGCATAAAGCAGTAGACTGGTCATCATATCTGGAGCGAACGGCGGTTGACCGCCCTTTGAGCCGTCGTAGTTCCGGTAAATATCGGAAAGGTCGAGTTGGCCAACCACATCCATGATGAAATAGGCCAAATCGCCTTCCGGTAACCAGTCCCTCATATCTGGCGGCAGAAGTAACAACTGCCCCGGCGTGTACGGTTTGAATCGTGTTTGATTTTTCATGAAAACAAAACTAGCAATCTCAATAGCTAACAGCAAGAGTTATTTAAGATAAGGCCTGAAAGAGGGTTCTCCGACAGGCTCCTAGTAAACCAGGTCAAAAATATTAGCTCGCGGACTATTCTGTGCGCTCAGACTTGACCTAATTCCTTGGCAGCGCCCAACTGTTACAAAAAAGACCGCCAAAAGGTGTGTAAAAACTACACAGTGCACGGTGAAAGGTGGAAGGCGGAAGGTAAAGGGCGGGAGGAGGAGACAGGGGAAATGGAGAAATGGGAAGCATGAGAAATGAGGGGACGCCGGTGAAAACTTGAAACACGCCATGCCGAACATACGCCTTTCAACTTCTCACCGACGCCCCTTTTATCCTTCTCTCATTCCCTTTTATTCATATGGCACACTTTGTGTACACACTGATCCG
>DAOUZN010000060.1 GCA_030665585.1 Deltaproteobacteria bacterium | reverse complement strand
CATCGACTTTACTCTGAAACACGACGATGGTCAGGGGATAGCGACCCTGGGCAGGGCCGACCTGATCATCCTTGGGGTTTCTAGGACTTCAAAGACGCCCACGAGCCTTTATCTCTCATGCAACAACGGTCTAAAGGTGGCTAATGTGCCTATCATTCCAAACGTACCGCCACCAAAGAAGGTTTTTGCCCTAAAGAGGCGAAAGGTCGCATTAACCATCGCCCCCGAGAGATTGGCATTTATACGGCAAAAGAGGCTGAAGTACGCAGGGACAACCGATTATACGGATATGACGTCTATTAGGAAGGAACTGGCGTACAGCCACGGGATATTCGAGCAGATAGAGGGCCTGCAGGTACTGGACGTGACGCACAGCTCAATAGAGGAGATTGCAAACAACATTATGTAAGGAAGGGGGATGATCAGGCCATGAAGCAAGACTGTTTTGTGATGTGGTTCATGGATGTGGTGAGGGATGACATTCCAATCGTAGGCGGCAAGTGCGCAAACCTGGGGGAATTGTTGGGTCAGATTGGCATGCCTGTACCCAATGGTTTTGCCGTCTCGGCATACGCATACCAGGTTTTCCTGGAAAAGACCCGGGCAGCCAAGAAAATCGACGCCCTGCTTTCCGGCATGGATACGACTGACATCAAATCCCTGCAAGATGTTTCCCGAAAAATCAGGAAACACCTGGAAGGCCTGTCCATGCCAAAGGAAATAGGCACTGCGATTTTAGACGCATACCAGACCCTTTGTATTGAGGTTGGCAAGAAGCGTGTGGCAGTGGCGGTTCGGTCTTCGGCAACGGCCGAGGACCTACCAGGTGCCAGCTTTGCCGGCCAGCAGGACACCTTTCTCAATGTGACTCGGAACACCCTCCTAAAGAATGTGCAACAGTGCTGGAGCTCTCTCTTTACGGCCAGGGCCATTGTCTACAGAAAGGAAAAGGGGTTTTCCCACGATGAGGTCCTCATCAGTGTGGCCGTCCAGGCGTTGGTTTCTGCCCGGGCATCTGGTGTCATGTTCACCCTGGAACCGGTGGGCGGAGACAGGGACAAGGTGGTGATCGATGCCTGTTGGGGGCTGGGCGAAGCCGTGGTAAGCGGTCAGGTGACGCCCGATGAATATGTGGTTGAAAAGGGCACCTTTCGCATCCTGGATAAGCAGGTCGTAAAAAAAGAGAAGCACATCGTATCCGACCGCAAGGGGAGCACGAAATGGGCCCAGGTTCCCAAGAGGATGCAGGAACGACCAGCACTGCCGGATGAAGCCATCATTCGCCTGGCACAGTATGGCATGCAGATAGAAAGTCACTATGGGGTCCCTCAGGACATTGAATGGGCCGTGGACGAGGACGGCGGGATCTTCATTCTTCAGGCAAGGCCTGAGACCGTGCACGGGGTTGGGGCAGGAGCGAAAAGAGAGGAAGGGGGCGATTTTGTGGAAGAGGATATTCTGGTGCGGGGGATGGGCGTCAGTCCAGGTCGGGGATCGGGCAAGGTCAAGGTCATACTCGATGTCAAGAATATGTCTAACTTTGCAGAGGGAGATGTCTTGGTGACTGAGATGACCACGCCTGACTGGGTTCCCGCCATGAAGATAGCTTCTGCGGTGGTGACGAACTTGGGTGGCAAGACTTGTCATGCTGCGATCGTCAGCCGCGAACTGGGCGTTCCGTGTGTGGTCGGCTGCAAGAATGCCACCGAGGTCCTGCAGGACGGTGAAATGGTGACGGTGGAGGGCCAGAGAGGTCTTGTCTTTAAGGGGGCCATCATCGAGAAAGAGACGGCCAAGGCCGCGGCAGCAGCCGTTGATCTGTCAGGTCAGGTCGTAACGGCTACCAAGGTTTACGTCAATCTGTCTATTCCTGAGATCGCCAAGAAGGTCGCCCGGGAAACCAATGCGGATGGTGTGGGCCTCCTGAGAGCGGAACACCTGATGCTCAGTATTGGGAAACATCCGAGGCTCCTTCTGGATGAAGGCGGTGCCCAGGTCATGGTGGATGCCTTCTCTCGTGGGATCAGCCAGGTCGCCGAGGCGTTCTTCCCACGTCCGGTGGTTTACCGATGCCTTGACTTTAAACCTGATGAATTCCTGGAACTGCCCGGTGGAGAAAAGTATGAACGGGATCACGTCGGCCCCAACCCCATGATCGGCTATCGGGGACAACACCGGTACATCAAAGAAGATGACATCTTCAGGCTCGAGCTGCAGGCCATCAGAGTGGCCAGAGAAACGATGGGCTTCACCAACATTTGTGTGATGCTTCCCTTTGTGAGGACCCGCAGGGTCTTTAGGGAGATCGTCAAGATCATGGCTGAGGAGGGATTAGACCACCGGACGAATCGGGATTTTCAACTCTGGATCATGGTGGAGGTCCCGAGTGCCTGCTTTATGATTGAAGAATTTTGCAGAGAGGGCATAGATGGCGTCAGTTTTGGGACCAATGATCTGACGATGCTCATTCTTGGTGTGGACAGAAATGATACGTCCGTGCAAGACCTTTATGACGAGAGGAATCTGGGGGTGCTGCGAGCCATAGCCTACACCATGGCCGTATGCAGGAAACACGGGGTGACCACCTCCATTTGTGGGCAGGCGCCCAGCGTTTATCCGGACTATCTTGAGTTTATGATCCGATGTGGTTGCACCTCCATCTCCGTCAACCCCGACACCGTTGTGGCGTCCAGGCGAGGTGTAGCCATGGTAGAGCACAAGATTCAAATGGAGAAAGCCCTGGGGATCGTATCAAGGCCAAGGATTGCAAAGATACCCATGGAAGAGATTTTTTTCTGGAGATTTGTGGAAGATTAGGCCGTGCATCATCGTTATGAAGGCCTCGTAGACTACATTGCTGACACCTATCGTTGGGCGGCGGAGATCGGCATTGGCCCATTTCCGGATGTTGCTTGGGTGCTTGCAGGGGTCGGCGTGCGGGTGTTTGCTACGGACATTAGACCTTTTCAACACCAGGGGCTCAAGGTCCTGGTGGATGACATCACACAGCCTGACGTCTCTTTATACACTGGGGTGGACCTCATCTATTCTTTGAGGCCACCGTCGGAGTTGGTGCCTTACATGGAAAGGTTGGCAAGAGAGGTTGAGGCGACTTTGATTGTCAAACCCCTTGCCTCTGAATACCTGGAGGGACAATTGACCAGGAGGGGAAGTACTACTTTTTTTCTGTGGAGTCATCTATGAAAGGGAAGCGGAGCAGGTCCAGGAGTCCTCGATTGCAGCCCAAGAGCATCTACTTGGTTGGGGAAGGCACGGGAGAGACCGTTAGCAAGATCGCCAAGGCGTCCCTGTCACAGTTTAGCCGTCAGAGGGTGGAGGTGCAGACGTTTTTCCAGGTGCGGGGCAAACGACAGATCGGGCGTATTGTCAAGGAGGCGGTAGAAAAAAAGGCGCTGGTGGCCTTCAGTGTGGTTGAGCCGGCCCTGCGGGATTTCTTGATAGAAAAGGCCAATTCCGGGGGCATTGAGGCCATCGACGTGATCGGTGACTTTATCATGCACCTGTCCAGATTCTTGGGGGAAGAACCATTGGAAATCCCGGGACGACAACACGCCTTGGACGAGGAGTACTACCGACGGATTGAGGCGATTAACTTTGCCGTTAAACATGACGACGGAAAGCTTGCCCCGGGTATAAGAATCGCGGACCTGATTCTGGTAGGCCTTTCTAGAAGTGGGAAAACGCCTTTGTCGATCTATCTGGCCCATCAGGGATGGAAGGTTGCCAACGTCCCACTCCATCCGGATATGGTGGCACCTGAAGAGCTGTTCCACGTAGATCAGGGCAAGGTGTTCGCTCTGGTCATTAATGTGGAAAGTCTGGTGAAAGTCCGAGAGGCACGGCTTGAACAACTAGGGCTTACGCCCTATGCCAAGTATGCCGACCCTGTGAAAATAGCCGACGAAATCGAGTGGTGTACGGCGTACTACGAACAAAACGCCCGGTGGCGGATCGTGGATATCTCTACCAAGGCCATCGAGGAGGCGGCGGCGAGCATCCTCAATGCCTACCAGAGCGGTAAAAGGCCCACCTGAAGTCTCAGAATCCCTTAGGTGCCCATATCCCATGAAGCAAGATATTTTTTCTGCTGGCTTGTAAGGGTATCGATGGCAATGTGCATGGTGGCCAGTTTTTCCCTGGCAATCCGTTTGTCGATTGGTTTAGGGACGGGATACACATCAACCGGAAGGGGTTTCTTTCTCTTGGTCATGTACTCGATGGAAAGGGCCTGATTGGCAAAGCTCATGTCCATGACGCTGGAAGGATGTCCTTCTGCGGCAGCAAGATTGATGAGGCGGCCTTCTGCCAGGACATTAATTCTCTTGCCATTTTTCAAGAGATATTCCACGACCGAGGGCCGGGCTTGGCGTTTCCTCTGAGTCATACTCTCAAGCCCCGGCAGATCTATTTCCACATTAAAATGGCCTGAATTACAGACAATGGCACCATCCTTCATGAGCTTAAAATGGGGTCGGCTGATGACATGGATGTCGCCAGTCAAGGTGCAAAACACATCACCGATCTTGGCGGCTTCCTTAATCGGCATGACCAAAAATCCGTCCATAACGGCTTCCAGGGCCCTTAAGGGGTTCACCTCTGTGACAGTGACATTGGCGCCCATCCCTCTGGCTCTCATGGCAACCCCGCGGCCGCACCAGCCGTAGCCACATACGACAAATCTACAGCCCGCAAGGAGACAATTGGTGGCCCGGACGATCCCGTCTACCGTACTTTGTCCCGTGCCGTATCGGTTGTCAAAAAGGTGCTTCGTATTGGCGTCATTGACTGCAATAATGGGGTACTTCAAGACACCGGCGGCAGCCATACTTCTCAAGCGGATGATGCCTGTGGTGGTTTCCTCCGTGCCCCCCCTGACCAATGGCAGGAGTTCCTTTCGTTTCGAGTGAACTGTTGAGACCAGGTCCGCCCCATCATCCATGGTATAGACGGGCGTGAGATCAAGGACCCCATGGATATGCTTGTAATACGTCTTGTTGTTTTCCCCTTTTATGGCGAACACTGGAATCTTGTCATGCTTTACCAAAGAGGCCGCCACATCATCCTGAGTACTGAGGGGATTAGAAGCGCACAGCCTGACCTTGGCACCTCCGGCCTTAAGGGTCTGCATGAGGGCCGCTGTCTCTGTGGTCACATGGAGGCAAGCCCCAAGCCGTATCCCCTTAAGGGGTTTTTCCTTTGAAAATCGAGCCTTGATCCGTTCCAAGACCGGCATGCTTTGCTTGGCCCAGTCAATGCGTTGTTTTCCCTGCGCTGCCAGTTTTACGTCGTTGATGTCATAATCCATTGAAACCTTCCTTTCCTCTCTCATTCAGCCGTGTCGGCGTCCTGGCGGACTCGCATTTTGCTTCTTTTCGCGGATCAACCGCCCCGTTCTTCCACTTCTGCACCTCGGGCGAGTCCCGCGAGCTCCGCTAAGAGTCAACCACGCCTACGACTGGCGTCTTTCGTCCGTACCGCTTTTTTTCTCGGTTTTTTTATACCTGCCTTTTCTACGAGCACGTCCACCATATTGGTCTTTTCCCATGTAAAGTCCGGATCGTTCCGTCCAAAGTGGCCGTAACAAGAAGTCTTCTTGAAAATGGGCCGCAAAAGGTCCAGATATTCAATGATGGCTGCCGGCCTGAGATCAAAGACGTCATTGACGATTTCACACATGCGCGTTCGAGGAATCGTCTCGGTGCCGAAAGCGTCAACCAGCACGGACACCGGACGTGCCACACCAATGGAGTAAGCCAGCTGAACTTCACATTTCCTGGCCAGCCCGGCAGCCACAATATTCTTGGCAACGTGTCTTGCCATATAGGACGCACTGCGGTCTACTTTGGAGGGATCTTTTCCAGAAAAACACCCTCCGCCGTGACTTCCCTGGCCACCGTATGTATCTACAATGATCTTTCGGCCGGTCAGCCCCGCATCTCCCATGGGCCCGCCGACCACGAACCGACCCGGTGTATTAATGAAGTATTTGGTGTCGCCGTCGATCATTTTTTTTGGCACAACCTTCTTGATAACTTCCTCGACGATGGCCTCCTTTAAATCCGAATATGAGATGTCCGGACTATGCTGAGCCGCGATCACAATGGCCTCCACCCGTTTGGGCTTCTTGTTAGCATATTCAATGGTAATCTGCGACTTTCCGTCCGGGCGGAGAAAATCAAGAGACCCATTCTTGCGCACCTCTGCCAGGCGCATGGCCAGCTTGTGGGCATAACAAATGGGCATGGGCATGAGTTCAGAGGTTTCATCGCAGGCATAGCCAAACATGAGGCCCTGATCACCGGCCCCCTGCTCCTTGGAAAGACCTTTTCCGTTTACCCCCTGGGCGATGTCCGGAGATTGGTGGTCAATGCTTGTGATCACGGCGCAGGTTTTCCAGTCGAAACCCATCCCCGAAGAATTGTAGCCGATATCTCGAATGGTCTCGCGAACCAGGTGAGGCATGTCCACGTAACACTCTGTTGTAATCTCTCCCGCGATAAAGGCAAGGCCCGTTGTGACGAGAGTCTCGCAGGCGACGCGGCCCTTCACGTCTTGTTCCAGGATGCTGTCCAGGATCGTGTCTGATATCCTGTCGGCGACCTTGTCCGGGTGCCCTTCGGTCACCGACTCCGAGGTAAAAAGGTAATCTTTCTTGCTCATGGGTCCTCCTTCACTTGATTGGCTTGGTCCACCAGAATTACGGCTGGCTCAAAATCTTCCAGGCTTTGGTCATCAATCGTGGTGTAACAGGCAACAATAATCAGATCTCCCAGCGCCCCTTTTCGGGCGGCTGCCCCCTTTAAGGCAATGGTCCCAGAGCCGGGTGTCTCCTCTATGGCATAGGTTTCGAATCGCTCGCCGTTACTGATGTTGTATACTTGAACCAGCTCATAGGGGAGGATGTCCGCTGCCCTCATGAGGTCGGCGTCGATGCCAAGGCTCCCCTCATAGTCTATATCTATGTGTGTGACAGTGGCCCGGTGGATCTTTGATTTTAACAGAGTTCGGATCATTCAGAGCGCCTGTGACCTGGTATCATCGTGGGTCGTCATTTATTGCAGTTCACCACCATGGAGACATAAGTTTTTAAAATAGCCATCCAATCACTGGCTGTCAAGGCCACCGGGCACATCCACTCAGGGCATTGGAGGGCCTAGGTGACACGCCCCCTATGGCGTCAGAATAGCATTATCAATTAAACGCGTATGACCGACCCAAACCGCCAGGGCCATCAGGCTGGGTTCGTCAACGCGTTTTACATCCTCAAGGGTTTCCGGGTCACACAGCGTCACATAATCGATCTTTGTATGGGGATGGGAATGAATCAGTCCTGATGTTTCGGCGACGAGTTGCCTGGCATCCTTAATGCCCTTGGCCACCCCTTCCTGAGCCAGTTGAATCGATTGATGGATCGACAGGGCCGAGCGCCTTTCATCTGGGGACAAATAGGTATTACGAGAACTCATGGCCAGACCATCCGCTTCCCGCACCGTGGGAACGCCGATAATGCGCACGTCGAAGTACAAATCTCTTGCCAAACGCCGGATGACCGCCAACTGTTGGTAATCCTTTTCTCCGAAAAGGGCCACCTGAGGTCTCACGATGTTAAAGAGCTTGGTGACCACGGTGGCCACACCGCGAAAATGGCCCGGCCGCGACGGGCCGCACAGGTACAAAGAGAGCGCGTCCAGAGTGACATACGTCTGGTGACCTTGGTCGTACATCATCTCTGCTTCCGGGGCGAAGATCACGTCCACCCCCACGGATTCGGCTAGGCGAGCATCCCGGTTCAGATCTCTGGGATAGGCCTGAAAGTCTTCCGATGGGCCGAACTGCGTAGGATTCACGAAGATGCTGGTAATCAGGGCATCCCCTTGTTTTCGTCCCTCCCGCATGAGGGCGAGATGGCCCTCGTGAAAGTAGCCCATGGTGGGAACCAAAGCGATGGTGTTCCCTGCCTGCAGCAGGCGGGTTGCTTCTTGCTGCATGGCAGGTATGTCCTTGATCAGTTTGATAAGCGCCTCCACATTTGTAAATCACGCAAATTAATGCCTTATAGCAAGAATGTCAATCTCCCTGATTTGTCCTTGCTTTCACCATGGCACCGTATCGTGTCGCCAGCAGGTTGGCCAGCGTAACAAAGTCTTCCACACTCAGTGTCTCGGCGCGTCTTCGTGGGTCGATACGTGCTCGCTCCAGGGCCCGCAATAGCTGGTGTTCTTCAAACCCTAGATCGCTGTTTATGAGGGCATTTTTCAGCATCTTGCGTCTTTTCGCAAAAGCTGCCCGAATGATCTCGAAGAGAAACGGCTCATCGGCTGCAGGAAAAGGCGTGGGATCGGAGAAGCTCACGGCCACAACCTCCGAATCAACTTTCGGCCTTGGGTAAAAAGAAGAGGCGCCTACCCGGCCCATGGAATCAATGCTCGAACAGTATTGAATCAAGACAGAAAGCCGACCGTAAGTTTTGGTGCAGGGCTCGGCCAAAAGGCGTTCGGCCACCTCTTGCTGAAACATGAGAACCGCACGATCAATGGATTTGCGAAATTTGATCAAATGTATGAGGACCTGGGAAGAGATGTGGTATGGGAGGTTGCCAATTACCTTGAGCCGCGTGTTTGATGCCTCGGCCATGGCTTGCATGTCGCATGTCAGGATGTCCTTTTCGACAATTGTTACATTGGAGGCACCTGCGGCCAAGAGCTCATTCTTGAGAAGCGTTGCAATCTTTCTGTCTGGCTCCACTGCCAGGACGTGCCTGGCCCGGAGGGCCAAGGGAACGGTAAGGGCGCCTAAGCCAGCGCCTATTTCAACAATGATGTCCTTGGGGTCGAACCCGCTCCGTCTAAGAATCATTGCGCTTACGTTGGGATCTGCGAGGAAGTGCTGGCCCATGGACTTGCGAGGACGGATACCCCATGCTTTCAAAAGTAAGCTTGGAGACGTCATGTATGCCCCCCCATCGCCTTAGTTGGAGACAATTTTGTTGAGACGTCTGGGGTGGTCCAAGGGTGTCTGCCCACGTAACGGACCGCCGCTCGAAATCCCAAAGGGTGGCCGGCATCAAAGACAGCGCCTTCAAGGACGACGCCCATGAGACTGCCCTTTTTGACAAGGAGCTGATGGATAGGCACATCGTCTACTTCACCCTTGACATGGGAACGGATGGCTTCCACGAGGTCGAAATATTCCGGTAGGTAAATGCCTCCCCCAAAGCCCTTGTGAATCGTTCCCCCCGGCCGCAGAGACAAGGGTTTCTGCTTCTTGTCAGATAGGGACGTAACGGCAAAAAACGGACCGTGAAGTCTGTCAATGTCCAGTACACCTACATTCCCGAACCGGCGAACATCACCGCCTCTTATGAAAATGCTCCCGATCACATGCGTCTGGTGCCTTTTCCATCCCTCTAATAACTGCTGTGCCAGGGGCCTATCTGAAAAAAGGAGGCAATCGGGCATCATGCAGGCAAAAGGTTCATTACCCACGAAGTCTCGTGCTAAAGCTACGGCATCGGCAACCCCCTTGGGCTCATCTTGGGTGACAAAAACCGTGCGGCACGCTTCAAGCTTTCGATATAGCCCGACATCCCAGTGGAATGGAAGCGCCGGGGGCTTCCAGTGACCCGTAATAAAGTCCTGGAGCATCGGTTTGTGAGGGCTGCTTATGATACAAAATTCAGATATGCCCGATGCCATGTACATCTCGAGGGTATACTGAATCATGGGTTTGCCTCCTACGGGAAGGAGTTCCTTAGGACTATGCGTCGTCAGCGGCCGCAGCCGAGTTCCTAAACCGGCTGCGGGGATGACGGCTTTTGTGACGTTTATGGACACAGTCACCTTCTATGCTGTCTCGTTGTTATGTTTCAGACACTTTCGTATAGCACGGGCGCCCTGGCTTTAAATGGCCGGCTCCACCCTCAAGAGTGGCGTCAGCAGTGAAGAGATTGACAGTCGATGCCATTTTTTGCTACAAAGTTGATGAACTCGTAAAAAGTGTTTTGCGAACGACATTGAGCATTTTGGGAGAAAGGCACTTGAGATATTCAGCGTTAAGAAATGCTAACTGTTTGAGGGCGTTAGCCCGAGTTTTAGCATTTAAGCTGAACATCTTAAGGGCCCCCAAAATGTTCACGGAGTGAGTAAAATCGACTTTTTACGAAACCGTCAAAATGAAATATAACACTTTAGCACTTTGAAAAACAGGGATATGGTCCAAGCTTCTTTTCGCATTGTCTAAACCGGTTTTTGACCTCTTAAAGAAGCCCGGTCCATTCCCTTTCTTGTCTCAATGAAAGGTCAAGGGAGGCGCGACCGGCGTTTCAAAGACCTAACGTGTTACAAATCTTGTTTTTGGAGCTTCATGATGACGAAGGATAAGAATCGAGTCTTGCTTACCGGAAATGATGCTGTGGTTGAAGGATTGTGTTGTGCTGCGGGCAACAACCGGCGCATTGTGTATGCAGGTTATCCCATCACCCCCGCGTCTGAGATTGCCACCCGCGCCTCTGCGACTCTCCCAAGACGTGGTGGGGTCTTTATCCAAATGGAAGACGAGATCGCCTCCATACAGGCCATCTCGGGGGCTGGCCTTGCAGGCGCGATCGCCGTCACCGCTACCTCAGGCCCTGGCTTTAGCTTGATGTCCGAGGGGCTTGGCTTTGCGGCCATGATTGAATCGCCCGTCATTTGTGTTAATGTCCAGCGGGCTGGCCCTTCCACGGGCATGCCCACATGGATGGGGCAAGGGGACATGATGCAGGCAAGATGGGGAACCCACGGGGACAGGCCGGTCATCGTCCTGGTGCCCAACGCTGTTGAGGAGACCTTGCTCCTCACGTATGAGGCCTGCAGACTTTCTCAAAAGTATTTGATGCCCGTAGCCTTGATGTTGGATGAGATCATAGGACACATGGAGGAGCCGATCAGCATTCCCGAGCTCCCCCCTATTCCACTGGATCCGGATTTTGAGATCATAGGCAACGGCCATCGCCGCCATCGGACAGGTCTCACTCATGACCTTGAGAAAAACTTCCCCAGGATTAATCCTGATGCCGAAGAAAAGCTGGTCCGGCACTTACTCGACAAGGTCAAAAAGGATGCACGGAAGATTGTCAAGTACGAAACCTACGGGAATCCAACAGATGCTGGAGTGATCGTCATCTGTTATGGCTCTGAATCTCGATCCGTCAAGGCCGCTGTGAAGCAGGCCCGCAGGAAAAGATTGAAAGTGGCCATGGTTCGGCTCATCACGGCTTGGCCATTCCCCAAGGATCTTTTACAAAAGCTCGATGGGAAAAAGAGGATATATCTGGTGGCGGAAATCAATGCCGGCCAGGTCAGAGTGGAGGTTGAACGATACGTCAAAAAGGGGATCGTGCGAGGCTTGAACCTGATGGGTGGAAGGATCCACACCCCTGGCGAGGTCTTAGAGGCCATTCAAGAAGCAAG
>DAOUZN010000049.1 GCA_030665585.1 Deltaproteobacteria bacterium | reverse complement strand
ACGCTCAAGGCATCCGAGGCCCAGTTAAGAGAGTCGGAGGAAAAATATCATACCCTTTTTGACTATGACCCCAATCCTATCTTCGTCCTAAACTCGGAAACGTTTAAGATTTTAGATGCCAACACGCGGTCCCTGGAGGTTTATGGTTACGAAAAAGAGGAATTGATTGGCAAGTCCTTCATGGACTTGGGCACTGTCGAGTATTCTGATGGCGTCTTATCCAGGACAGCGCCAGCGCCGCCAACGCTGTGCAGCGTGTATCCGAAAGCTCAGCATCGCAGAAAAGATGGCACTCCCTTTTATGTGAATGTGTATAGCTGCCAGAGGAAGCGCACCAAGAAATACGGCATTATCGCCACAACCGTTGATATTACTGAAAGCCTGGCAAAGGAGGCACAGCTTATTCAAGCCAGCAAGATGTCGACTCTGGGAGAGATGGCAACTGGGGTGGCTCACGAGCTAAACCAGCCCTTAAGTACCATACAGATAGGGACCGATGTCTTAAGGAACATGATCAAAGAAGGCGAAAAGATCCCTGATGCTGAGCTAGCCCTCGTCTCTGAACAGATGGCAGAGCAGGTCGCGCGTGCGGTTCGCATCATCAATCATTTGCGCCAATTTGGACGCAAGGCACAGATCCAACCAGAAAAAGTCGATATAAACGAACCCCTTGAGGGTGTTTTTACCCTGTTGAGCCAGCAGTTGAAGTTACTGGGTGTCCGGCTGGTACTTGATTTGACGGAGGATCTTCCCCCGATCCTGGGAGACAGCAACAGGCTTGAACAAGTATTCGTAGATCTTGTAATCAACGCACGAGATGCCATGGAGGAAAAGAAGAAACAATTGGCGGACTCTGATCTTAGTAACACCTTGACCGTTCGGAGTTTCAAAGAAAATAGTCAGGTGGTTGTGACCATCACTGACACAGGCACGGGGATTCCTGATGAGATAAGAGAGAAAATATTCGAGCCGTTTTTTACTACCAAAACAGTTGGTGAAGGGACAGGTTTGGGCCTTTCCATCAGCTACGGCATTGTGAAAGACTACAATGGAACGATCGAGGTGGAAAGCGAAGTAGGAAAAGGCAGTACCTTCAAGATGACTTTTCCCGCCTACGAGGAAAAGGAAGGTGAGCTTCAGAGCAATGTCTAAGATCTTGGTCATTGACGATGAGGACAGTATCCGGCGTTTGCTCAAGGTCTCTTTGACCCACAAAGGCTATGAGGTGGTCCTGGCCGAAGATGGTGAAAAGGGAGTCAAAGCCTTTCAGCAAACAAGCCCTCCCATTGTACTTACGGATGTTAAGATGCCCGGTATGGACGGTATCGAGGTCTTGAAGGAAATAAAGCGGCTTGACCCGGACACGCAGGTCATTGTCATCACCGGGCACGGTGACATGGAAGCCGCCATCCAGGCGCTCAAACTTGACGCCTCTGACTTTATCAACAAGCCGGTTACCGACGAAGCGCTTTCGGTTGCCCTCAAGCGGGCTAAACACGTGTTGTGGATGAAAGAAAAGCTTAAAGAGTACACCGATAATCTGGAACTCATGGTCAAAGAAGCCACAGAAGAGTTGCGGGCAGCCCATGACTTTCAAGAAAACCTCATCCAAAGTTCGATTGATGGGATCATCGCTGGGGATAAAGATGAGACGGTCATCGTCTTCAATCAAGGGGCTGAAGATTTGTTGGGCTACACTGCAGATGAGGTTATTGGTAAAATGGAGATGGGTAGAATCTACGCCGCGGATATGGCCCCAACGATCAAAGAAAAACTTGACGGCGAAGCCTGTGGAGGGAGAAATAGACTCGTCCATTATGAGACCACCGTCGTATCAAAAAGTGGGGAAGAAATCCCTGTCCGGGTATCCGGAGTCACCCTTTTTAAAAATGGTCTAGACACAGGTGTTGTGTTCTTTTTTCAGGATCTCCGCGAAATCAAGCGCCTTCAGAGAGAACTGATAGAAAACGAAAGGCTGTCTGCTATGGGGCAGGCAGTGGCAGGTATGGCCCATTATATAAAAAATATCTTGAATGGATTACAGGGCGGAGTTTACATGGTCAACAGAAGCCTAAAGAAGGATAAGCCTATTCTTTTATCCAAGGGCTGGGGCATGGTGGAAAACAACATTGGCAAGGTTTCTGACCTGGTTATAAATATGATTCTCTATTCAAAAGAGCGGCAGCCGGATTACGTATCTTGTTCCCCGAACGAAATTGCGCAAGAAGTTTATGATCTTGTGCACGAAAAGGCTCTTCAGTCCAAAGTCAAGCTAGTCAAGGAGTTTGATCTGTCTATTAATGAATGTTACCTCGATCCAAACGGCCTCCACCGGTGCCTGCTTAACCTGGTCACCAATGCCATAGATGCGTGTATTTTGGATCCCCAACAAGACAAGGCCTGGTCTGTCGTAATAAGGACTAGAAAGGAAAAGGATGGTATCAGGTTCGATGTCGTGGATAACGGCACGGGCATGGCCAAGGAAGTTCAAGACATGCTCTTTCAACGTTTTTTTACCACCAAGGGCGGAAAAGGGACAGGCCTTGGCTTACTCGTGACCCGAAAAATCGTTGATGAACACGGGGGGGTCGTCTCTTTTGAATCATCTCCTGGCAAGGGCACCACCTTTACGATACGTTTGCCCCATAGATGTTCGGAAGAGACACAAGGTAACATAAGCATGACTGAAAGGGGGACCTGATGATGAAAAAGAAGGTTTTAATTGTGGATGACGAACCTGAGCAAATAGAATTTGCTTCCACGGTCATGGAAGAAAACGGTTACATAGCTATAAGCGCCTCGAACGGCGCGGAGGGGATGAGGAAGGTTCATACAGAAAAACCTGATCTGATCCTCCTAGACATTTTGATGCCCGAAAAAGGTGGCTTGGGAATGTATAGGGATCTCAAGCAGAACGAAGAGACCAAACACATTCCGGTTGTGATTGTCACAGGGGTTGCCAGAGGTGGAGATTTTGACGACCGTATGATCAGGCAAGACGAGGATCTTCCACCCCCTGAGGGATATATTGAGAAGCCAATGAACCCGGACGCTGTGGGTAAATTGGTCAATGATTTGTTATCTAAAATCTGAGTTCACTGGATGCATTCGTATTCGGCGTCATTCTTTGACCCACGGATTTTATTTGACAATAAAATCAAAATTGTGGTAATAGTTAATATTAATCAGGTGCTGAAGCGCCTGGTTACACATTCCATCGTTTAGTATTTAAAACAGAACAGTCAAGCCACGAAGGAGAAGGTCATCTGAAGATGGCAACCCTCGTGGCTTTTTTTGTTCAAGAAAGGAGAAGCGGCATGAAGAAAGGTATTTTTTTTGTCCTCGTGTTGGCGTTGGCACTGATGACGGCAGGCCCGGCTTCAGCCCATTTCGGGATGGTCATTCCCTCGGACCAGATGGTCATGCAGGCAGAAGACACCAATATCACCGTGGACCTCATGTTTTGGCACCCTTTTGAGGGCCACGGCATGGAACTGGCAAAGCCTGCCAAGTTTGCCGTAGTGGCAAACAGCAGGGAGACAGACCTGTTGAGCTCTCTCAAATCCCTTGAGACCATGGGGCACCAGACATGGACGACCAGCTACAAGATAAAGAGGCCTGGTGTCTATATGTTCTATATGGAGCCTCAGCCCTACTGGGAAGCCGCAGAGGATTGCTACATTGTGCATTATACAAAGGCAGTGGTGACCGCCTTTGGCGATGATGAGGGTTGGGACCAGGAGATTGGGCTCAAGACCGAGATTGTCCCCTTGTCGAAACCTTATGGCCTTTATTCGGGAAACGTCTTCCAGGGAATCGTCAAGCTGGACGGCAAACCTGTGCCCTACGCCGAGGTGGAGGTGGAGTATTACAATAAGGATGGCAAGTTCACGGCGCCTACGGACTACATGGTGACCCAAACCATCAAGGCAGACGGCAACGGCGTCTTCACGTACGGGGCGCCCAGAGCCGGGTGGTGGGGTTTTGCCGCCTTGAACACCTCCGATACCAAGATGAAACAGGCTGGCGAGGATAAGGACGTCGAGCTGGGGGCGGTTCTTTGGGTAGAGTTTTTGGACATGAAGTAAGGAAGCCTTCTTCTGCGGAATAAATCATTGAGGAGGAAAGAAAGATGAAGATGATGAAAGGCAGCTTCATGCTATTGTTCGCGATCATCTGTTTGATAGCCATGGGGCCACGGATGGCGCTCTTGGCGAGCGCTAATGAGGACCTGGAACAAAGAGTGGAACGGCTGGAAGAAAAACTCGCAGTGAACGAACAGGAGGCCGGCTCCGGGCAGGACAACGGTGGCCTTCAGAGGATATCCATTGGCGGGGTGGCCGCCGGCGGTTATCAATACCAGAGTGTAGACGATGCCACGGGTTACGATGACGCTGGGCGGGGTGCCTTCGCTTTCCAGCCTGAGATCAGTGTTGCCCTCAGTGAGAAAGACGAGTTTTTCGCAAAGTTCGGATTTGCAGGCGGCAATGCCTTGAATGCCGGGGAATCCCCCTTTACTTGGGCTCCATGGGCGGCCGACCTGGAAGCTGACGTCAAGAATATCAATGGTCGGGAGCGGGATTATCTCCTGACTGCCTGGTACAAACATACCTTCGATTTCGGCGAGGACAATGCCTTGGGCCTTACCGGCGGTCTGGTCGACGCCACGGATTATCTGGATGAAAACGCCTATGCCAATGACGAATACACGCAGTTTATGAATCAGGCCCTCGTGAATGGTCCCAACGGCTTCTTGCCTTCCTACGACCTGGGTGGCGCCCTGGAGTGGGATATGGGGGATTTTGCCTTAAGAGGGGTCGTCATGGGTATTGGCGACAATGATGAGGGTAGAAGTTATACTTTTTACGGGGCCCAGCTGGGTTACACCTTTAACACGGACCTGGGTGAAGGGAACTACCGTGTGATCGTGGATCGGACCAGCAGGGATTTCAGCAATCCCGCCGGGGACAAACAAGAAGCAAAGAACTGCGTTTTGCTGTCCTTTGATCAGGAGCTGGGGGACATTCTCGGCGCCTGGATCCGGTTTGGCTGGCAGGATGACAGCGCGGCGATCACCTGTAAAAACCTCTATTCAGGAGGGGGATACATCAGTGGTAAGCTGTGGGGACGGGAGCAGGACAATATTGGAATCGGTTACGCCTATTTTGATGGCGCCAATCAAGATCTCGACAGTGGCCACGTGTTCGAGGCCTATGTCCGTTTCCTGTTAAATGAGTATTTTGCCCTAACCGCGGATGTCCAGTACATGAAGGACAATATGAAAATCGGGGATGATCCCAAAGGCTTCATATCAGGCCTTCGCCTGGTCGCGGAGTTCTGAGTCTCGAGGTTCGTTGCGCCATAAGGCGCATTGTGGTATCCTTTTTTTAAAAGCATTGAAGATTCCCTGTCCCGATTAATCGGGACAGGGAATCTTCGACCGTAAGGAAGGTTACCATTTCTAGATTCGCCTCCCCTGGAAAATCATCCGAAGGCCTCACGGTTATCACCACCCACATCAATGCGGATTTTGATGCATTCGCCTGCATGCTCGCAGCCAAAAAGCTTTACCCGGAAGCCCTTGTCGTCTTCCCCGGCTCCCAGGAGAGGAACCTGAGGGACTTCTTCGTGAAATCCATGGTCTACATGTACAATATTGTCAGAATCAAAGACATTGACCTGAAGGCCGTGGTTCGGCTGGTATTGGTAGACACCCGCCAAGCCGGCCGCATCGGCAAATTCGCTGAAATCGTCCACCGCCCCGGCCTGGAAATCCACATTTATGACCATCACCCCCCCATGCCCGATGACCTGTCCGGCGCCGTAGAGGTCACAGAAATGACAGGGGCAGCGGTCACGATCATGACCAAGATCCTGCGCGAAAAGGAAATCATTATCACACCTGAGGAGGCAACCATCATGGCCCTGGGCCTCTACGAAGATACAGGCTCTTTCACCTTCTCATCCACCACCGGAGATGATTACCTTGCGGCCGCCTACTTGCTTTCTCAGGGGGCCAACCTGAACGTTGTCTCCAACATGATCACCCGGGAAATGAGTCCGGAACAGGTTAATCTCCTGAACGAAATGATCCAAAGTGCCACGCATCACACGGTGAGCGGCGTCGATGTAGTCGTCACGAGGGTGTCCTCGGAAACCTATGTAGCCGATTTTGCCTTACTGGTCCACAAACTGAGGGACATGGAGAACCTGGACGTCATCTTTGCCCTGGCCGCCATGGAGAATCGGGTTTATATGGTCGCTCGTAGCCGTGTGCCGGAGGTGGACGTTGGAGAAATCGCCATGGCTTTTGGCGGTGGCGGGCATCCCTCAGCGGCCTCGGCCACCATCAGAGGACAGACCGCCATCCAGATCGAAGAAACACTTCTTGGTCTCTTGACCCGATTTATTCATTCCAGGGGGACCGCGAGAGACCTCATGTCATCGCCAGTCATCCATGTGGACCCGAATGTCACCCTGAAGGAAGCCAACCAACTGCTGACGCGTTATAACGTCAATGTGATTGTGGTCCTGGAATCTGATAAGCTGCTTGGTGTCATCTCCAGGCAGGTCATAGAAAAGGGGCTTCATCATAAGCTCGACGATGTTTGTGTGCGGGAATACATGACGACAGAGATCCACCCGGTGGCGCCTGATGCTACATTGACGGAGATCCAGGAGAAGATCATAGGAAATAAGCAGCGTTTGCTCCCCGTGACAGACGATGGTCGGGTCATAGGTGTTATCACAAGGACTGATCTGCTCAATACCTTGGTCGGTGATTTCGGGCGCATGCCTGAATTTGTAGCCGATGGCAAGGAGCAAGGGCCCCTTGTTCGTCAAAAGCCCATGACTAAAGTGGTCCAGGAGCGCCTGCCTGAAGAGATTATTAGACTCCTGAGAGCCGTCGGGCAAGAGGCCGACTCCCTTGGATACCAGGCCTATGCCGTAGGTGGTTTTGTGCGCGATATCTTGCTGTACCAGCAAAACCTTGACATTGATGTTGTCATTGAAGGCGACGGCATCGAGTTCGCCAAGGCCTTTGGCGCTTCTGTTGGGGGCCGGGTCCGGGCTCACGAAAAGTTCAGAACCGCCGTGGTTGTCCTTCCGAACGGCCGGAAGATTGATGTGGCCACGGCCCGTCTCGAATACTACAAGTCACCTGGCGCGCTGCCTACCGTCGAAATGGGATCCATAAAACTCGACCAGTATCGAAGAGATTTTACGATCAATACCCTGGCTATAAGGCTCAATCCCCACGGATTTGGCACCCTCATCGACTTCTTTGGGGGGCAGAAGGATCTCAAGGCCAGGGTCATCAGAGTGCTGCATAACCTGAGCTTTGTAGAAGATCCCACACGGGTCTTCCGCGCCATTCGGTTTGAGCAAAGGTTTGGCTTTAAGATAGGAAAACTGACATCAGGCTTGATAGAAAATGCGGTCCGAATGGATTTTTTTAAGGCGCTGAGCGGTCGTCGTCTGTTTTCTGAACTGCGTCAGATCCTGGAAGAAGACAAGCCCGTCATGGCCTTGCGGCGACTGAACGAATACAGACTCTTGAAGGTGATTCACCCGAGGATTGTTTACAACGCCACCCTGAAGGACCTCCTCACCTCGGTTGAAAAGGTCCTCACCTGGCACCATTTGCTTTTTCTGGAAGACTCCTGTAGGAAGTGGGAGGTCTATCTCCTGGCTTTGATGAAGCCGTTTAAGCAACCGGTTGCGGAGGGGTTCTGTGACCGGCTGGAACTCACCGAGCGCTACCGAAAGGTGTTCGCCAATGAAAAAATCAAAGCGGATGTGTCCCTGGAATGGATGGAATCGCAGAAGCGTTTCCCGAACAGCGTAGTTTACAGGAAACTGCGCCCTTTTCGCACCGAGGTCTTACTCTACATGATGGCAGGCACCACCCGACACGAGGTGAGGCGAGCCATCTCCAACTACTTTACCAGGTTGAGACCTACAGCCACGATTCTGAAGGGAAACAATCTCAAGGACATGGGCCTCGAACCGGGTCCAATCTATCGAAATATCCTGGACAGTCTCCTTGATGCACGCCTCAACGGCCAGGTTAAGACCCTCGAAGACGAGATAGGATTTGTGCACAAGCACTGGAAGGTGTGAATTCGCGCCCTGGGTTGCCCGTTATGCGTTTTGAGGGCGTGGGCCAAATCCCTCTTCGCT
This sequence comes from Deltaproteobacteria bacterium, assembly GCA_030665585.1. Classification (GTDB taxonomy): domain Bacteria; phylum Desulfobacterota; class Desulfobacteria; order Desulfobacterales. The sequence continues at coordinate 4,205 of DAOUZN010000049.1, read as the reverse complement.
TGACCCAAAACGTCTTCTCAACACCCCATTCAGAGTAGACCATGTTGCAAGGTTTTGATCTGAACAGGTTTGTCATCCAAATCGCAACGCTGCTTTTTGCAGTGACCATCCACGAAGTCGCCCATGGCTGGGTGGCCTGTCGTCTGGGGGATCCCACGGCTAAGCAGGCCGGCAGACTTACCTTAAATCCCATCAAGCATCTGGACCTCATGGGATCCATCGTGCTCCCCTTGATGCTCTTTTTTGTGAAATCACCCTTTGTTTTCGGCTATGCCAAGCCGGTCCCGGTCAATTTCCGTCGTCTTCGAAATTATCGACGGGATACCATTTTGGTTGCCTCAGCAGGTGTGACTGCCAATCTGCTGTGTGCCTTGGTGTGCGGGACAACTTCTCAGATCCTGTTGGCGTTACGATTTCTCTGGGTCAATCCACTGCTGACGGGCATCGTTTCAGATTTGTTTTTGATCCTGGGCTACAGCGTCTTCATCAATGCCATCCTGGCCGTCTTCAACCTGATACCGATCCCGCCCCTTGACGGCAGCCACGTGCTCTCCATGCTGCTACCTGCCCGCCATGCCCGCCGCTTGGCGCAAATCGAACGTTTTGGCATGCTCATTCTTATTTTTTTACTTTTCACAGGCGTGTTAAATAGTGTAATTTGGTTTTTTGTGAATCCCTTGCTCCGAATTTTCCTGGGAAACGAGGGGCTCCTGGTATTTTTCAGTCACCTTATGCAATAGGAGAATCTTGAATGGCCAAGAAACGGATCTTGAGCGGTATGCGCCCCACCGGGCCATTGCATCTTGGCAACCTCCACGGCGCCTTGGCAAACTGGAAAAGCATGCAGGACGACTATGAATGTTTCTTTTTTATCGCTGACTGGCACGCCTTGACCACGGATTACGACGCGACAATGCCCATCCAGGGATATATCCTGGACGTGTTCTTAGATTGGCTGAGCGTGGGACTTTCACCAGACAAATGCACCCTCTTTATTCAGTCACACATCAAAGAACATGCTGAACTCTTCCTGCTTCTCTCCATGATCACGCCGTTACCTTGGTTGGAGCGGAATCCTACGTACAAAGAGCAGATTGCCCAGTTAAAGAACAGGGACCTTTCCAACTTTGGATTCCTCGGCTACCCTGTGCTGCAAGCGGCCGATATCATTATGTACAAGGCCAACGGTGTGCCCGTTGGCATAGACCAGGCCCCTCATGTGGAACTCACGCGCGAGATTGCACGGCGTTTCAATCATTTTTACGGGGATATCTTCCCTGTCCCGGAAACGATCTTGACGGAGACATCTAAGATCCTTGGCCTGGATCGTCGCAAAATGAGCAAGAGTTACAACAACGCCATTTTTCTCTCAGACGCTGCCGACGAGATACGCAGAAAGGTCAGCGAGATGATTACCGACCCCCAGCGGGCACGACGCACCGATCCCGGAGATCCGGCTGTATGTAATGTCTTCAGCTTTCATCAGCTTTACTCCAACCAGGAGACCATTCACCGTGTTGATCGACAATGCCGGGAGGCCAAAATCGGCTGCGTAGAATGCAAGCAGATGATGGCGGAAAACCTTGTCGGGGTCCTTGAGCCTATCCGTGAGAGACGATCTTACTACGAGGCCCACCCGGATACGGTCAGGGCCATTATTGAAGATGGCGATCAGAAGGCGCAGGCAGTCGCCCGCAAGACCATGGAAGAGGTACGCGCCGCGGTCAGGATTTAAATGGAACAAATACAAGATCAGACGATGTATCGCGTACATCTGGGGGATGTCTTTGACGGTCCCATGGATCTTCTTGTGCATCTCGTGAAGAAGAGCGAGGTGGATATTTATGACATCCCCATTGCTGTGATCACGGAGCAGTACCTGGAATACCTGAGATTGATGACAGCCCTGAATATAGACGTGGCCGGAGAGTTTCTGGTCATGGCAGCCACCCTGGCCCACATCAAGTCCCGGATGCTCCTGCCCACCGACCTGGAACAAGAAGAAGAGGCAGAAGATCCCCGGCTGGAGATTGTTCGACCCCTGGAGGAATACTTGCAGTTAAAATATGCCGCAGAAGATCTGACGACCCGGGATCGACTCGATTGGGATGTCTTTGTCCGTAGCGCGTCCAACGGCTCTCCTGAATCCGCGGATGAAAAACCCGACGATCTCATCCAGGTGAGCCTCTTTGAACTCATCGACGCCTTTGAGAAAATCGTCAAGCGGGTATCCCCGGAACATTTTTTGAACATTACGGTCGATACCATATCGGTTAAGGGCAGGATTTCTGAAATCGCAGATCTCTTGGAAAGCCGCGGCTCTGTGACTTTCGAAGAGATCTTTGAAGAACAGGCGACCAAAGGCCAGATTATCGTCACCTTCTTGGCTATCCTGGAAATGGCAAAAGCCCAGATCATACGGATTATGCAGCACGTCAGCTCAGGCATCATCAGGATTTTCAATGGATAATTTAAAGGCCATTGTTGAAAGTTTGCTCTTTGCATCAGACATCCCCTTGACTATCGACAAGATCAAGTCGATTCTGGACATCCAGGACCGTCAGGCTGCACTCAACGCCCTTACGAGCCTGGCACAAGAATATGAGTCCCAAAAGCGAGGGTTCTTTTTGAGTGAGGTGGCTGGTGGGTACCAGCTTCGAACCCGTCCTGAGTACCGGCAATGGGTAAGGCGCATGAAGCAAACCAGACCTGCTCGTTTGAGCCGTGCAGCCATGGAAACCCTGGCCATTGTTGCCTATAAACAACCTGTTCTGCGAAGCGATGTGGAGCACTTAAGAGGTGTTGACTCCGGGGGAACGCTGCGCACCCTCCTTGAACGTGGACTCATTCGGGTATTGGGCCGCAAGCGTTTGCCGGGCCGCCCCATGGTCTATGGGACGAGCAAGCGTTTCTTGGAGATCTTTGATCTGAAAGAGCTCAGCGAGTTGCCTACCCTGAAAGACCTGCAGGAACTCGGAGAAGCATGGCCGAACGACTCCACGTAGTCTTGGCCCGAGCCGGAGTCGCCTCCCGACGTCAAGCAGAAAAATGGATCCGCGAGGGCCGCGTTACCGTCAATGGCAAGGTGGTCCTGACGGCCGGCACGCAGGTGGTCTGGGGGCAAGACGCCATACGGGTCAACAGGCGTCTCATTCGCCAGTTAGAGCCTCAGGTGACCATCGTTCTGAACAAGCCGAAACAGGTGCTCACCACATCCCATGATCCCCGGGGCCGCCCCACGACAGCCGAACTTGTGAGAAACATCAAGCGCCGCCTCTTTCCGGTGGGACGTCTCGATTATCACACTGAAGGGCTTCTCATCCTGACAAACGACGGAGAACTGGCCCACCGCCTTCAGCATCCACGATACGGTATTCCCAAGACCTATCGGACCAAGGTCAAGGGCCTGCCTGGGGAACAGACCTTGAGACGTCTGAGATCGGGCGTCATGTTGGACGGCACACCCACGGCTCCGGCCCAGGTGAGGAAAATAGGCGCCACTGGCAGAAACAGCTGGCTTGAGATCACGATCAAAGAAGGAAGAAACAGGCAGATCCGGCGTATGTGCAAGGCTGTGGGCCATCCGGTGATGAAATTGAAGCGGATTCGCTATGGTCCCATCCGGCTGGGAGACCTGAAACCCGGAGCTTACCGACAACTCACACCCGGTGAAGTAAAAAAGCTTCGAAAGTGCTTCACCAAAGAGCCCGTATCGTAACCATTGCCTTTGGCGGAACAAACAATAAGTCTTGACTTTTGACCCCTTCAGCCCTTATGTAGTTCATATGTCTCTTGGGTCACTCTGTGGGCGGTTAACTCAGCGGTGAGAGTGCCATCCTCACACGGTGGAAGTCCGCGGTTCAAATCCGCGACCGCCTACCAATCAACAATATCAAGAGGTTAGGTCTAGCGACTCGGCCTCTTTTTTTTGTCAAAAGCGTGGCAAAAAGGGGTACAAAAAGGGTACAAAATCAAAAGCCGTGCTTCCCGTTAACAATCCGTGGCGGAAACAACTACCCCCTGCTCTCTTCCGTGCAAATCCAACGCCCTACCCTTCGGGTTTTGCATTTATGAGGAGACGATCCCTGCGTCATCAATAAGGGAATCTACGCCAACCATTTCCCCTGCCTTCCCAAAAATGTCCGCCCTACCCTCTCCAGTTATGAAAATAAGGAAGTGTGTGTATTTTGCATCCTGACAATACT
>DAOUZN010000083.1 GCA_030665585.1 Deltaproteobacteria bacterium | reverse complement strand
AGACCGCGTCCGGGAAGGACGATTCGGATATGAATATGTACTGGTATGGGGAGAAGATTCTGCAACCGGGCGGGACATTGTGATAACCGAGGTCGATATAGAAAACCTGATTCGTGCAAAGGGGGCCCTTTTTGCCGGATGCTTAACGCTCCTTGAGAGTATGGCACTGTCGTTCGATGATCTGGATCGGATAATCATCGCGGGCGCCTTTGGCCGATACATCAATCTTGAAAAAGGGAAACTGATTGGTCTCTTTCCGGATATCCCTGTTGAAAGGTTTCATTTCCTGGGAAACGGGTCCCTGCTGGGGTCGCGATTGGTGTGCCTTTCCAACGGAATACTCAGTGAGGTGGAACGGATTGCTAAGATGATGACCAATATTGAGCTGAGCGACAACCAGTCCTTCATGGACAAGTATATGGGAGCCCTTTTTCTTCCCCATACAGACGCCCGCCTTTTCCCTGATGTGAGCAAATACTTTGAGGCGAACAGCCAGATGATACGTAATACACGCATTCTTAAATACGATTCCGTATTATGATCGGTTTGTTCATTTCAAAAGGTCGAAGTGCCTAAAGTTAAGGTATTTTATTTACTTCTTCCAACAGGGCTAGATATTGAATAAGAAGAACACTTTGTTGTCCTTTTCTAAAATTGACTGCGCTGAAAGCGCATTCCTCAACTTTAGCTCACTTTAGGCACTTCAAACTTTAGGCACTTTTTTGGTTCCAGCTTACTGGGGGCATACGTCCTGACACAAAATACGTCACCGAATTTACGAATTAATGCACTTCGCCAGAGGAACGTTTCATGAGTATGACCATTGCCATGGCTGGCAAAGGCGGCACCGGCAAGACCACGATTGCAGGTCTTCTCATCAGGTTTCTTCTGAAGAAGGGTATCAAGCCCATCCTGGCAGTGGATGCAGACCCGAATGCAAACCTAAACGAAGTCCTTGGCCTCAAGGTAGACACCACGCTGGGCGAGGCCAGGGAGGGGATCAAAGACGGGGTGCCAACCGGTATGACCAGGGATATCTACATGGAATATAAGATTGAGGAAGCCCTGGTAGAGAGCGAGGGGTGTGACCTGGTGGTCATGGGTCGTCCGGAAGGCCCGGGTTGTTATTGCCATGCCAACACGCTGCTGTCGAGGTATATGGAAAAGCTGTGCGGAAACTACGCTGTTATCGTCATGGACAATGAGGCAGGCATGGAGCATATCAGTCGGTTGGTGGCCCGTCGCGCCGATATTCTGCTCATCATATCTGATCCGACACAACGGGGCCTACAGGCAGCCGAGCGTATTCGTGATCTGACGAGAGAGCTGGCGCTTGATATCAAGAAAGACTATGTGATCATGAACCGTGTCAACGGTGAGTTGCCTGCGGCAATCAGGTCCGCAGTAGAAAGAGCCGGGCTGCACCTGGCGGGATGTGTGCCCGAAGACGCGTTGATTTCGCAGTACGATACGGAGGGACGGCCCACCGTCGAATTGCCGGATGATGCCGACGCGGTTCGGGCGCTCGATGAAATCTTTGAGGCTGTTATAACGACTGGAGCATAACAGCTGCATATTCCAAATTCCATTATTTCTGTTGCGGAGTGAAGCGGAGCCGGGTTAATGCTTCGGGAACTCGCCATAAGAAACTTCGCGATCATCGACGACCTTTCGATCAGCTTTGAAAAAGGTCTCACCGTGCTGACCGGGGAAACCGGTGCCGGAAAATCGATTATCATCAATGCGGTAAACCTCATCCTGGGAAGCCGTGCCTCCCCAGACCTGATTCGGACCTCTGAAGACACCGCTGAACTGGAAGCCCTGTTTGAAGTCCCTTCTCAGAGCCCGGCGGCAGAGACGGCCCGGGAACGGGGAGTTGATCTCTCAGAGGGCCTGTTGGTGCGTCGTATCATCCAAAGGAATGGCCGCCACAAGGTCTATATCAACGGGCGGCTCGCCACCACACAGATCCTTGCCAGCATCAACGACCAGCTTGCCAGCATAGCCGGTCAACACGCCCACCAGAGTTTGCTCAAACCAGAATACCACCTCTTGGTCCTGGACCAGTTTGCCGGATTGTCCGAACTTCGGGGCCAGGTGGCCGGGTATTATCATGACGTACTTCCATTGATCAGGAAGCTGGCCAGCCTGAGGCGCGAGCAAGCAGAACAATCAGAGCACCGTGAACTTCTTGAGTTCCAATCCAGGGAGATACAAAAAGCCGAAATCGTGCCGGGTGAAGACGACGAACTTGAGCACGAACTTCAACGTCTGAGGCATGCCGAGCGTCTGTATGAGGCTGTGGGCTCATGTGTGGACCGCCTCTATGGTGCCGAAGGGGCGTTGATTGAGCACCTGACCGGAATCGGCAGGGAGCTTCAAGGGCTCACGGGGATTGATCATGCCTTAGGGCCATTGCAGGGCAGGGTTGAAACAGCCACTTTCGAGTTGGAAGATATTGCCAATGAGCTGCAGGGCTATCTGCAAGGCATTGTCTTTGATAGGGACCGACTGGAAGCGGTTGAGCTGCGGCTGGATACGCTCCAGAGACTGAAGCGGAAGTATGGCGGGTCTCTTGAGTCAGTGCTCGCCCATGGCAAGGAGGCCGAAGAAGAATTGAAGCGTGTGTTCGGCCTGCGCGATGCAATCGCTGAAACTCAGGCACGGCTTGAAAGGTTGCATGAGGCATTGGTGAACTCATGCCGCAAGCTTTCTGACCGGAGAAAACGGGCGGCCGCACGCTTGGCGAACAAGGTTCAAAAAGAGCTCGGATCCCTGGGGATGCCAAAGACCGGCTTTGAGGTCAAGTTCAGAGATGTGCCGGCCGATGAACGCACAGCCCCTTATCTTGTTTCAGGAGATACCGGCATTGAGGCCACCGGCATGGATCGGGTTGAGTTTCTCATTGCCCCCAATGTGGGTGAGGATCTCAGGCCCCTTGCACAGGTTGCCTCAGGCGGCGAGCTTTCCAGGATCATCCTTGCCCTGAAGGCCATGCTAGCCACCAGGGAGTCTGTGGAGACACTCATATTCGACGAAGTGGACGCAGGTATTGGCGGCGGCGTAGCCGAAATGGTGGGCAACAAGTTAAAGTCCCTGGCCCGTTTTCATCAGGTGATATGTATCACCCACCTGCCCCAGATTGCTCAGTTTGGAATACACCATTTCAAGATTGCCAAGACCGTTCACAAAGGGCGTACCCGAACCACGATCACGCCTTTGCACGGGGAGGTCCGGGTGGAGGAGATGGCCCGTATGCTGGCAGGCGTCAAAATCACAAAAAGGGCCCTGGATCACGCCCGGGAGATGATTGCGGCTAGGGGGAATTGAAGATCGTGTCATCGCAGGCAGTTGCTGATTTACCAATAAAGTTTTCCAGTCCTGGCATACCGAGGAATGAAAATGGCTAGGCGCATTCTGGTGGCAATAGACGGGTCCCAGGCAAGCATGGGGGCCGTAACCTACCTTGGCTTCATGCTGGGGAAGAACCCTCGGGTCAAGATCGATCTGCTCCATATCCTGCCGGACATCCCGCCCCTTTTCTTGGAGCCGGGGGAAAGTATGGCTGAGATGGTTCAACTTCAGGACTTTGCGGAGCAGGTACAGGAACAAGATCGGCACAAAGGGGCCTCTATGATGGAGGAGGCCCGAGGGATCTTGGTTGGGGCGGGCATTGAACCGGCTCATGTTCGGCCCTTGATACGGGAGCCTTCTGCCGGTGTGGCCCGGGATATCCTGGAGCTGGAACAGGAGGGCACCTACCATGCCCTCGTGCTCGGCCGTCACGGGATGAGCGCAGTGGACAGATTTCTTATGGGAAGTGTGACCCAGAAAGTGCTTCAGCATACGAAAGATCTGCCCGTGTGTATGGTCCACGGCGACATCGAGGCGCGGAAGTTTCTGATCACCGTAGACAGCTCTGCGAATTCCAAACGTGTTCTGGAGCAAGCAGGATGGCTCCTTGCTGAGGCAGGTCCCATGGAGGTGACCATCCTGCACGTCCTGGCCCCGCTCCTTGGTCAAGAGATGGCATCCATGGGGACAGGGCTGACGGACATGGCGTCCACCATGGAGCAGCGGCAAATCGATGATGCCGAGGAGATGCTTTCTCAGGCCAAGACCTATTTGGCAGCGCGCGATGTGCCGGCCGTTGCCATTAAGACGCGACTTGAGACAAGAGCACCTGGCGTGGCCCGAACGATCCTGAAGGAGGCCCGGGGGGGCGGCTATGGGTCCGTCATGATCGGTCGTCGCGGTATTTCGCGTACAAAGCGTTTCCTCTTTGGCAGCGTTTCCAATAAGATCGTCCAGCAGGCCAGGGACATGGCGGTGTGGGTGGTGTGTTGATGAGGTTCATCGGGTTTATTGGGTTGACTAAAATATGATGAACTCGTAAAAAGCTGGTCTATTGTGAGCGACATTGAGCATTTTGGGGATAAAGAAATAGTAGCAAACACATAAGAACAACGGAGACACGCACAATAGGGAGGAGAGTTGCATGCTGGTTCAAGGATGGATGACGACCGACGTTGTGACTGTCGATGAGGAAACCTCCATGATGAAGGCTTCCATGATCATGAAGGAAAGAAAGATCCGGTGCCTGCCCGTGGTGAACAAGAAAGGCCAGGTTGTGGGCATTGTCAGCGACCGGGACTTAAGGGATGCCGCACCCTCCAAGGCCACGACCCTGGATGTGTATGAGCTGAATTATCTCCTTTCCTCCATGAAGATCAAGGACATCATGACGAAGAATCTGGTCTATGTCAGGCCTGATGAGACCGTGGAGTTTGCTGCCATTCTGATGCTTGAAAACAAGATCTCATCCCTTCCGGTCATGAATGAGAAGGATGTCCTGGTGGGGGTGATCACCCAGACCGACATCTTTAAGGTGATGATCAATATTGCAGGGGTTTACGCTGGGGGGACTCAGTTTTCCCTCAGTCTTGAGGATCGTCCAGGTTCAATCAAGGAAGCCGCTGACGTGATCCGCTCTTACGGTGGCCGCATTGTGAGCATCCTGTCAACACGGGAGATGGCTGAAGAAGGACGTCGGAATGTATACATTCGCTCTACCGCCCTGCCTGATGATAAGCTGCGGGACCTGGTCAAGAGGCTGGAAGGCCAGTTTATCCTATTTTATACGTCCAAGGACTTGATGGAGGAGGTTGAAAAGCGAAGAGCTCGAATTCCGTAGCCACAGGAAGCTGAAAGCTCAAAGCTGATAGGGCAGGAACCCTCTTTTCTTACCCTTGAGCTTTCGTACCTCTCACATGTCATACTTGAAAAATTCGCCCGGGTCCGTGATGGCCCCGAGCCTCTTGGTATACTCGGTGGGAACCGTTCCCTCCTTGAAACACTCAAAGATGGTATCCTTTGATTCGGAAATGGCCAACAGGCCTGTCTCCGCGTCTATCTTGGCAAAGACCACCCCATCGGCTACCTGAAAGACCTGCACGGGCTTGTCCTTGAGGATGGCCTCCATAAACGCCAGCCAGATCGGGCTGGCGGCCTTGGACCCGGTTTCACCCATGCCCAGAGATTGTTCGTCGTCAAATCCCACCCAAACCCCGGTGGCATAACCGGGTGTGTATCCCACGAACCACGCGTCATGTAGGTTGTTGGTCGTACCGGTCTTGCCGGCTACGGGGCGATTTAAGGCTCTCAGACGCCAGCCCGTTCCGTGCTGAACCACGCCCTGCAGCAGATTCGTGACAATATAAGCCGTACTCTTTTCAATGACCTTTTCGCTTTCAGGATAATTTCCCTCAAGGACGTTGCCATCCCGATCCAGTATCTTCGTGACGAAACATGGTTTTACACGATAGCCCTGGTTGGCAAAAACAGAGTAGGCGCGAACGATTTCAATGAGTGAGACGCCTGAAGATCCAAGGGCGATGGAAAGGTTTTTACTCAATGGGGATTCAATGCCGAGTTTTCTGGCATAGTCGATCACATAATGAATCCCGATGCCTCTTAATATCTTCACAGTGACCACATTCCGCGATTTGGCCAGAGCTGTCCGAAAGAGGGTGGGGCCGTAAAATTTCTCGCCGTAATTCCTCGGTTTCCACGTAAAGTCTCTTTCTGTATCTTCGAAGACGACGGGGGAATCGATGATAATGGTGGCAGGTGTATAGCCCTTGTCCAGAGCAGCAGCATAGATGACCGGTTTAAAAGCAGATCCTGGCTGACGCCTCGATTGTATGGCCCTATTAAACTGGCTTACCCTAAAGTCTCGCCCGCCGAGCATAGCCTTCACATAGCCGGTCTCAGTCTCCATGCAAAGGAGGGCGCCTTCCACGGCAGGGGTCTGCTCCAGTGCGAGATCCCATATGTCCGTGTCTTCATGCCTTCCCGTAACGCGAACGGTGATGACATCTCCCACCTCGAGCACATCACCGACCTTTTGCACCCTCACATTATAGTAAAGAACCTCCGGATCGGGTTTCCTTGCCCACCTCATGTCCTTGAGTTGAAGGTATCCCTGGTTGCTTCCCATACGAACCGTGGCCTTGGCTTCATCATCATTGACTGCCACCACGACCCCCTGGACGACCCTGTCCTGCTCCAGGGGCTGTCGTTCAAGGGTTTTCTGAATTTGCTGAGAAAAAAACTCAATGTCCTCGGGTGTCAGGTGTTTGATCGGACCCCGATATCCCTGCCTCTTATCAAGCGCCTCAAGCCCCTGGCTCAAAGCGCTTCGGCCGGTCCTTTGCATCTCGATATTAACGGCTGTGTATATCTTGAGTCCTTCATTATAAAGGATATCCTTACCGTATTTTTCCTTTACATACTGTCGGACATACTCCGTATAATACGGAACTTCCTCGATGTACCAGTTGCGTCTCCGCTTGATGTCGAGCTTCGTGTCAATGGCCTCGGCAGCCTGGAGGTTCGTGATGTAGCCTTCGGCAATCATTCGGTTCAACACATAAATTTGGCGCCGCTTGGCCTGTTCAGGATCTACGAACGGAGAATAACGGCTGGGGGCCTGAGGGAGGCCGGCGAGCAGAGCACATTCAGCCAGGTTGAGCTCAGAGACCGATTTTCCGAAGTAGTTTTCTGCCGCAGCCTCAACTCCATAGGCGCCGTGTCCCAAATATATCTGGTTCAAATAGAGGAATAGAATCTCTTCCTTGGAAAGGGCCTTGTCTATGCGATAGGCGAGCATGGCTTCTCGGGTCTTTCGTGCATAGCTTCTGTGTGGGGACAGGAAGAAGGATTTGGCGACCTGCTGGGTGATGGTACTTCCGCCTTGAATGATGGTACCTGCTTCAATGTTCTTAAGAAATGCCCGGACAATGCTGAAAAAGTCGATCCCTTCGTGTTTGTAAAAGCGAGCGTCTTCGGCGGCAATAAAGGCATCTATGAGCATCTTTGGCATCTTGGAAAGGGGCAGCACAATCCTTCGTTGCCTGAAGAACTCTGCGATTTTGCGATCGTCATCCGAGTGGACCGTGGTGATAATAGGGGGGCGATAATCCTTCAGGGAGGATATCTGGGGAAGATCCCTTGTAAAGTAGAAATAGGCCCCGCCGATGAAAAGCCCGGCAAAAAGAGAAAAGACAAGAACGGCGACATAGAAAAGGCGCAGTAACCTGCCTAGGGGCGCACGTTTTCCGCGCTTGGACCTGATTTCTTTGCTTCCGCTCGGACCTCCAGAAGAGACCATCGTCTCGTGCCTCTCGTTACCATTGCGGTTTGGGTCTATGATAATCCTTTTTTAACAAAAAACCCAGGAACAAGCAAGCACGGCCCATTGGGGCTCGCCAACCCGGCAGTGACTGCACAGCCGCCCCCTTCCAGTTTCAAATGTCCATTGAACGAAACAGATCCGGCGGCTGGAAATAGGCTTGACACGTTTGACAGATTCCGACTAATAAGCTTGTCGCATGATTACACTCAATTTTGAAAAATGTGGCGGTTTGATCCCAACGCTTGTGCAGGACTTTGAAACAGGTGAGGTCCTCATGCTGGCTTTTATGAATGAAGAGGCTTGGCAAGAGACGCTCAACACGGGCAGGGCCACCTATTGGAGTCGGACCCGTCAGGAGCTTTGGGTGAAAGGCCAGACATCCGGTAACGTCCAGCTGGTCAAAGAGATCCGCATAGACTGCGATGACGACACCGTGCTCTTAAAGGTGGAACAAGTGGGTGGGGCGGCTTGTCACACGGGATATCGGAGTTGCTTTTTCAAGAAAGTGGTAGACGGATCCGTTCGAGTAGTTGGCGAGAAGATTTTTGAACCCGAGGAGGTGTACAAGTCAAGTGAAAGATAAATTAAAGCTGGGCATTCCCAAAGGGAGCCTTCAGGACGCCACGATTGCATTGTTCAAGCACGCGGGATGGAAGATTAATGTCAACGGACGGAGCTATTTCCCTGAAATCAACGATGACAGCATTGAATGTGCCATCTGTCGCGCCCAGGAGATGTCCCGGTACGTGGAGAGCGGCACCCTGGATGCAGGCCTCACGGGCATAGACTGGATCTATGAAAACGAATCGGACGTGCAGATTGTGGAAGACCTGGTCTATTCGAAGGTTAGCCAGCGGCCGGCCCGTTGGGTGTTGGCCGTTCCATATGATTCTGATGTCAAGGCCTTGGAGGATCTGAAAGGGAAAAAGATCGCCACCGAACTGCTCAATTTTACAAAAAGATACTTTCAGGATCGAGGCATTGAGGTAACGGTGGAATTCTCCTGGGGGGCCACGGAGGCCAAGGCCGTTTCAGGCCTGGCTGACGCCATTGTGGAGGTGACTGAGACCGGCTCCACCATCAAGGCCCACGGTCTTAAGATCATTCATGAATTACTCCAGACCAATACAAAGTTGATCGCCAATCATGGGGCATGGGCGAACCCGGAAAAACGGGAGAAGATTGAGCAAATCGCCCTCCTTATGAAGGGCGCCTTGCAGGCCGAAAAGATGGTGGGGCTCAAGACGAATGTGCCCAAAGCGCAGCTGGAAAAAGTTGTGGGGCTGCTTCCCAGCCTCAATGCGCCAACGGTGTCTCCCCTGTATCAATCGGATTGGTTTGCCGTGGAAACCGTGGTGGCATCTTCCGTGGT
>DAOUZN010000145.1 GCA_030665585.1 Deltaproteobacteria bacterium | reverse complement strand
CGTATTTGCCAATGAGAGATTTGCCACGATTTACAAGTACGAAAGAGATGAGTTGATAGGCATGGATCCCCGGCAACTGGTCCACCCTGAGGACAGGGCCCTAACCAATCACATAAGGGAAAAGAGGCTAAGAGGAAATGGTGCCCCATCGGAATATGAAGCTAGGGGACTGACAAAAGACGGTAAAACCAGATGGATCGCCAGGAGAAACACCCGAATAGAATACAAGGGCAGGCCTGCCATCCTGGGCAACATCGTTGACATCACTGAGCGCAGGCAGGTGGAGGAGGAATTGCGGGAAAGCGAGGAGCGCTCACGGACCATATTTAACAGCATGCAGGCCGGCATCCTCATTATCGATGAGGATGCCCGTGTCATCGTTGATGCCAACCCTGTCGCTGCCAGAATGATCGGCACTTCCAGAGAGGAAATTGTCGGTAAGGTGTGTCACAAATTTGTCTGTCCGGACAAGGTGGGGCAGTGTCCGATTAGCGATCTTGGGCAACAGGTACACAACTGCGAGTGTTTGTTACTGACAGCCAGCGGTGAGGGCGTGCCGATTCTCAAGACCGTGGTATCCGTTTCATTAAACGGCCGAAATCATCTGCTCGAAAGCTTTCTGGATATCACAGAACTCAAGCGCGTTGAGGAGCAGCTGAGAGACAGCCAGGAAAGATATTATACGGTTCTGGAAGCGTGTCCGGACCCTGTGGTTGTATACGATATGAAGGGCAGGGGTCTCTATATCAACCCTGCGTTCACCCGGGTGTTCGGCTGGACCCCGGGGGAGGTCTTGGGGATGAAGCTATATTATATCCCTGAAGAGAATTGGCCGGAGACCAAGGTGATGATTGATAAGGTGCTAGCCGGAGAAAGGTCCTTTGACGTTGAAAGCCGGCGATATACCAAAAACGGAAAGATCATTGATGTCAGTATCAGCGCGGCCGTGTACGTGGATGCTGAAGGGGTGCCCGTGGGCAGTGTCCACATTGTACGAGATATAACTCAACGAAGACGGGCCGAGGAGGCGCTACAAAAGGCTCATGATAGACTGGAGCACCGTGTTGAAGAGCGCACGGCTGAACTGGCCAAGATCACCGAACAATTGAAGCTGGAACTCACGGAGCGAAAGCGAGCGGAGGAGGCATTGCGTCAAGCGCACAAGGATCTTGCCATAGAGGCCAACGAGCTTCAAGCAGCAAATGAAGAGCTTTCTCAGTATGCCTTCATCGTATCCCATGACCTCAAAGCGCCCCTGCGAGCCGTTCAAAATTACGCCGACTTTTTGCACGAAGACCTCAAAGCGACCCTCGATGGCGACCAGAAAACCTATCTTGACGGTCTGAAACGGGCGGTCAGGCAGGGTACGGAATTGGTCGAGGATCTACTGGAGTTTTCTCGTGTCGGCAGATTGGGCGTGCCGACTCAGACGGTCGATGCGGGCGTGTTTTTGCAGGAACTGATCGCATCGCTTACTTTGTCCCCGGATGTCGAGGTGGTGATGGGCAATGACTGGCCCACCATTGACACGGAGCCCACCCTTTTAAGGGAGGTCTTTGAGGATCTTATCAGAAACGCGATGAAATTCAATCATGCTTCACACAAACGCGTGGAAATCGGCTGGCTCCCGGCAGGGGAGGAACGCTATGAACTGTTCGTACGGGATAACGGCATTGGGATTGACCCTCGCTACCACGAGCAAATATTCGGCGTGTTCCAGCGCCTCCACACCCGTGAGGAGTATGAGGGCACCGGCGTAGGTCTTGCCATTGTCAAGAAAGCCGCCAATAAGCTGCAGGGCTCGGTCCGTGTGGAATCGAAGATTGGTGAAGGCAGCACGTTTTTTGTTGCTCTTCCCAAGACACAAAGGGAGAGATAAAGATGACCATCGAACCTTTCACAGTCCTCATGGCTGAGGACGATGAGCACGACATTGTGGCCGTCAAAGGGGCATGGAAGAGAACCACCTAAAGGTCGGGGCAAATCGTCTCAGGAAATCTTTTTGCCGTAATCACACTGCTCGCGCAGGGGGCATTGCGCGCATTTTGGTTTGCGGGCCGCACACACCCCTCGTCCGTGCCAGATCAGCTCATGTGAAAAGTCGATCCAGTCCTTCTTGGGAATGAGGGCCATGAGCTCGAATTCGATCTTGACCGGATCCTTTTCTTCTGTGAGGCCGAGGCGCTGAGACACCCGCTTTACATGGGTGTCCACCACGATGCCGGGGATGCCAAAGGCGCTACCCAGGACCACGTTGGCTGTTTTTCTCCCGACGCCCGGCAGTTGCACCAGGGCTTCCATACTTTCCGGCACCTTTCCACTGTGTTTTTCTACAAGTCCTCGACAGCAAGCCTTAATACTCCTCGCCTTGTTTCGATAAAATCCCGTGGGGCGGATCATCTCCTCGAGTTCGGCAAGGGGGACATCGGCATAGTCTCTTGCCGTTCGCAGTTTCTTGAACAGGGTTTTGGTCACCTCGTTGACCCGCACATCCGTGCACTGGGCTGAGAGAATGGTGGCAATGAGCATCTCCAGGGGATCCTGGTGGCGCAAGGCAGTCTTGACATCAGGATAGGTGCTCCTTAGAATCTGTAGGATCTTCTTGATACGTGATGTTGCAATTTTTGGCATCATGGTTGCTACCTCCCCAAGGAAAAATGCATTGAACGAAACTGCCCAGAAACCAAGGCCCCCAGTGGTTCGCGCCCTGGGTCTGATCTCCGGCGGGCTGGACAGCATCCTTTCTGCCCTGATTCTCCGGGATCAAGGCATCGAGGTGGCCTGGATCAATTTTGAAACCCCTTTTTTCAGTTCAGATAAGGCCCGTCGGGCCGCCCGCATGACTGGAATTCCTCTCATGGTGAAAAATATTACAAGCGTCTACATTGAGATGCTCAAGAATCCCAACTGCGGCTATGGCGCAAACATGAACCCCTGCCTGGATTGTCATGCCCTGATGCTTCAGATGGCAGGCGCCATCATGAAAAATGAGACGTTTCATTTTCTCTTCACCGGCGAGGTCCTTGGCCAGCGCCCCATGTCTCAGACCAGGCCTTCTCTTCGATACGTTGAAAAGCGCTCCGGTTTTCAAGGTTTCATCCTTCGTCCCTTGAGCGCGAAATTGCTCTCTCCTACGATTCCCGAACAACAGGGCCTTGTAGACCGTCAGCGGCTGTTAGACATTTCCGGTCGGGGTCGCAAGCAGCAGATAAAACTCGCCGAGGCCTTCGGTATCACCGATTATCCCGCCCCGGCCGGCGGGTGCCTCCTGACGGATGTGGGCTTTTCCAGGCGGCTCAGGGATCTCCTGGACCATCAGGAAAACTGTCAGGAGCGGGACTTGGAGCTGTTAAAATATGGCCGCCACTTTCGCCTGGACGATCAGCACAAGGTCATTGTGGGTCGCACCAAGGAAGATAACAAACAGATCTCAGAACTCTTGGATCCTCACAAGGACATCACCCTGCGGATGACGGATATGGCGGGCCCAACGGTCCTGATCCCTTCCGGCGCCAAAGAGGAGATCGTTCGCCAGGCGGCGACCCTTTGCGCAAGCTATAGCAAGACGCGAGACGGCACCCCTGCCCGTGTCTCGGTGACGGCCCCCCTTGGCTCGGAGACACTCACGGTCCAGGGCGGGTCGCCCGAAACCTACCATCAGTACCTCATCTAAACGGCTCCCCCCTACCTTCCCCTGTTCACCTCGTCTTCAATCCAGAATTCCCAGCCGCAGTAATACTCGTCCGGATGCGGGTCGGGCGGACAGGTGATGCAGTGGGTTCTAATTGCAGGATCGATCTCGGCAGCAAAGGTACTGTACTCCACGACACCCACCTGCTTGCAAGGAAAGTCGGGCAACCCACGGCAATTCCGGGCGCTCTGCACCCTGCAGTCGTTCATATAAAAGCGAAGGCGCCCCTCTTTGAGTTCGCTTTGCTGTTTGTTCAGCACCGCGTAGAGTCGGTATTCCAGAGCGGTTTTTAGGGCCTCAAGCCCGCCGCGCTCAGGCAGGCCCAGGAAGGCCTTGATCCGCTTCGCCTCAATGGGCGAAAAACGGCTCCATGCCCGGGCATCTAGGTCCATGGCATGCTCCAGCCCACTGGCCTGCTCCACGGCCTGAAACCACAGGCCGTCGTGGGCGAGCCAGTTCTTGGCAAAATTTTCAAGCAGAAGGAGGAGTTTTTCGCGGGACAGCTCCTTGATGGCTGTCATGCTATGACCCTCTGACGACCCGCCTTCATCCTTGCG
>DAOUZN010000086.1 GCA_030665585.1 Deltaproteobacteria bacterium | reverse complement strand
GCGTTCTCCGCGGGTTTTCGGCTGCGACGTACATTATGTACGCCTCGCCGTAAACCCTTGTGCGGCCTTGCTCATCAAAAAAATTGCTCATTTCTGAATTGGACACTGTCCAGCGCCCTCTTCGGTTCGTGGATGGGCACTGGTTATGATGGTTTCGTAAAAAGCCGATTTTTCTCGCTCCCTGACCGCTACCCACTGATCACTGCCTCTTCTCATCTACCGAACCTTGCCCTTTATCTTATAGACATAAGTCAAAACCTCAGCCACCGCATGATAAAAGGCAGAGGGGATCTCACGGCCAATCTCAACCACCTCATAAAGCCTCCGAGCCAGCTCTTTGTCTTCAACAATAGGTATGTGATGCTCCTTGGCCAACGCCTTAATCTTTTCAGCTAACGCTCCCGCCCCTTTGGCCACAACCAGGGGCGCATTCATAACACCACTGTCATACCGAAGAGCCAGGGCGAGATGCACCGGGTTGGTCACAATCACGTCAGCCTTTGGGACTTCTTGCATCATCCGTCTCCTGGCCATCTCTTGTTGAACCCTTCTGATTCTCGACTTGATGAGAGGATCTCCTTCGCTCTGCTTGAGCTCCTCTTTTACCTCCTGCTTGGTCATCTTCAACTTCTGCTCGAACTGCCACCTTTGAAAGGCATAATCGAGGGCAGCCAAAAAGATCATCGCCAAGGAAACCCGAAGGAAGATTTTCAAGATGACTCTCAAAATATACAACGCAATACTGGAGACCTCCATGTCTCCGAGGGATACAAATCGGTCCGTTTCCCCTTTGACCGTCCAATAGACGATGAGGCCCACCAGAGTGAGTTTTGCGATTGACTTGAACAGCTCCACGAGAGACTGCTTGGAAAACAGCCGTCCTATGCCTTTGATGGGACTTACCCTGGAAAGCTGTGGCATGAGTGGCTCCCAAGTAAACAGACAGCCCACCTGCGCAAGATTCGACAGAACCGCAATCACAAATACGGCAATCATCAGGGGAGCCATGATCATGATGAAGTGTCGGACCATATCATAATTAAAAACCAGGAAATCCGTCATGCCTAAGTTGGGTCTGCCTATCATGGAAAAGCTCTCGCGCATCACAGAGGTTATATGGCCATAGATAAAAGACCCGAACAGATAGAGCGTTGAAAGCCCGGTCAAAAGCACGGCCACGGAGGGGATCTCGCGGCTTTTAGCGACCTGGCCCTTTTTTCTTGCTTCACTCCGTTTTTTGGAGGTTGCCTTTTCGGTCTTGTCTTGAAAATCTCCCTCTGCCAACGCTTACACCCCCACTGGTCCCATGATGACCCTTAACATGGATTCAAGTCCCACCACATATTGGTTCGAAAGGTAAAGGAGAACCCTCAAAGAAAAGCCGAAAAAGAACAGCCCAACCACGATTTTCAAGGGAAAGGCAACAATCAGGATATTCATCTGCGGCACGACTTTAGCCACAATGCCGAAGGCCGCACTCGTGAAAAGCAAGGCGGCAATGGCCGGTGCGCCGAATTTGATTGCCAGGACAAACATATCCCCCGAAGCTTCCAATACCTTTTGGAAAAGCCCACCTCGAAAACCAAAGGATCCCACTTCGACGATAGAAAAGCTGTCAGCCAGCGTCTTCAGCAAGATATGGTGGCCGTTGAGGAGGAGAAAAATCACAATGGCGACCCAGTATCCCATGTGGGCCACGATAGGCGTCTGGGCACCAGACTCAGGATCCAGAACATTGGAAATAGCAAAGCCCATTTGAAACCCGACAAGCTGTCCCCCCAATTGGATGGCAGCAAAGAACAACCGGATAGTAAGTCCGATGGCCAGTCCGAAGATTAACTCAGAAACGATAAGGTTCAGACTCGATAGCAGACTCTCTGGAAATAAATTCGGATCCGGCCGAACAACCGTGAAGAGCGCGAAACTGATTGTCAAGGCCAGCCCCGCCTTAACGAGGTTGGGCAGCATAGCCGTCCCAAAAATTGGAAGCATGAATAAAACGATGCTGATCCTGGTCAGAACCAGAATAAACGACTTAAATTGCTCTGGCGAAAGGCTAATCAGTTCCATAGGCGCTATGGGTTACTTGTTACGGGGCTGTTGCCCAAGGGAGACTTCCTTGTTCGTCAACGGTTTCATCGGATATAATTCGGTATTTGCGTGATACAGTTTTGGGCAAAGCCGATGAGCTGCTGTAACATCCAGTTAGAAAAGAACCCGAGCCCCAAAAGCACGACCAGTATCTTTGGGACAAAGGTCAGTGTCATTTCTTGAATCTGGGTGACCGCTTGAAAGATGCTCACGGTCACTCCCACAATAAGCCCAAGTCCCAGCAGGGGCATGGAAACCAGAATGGTCACCTTGATGGCCTCCTGGGCAAATCCGACGACAAACTCTGGTGTCATGTCACCCGCTCACGAAACTCTTAACCAAAGAACCTACAATGAGATACCACCCGTCCATCAGCACGAAAAGGATGAGTTTGAACGGCAGTGATATCATAACCGGCGGCAGCATCATCATCCCCATGGAAAGAAGAACACTTGCCACCACCATATCGATGATCAAGAACGGTACATATAGAACAAATCCAATGATAAACGCCGTCTTGAGTTCGCTCACCACAAAGGCGGGTATGAGAACAGAAGAAGGGACATCCTGTGGCGTATTCGGCTTGTCCAAGCTGGCCATTTTCACAAACAAGGCCAGATCCTTTTCCCTGGTCTGCCTGAACATAAACTGGCGAACCGGATGCATGGCTGCTTTCAGTGCCTCGGTCTGTGATATTTCTTCATCTAGATAGGGCTTGATCGCCTTGTCGTTAACCTGCTGCCAGACCGGCGTCATAATAAAGAACGTGAGAAACAAGGCGAGTCCTATCATAATCTGGTTTGGTGGCATCTGGTGCGTACCCAGTGCCTGTCTCAAGAACGAGAAAACGACAGCCAGTCTGGTAAAGGATGTCATCAAAATCAAGATGGCCGGTGCCAGCGAAAGGATAGTGAGTAAGGCAACAATCTGAAGCAATACAGAGATCTCGTGCGGGTTGTCTGTCTGTCCGACACCCACCTGAAGTGTGGGAAGGGATATGGCTGCGACAGATGCAGCATCCGCCATGACCAACAGCAATAAAAGAGAAACAACAAAAAATGCGATTTTGCATGTCTCATTTTTCATTTTCTGCTTGACTTTATCCCTCACTTGATCTGCCTTTAACATTTAGAGACGACATCAAGAGCTTTCCGAAAAGGCCACCCTTTCCACCAAGGGGCTTCGCCCCTTCAATCCGCTCCAGGACCTCTGATTTGTTAATCTGAGCTAGACAGGTGATGTTTCCGGGGGTGATCCCAATCACCATTGTCTGACCTGCGACATCAATGAGTGCAATGCGTTCTTTTGGGGTCATATGATAGGATGACAGCACCCTGATGAGTTGTCCGTGCCCTGAACCTTGTTTCAGATACGAAAATCGCTTCAAAAGAAAAATAACAAGAATCAAGATCGCAAGAACAATACACAACATCGCCAATGTCTTGAGCCCGGCACCCCAAAGGTCCGGTTGATACACCATGTCAGATGCTTCTCCTAACCCGTTCAAGGCATCCTCGCTTCGAATCCTGGCAATGGAACCTTTTGAGGCTTCCTGTGCACATTAAACGCAACAACTCCTGTGAGCCTGGCCGCAGCCCGAACTAACCCAATGTCTTCACTCTCTCAACGGGGGTGACCACATCAGTCAGCCTGACGCCAAACTTTTCATTCACGACGACAACCTCACCACGAGCGAATAACTTTCCGTTCACGTAGATATCCATGGGTTCATCGGAAAGTCTTGTCAGCTCAACCACCGAGCCTTGTCCCAGTTGAAGCAAATCATTGACCAACATGCGAGTCCGGCCCAGTTCCACCGAGATCTCCAGGGGGATGTCAAGAATGAAGCTCAGATCTCTGGCCCCAGCCGGCTGTTCTGATTCCTCTGCTCCCTCAGCAGCCTCGGTCATCTCAGGGGGTGTATTTTCCCCTTTGTCATCGTGTTGCTCCTCCATGGTTTGATCCTTCTCGGAGCTAGGGCTGTCAACATCTTCTTGTGATAAATCGGACATAGGTCACTCCCATCCCTTTTGTGAGACATTATGTCTCAGTCATTCTCATGCATTTTTGACCGATCCTAATGGCCTGATTACCCCTGACGACACCCGGACGCCCCTTAAACTTTGGCAAACCTTCAACTTTAGCGACCAAGTCTTGGGTCACATCCTGTTCAAGCTGAATCACATCACCAACCCTGAGGCCGAGCAACCTCTCTGCCGTAATGTGCGCAATGCCCAGTTCCACAACCATGCCCACCCCTGTTTCCTGGATCCGTGCTTGCAAACATTCTTTCCAACCTGCATCCACCTTGGGTTGATCGCCCTCCAGGGTTGTCTGCAATTTGCCACGAATGGGTTCGATGGTGGCATAAGGAATACAGACGGTCATCAGCCCCCCTGTGCCTTCCATGTCTAACTTGAAGCGAATCACGATCACTAAATCGCCAGGCAGTGCGATGGTGGCAAATTGTGGATTGATCTCCGAGCGTACATAAGTCATTTTAACCTTATGAATCCGGTCCCATGCCGTCGCAAGGTCCTCCAACGAGGCCCCAACTACCTTTCGCATGATCTTATTCTCTATGGCCGTGAACTCCCGGCCCTCCATCTCCACATCCTCTGTTGCCTTACCGCCAAAATAGCATTCGATCAGGCTGAAAACCAAGCGCGTGTCAAAGACCAGAAGGGCCTGTCCCACGAGCCCTTCTATGCGGAAAATGTGCAGACTTGTCGGGACGGCAAGGGAGCTATGAAAATCCGCAAACTTGATCATGTCGGTGGGTTCTGCCACAATATCTATCTCTTTTCGGACCATGGTGGACAGCGTCGTCTTGAAAATGGTCGCAAACCGATTGTTGGCCATGTCGAGCGTTGGCACCTGGCCGCGGAGTGTCGGTTCTTGACGGGTAAAATCAAAGGCCACGGCACCATGGTCGGCGTGTGGGGTATCTGATTCGATTTCAATTTCCCCACTTGACACTCCCTTGAGTAAACTATCGACCTCATCTTGTGACAAGACGTTTGACATGAGTCACTCCACTCTCTACTGGACCACAAATTCGGTAAAGTACAGGGTTCGGACAGCGCCTCCCTGCAAAAGTTGATTAATCCGCGCAATCAACTCGTTTCTGAGTTGAATCTTTCCCTCTGGTTTACAGATTTCCTCGAAGGTCTTGCTCGTAAGCAGCAAGAGAATGGCGTCCCTTAATTGTGGCGTGCGTTTTTTCAATTCACTGTTCACATCCTCACTTTCCACCTCAAGGTCGAGCTTTGTCTTCAGGTAGCGCTTGCCGCGGTCGCCGAGTAGATTGACGATAAAAGGCTCCATCTCATAAATGAACTCCGGTGAGGTATCCACGTCTTCCAGCGCTTCCTCGGTCTTGACAGCGGCCTGATCATCCTTCTCAGAAGCTTTCCCCGCCCAAAGGAACTTCCATCCTGCAAAGCCACCTCCGCTCAATAAGAGCACCACCAATCCAATGAGGATAAACTTTTTGGAAGAGCTCTTTGGAGCCGCCTCAGTCTCTTCAAGGGCCTCTTCGGGTTTGCTGTCCTGTTCTGCTGCCATGTTCGTCTCCTTTCAACCTAGACTGATTTCCGTCTTTCTGTCATCGCTCAAGGGTATCGCGATCTCTATGATATGCTGGAAAGCGTTTTGATTCTGCATCTTCCATTGAATCTCGGCCCATTACTCATGGTGGATCGATCTCTCTTACGCTACGTTCGTCTGAGGATAATTTCTACACGCCTGTTTTGCTCCCGGCCCTCACTTGTATTATTTGGAAACTGCGGCCTTAAGTCACCGTAGCCGCCAACGGCAAATCTTTCGGGCGAGAGGCCTCTCGTTTCGACAAGATAGCGGTGCACATTCAGGGCCCTGTATAGAGAAAGCTCCCAGTTTGACCGATAACGTCTGTTGCGTGTGGGCACATTGTCTGTATGGCCCATGATCAGCGCCTCGTTGGAAACAGCATCAAGGATGTTGGCAAGGGCATTAAGAAGGGGGGAGGAAGTCGGCTTGACCCTAGCCTCTCCGGAATCGAACAGGACGTTTGCCTGCAATGAAATAACGACCCCCCGCTCGTCTTCTGAGATACCCATGAGGGACTCCAAACCCATGAGTATTTGACGTTCATCTGTGTCTTCTCCCGCGGAAAAGTAATCCTCCAACATCTTACGGTTGGTAATGTGGGCACCGGTTTGCCCTTCCGGGACGCCGATCTCGCTCGTTAGATCCTCGAGGAACTTTATCATCTTTAAATGAGACGTTTCCATGGCGCCGCTGCCACCTGTAAGGTCCCGTGCACTTTTTATGGCCTTTAATTCACTCAGCTCCAAAGGACCGCTTGCACCCAAAAAAATGCTGAACATGCTTTTCAGACTCTTCACATCCATGGATGACATAGACAAAAGCAGGACAAAAAAGGTCAAGAGAAGCATCAACAGGTCTCCGAAGGTGACCATCCATGCCGTGGTATCCATTTGAAGCTCAGCGTTTTTCTTACTGTTTTTTTTCACTAAGGCCCCTGGTCAATCAAAAATACGAAACACAAATCGCTTGAAGACAACAAAACCTGAGGGCTTCTTCTGAGAGATCTGTTCAAGACTCTGTCGTGGTCTGCCTCCCAGAATAATCTCAACCCGACGGTTCTGTGCCCTGGTTTGTCTCGTCTCATTGCTCACAATCGGCTTATACTCCGCCCGCCCGTAAGCTGTGAGGCGGGCCGGGTGGACCTTGCCTATCACGACAAAGAACTTTAAAACCTCAAGGGCCTTCAAGGCTGAAATGGCCCAGTTGGAGTCCGCCGACTTCTCATCTGAGGGCCTGCTGTCTGTATGACCTACGATTTCAACAGGGTATCCGTCCTGATTGATCATTTCACAAAGTTCTTTCAAAAAGCCGTAACTTGACGGTTTGATCTTGTAGTTGGCCTCGTCAAAAATCATTTGATCCTGTATGCTAATAGCTTCCCCTGTTGCAATGCTCCGCCTGAGAACCTGACCGGAACCAGACAGCTTCATCCCAACGAGTTCTCCCGGGTCTGTTGCCCGGGAAATGATCGGTGGTTGCGGTGGACCTATGCTCTGTCCCTCGCCCTTCATGGGCGAGAGCCCCCCGGGGAGAATTCCAAAACTTCCTATCAAGGAGCCAAGTGCCTCAAGCCTGCCCCTTTCATCAGGGACGGCAATGGCATTGAGCACAATGAAAAAGGCCAATAGAATAATAAAGAGCGAGACGATCAAAAGCCTCACCCCACTCTCGCTGGCATTTCCCGCAGGTTGTTCTTGTCTGGATTTCATGATGTCAGCTACCGCCGAAGCGTACTACTCGAACTGGCTTTCCCGCTGGTTAGGGGCTAAGAAGGCCTGGAGTTTTTGCTCGACAATACGAGGGTTTTCTCCAGTGGAAAGACAGATGACACCTTCGATCATCACCTCCTTTGCCAGCACTTCCTCACTGCTCCGGGTTCGGAGTTTTCCCGCCATGGGCATACACACGATATTGGCCATAACAGAACCGTAGAACGTGGTTAAAAGGGCCACGGCCATGGCCGGTCCGATGGAACTCGGATCACTCATCGTCTGTAACATCTGCACCAGCCCGATGAGTGTGCCTACCATGCCGAGGGCCGGGGCAAAAGTGCCCATCGTGGTAAAGATTTCTGCACCTAGGCGGTGTCGGTCCTGAATGAAGGAAATCTCGGTTTCAAGAATTTCTCGGATCGACTGGGGTTCCAAGCCATCGATGGAAAGCTGAATCCCTTTTCTCAGGAAGTCTTCGTCAACGCTTTTGACTTCGGACTCTAAGGCAAGGATCCCCTCACGACGTGCCTTGTTCGAGAAGTCGACAAATTGTTTGATGATGTCCTTGGTTGAAAGAACCTTTGTGAAGAAGACGTTCTTGACCACTTTTATGACGCCCAGCACCTCTTTCAAGGGATAATTGATCATGGTGGTGCCGAGGGTCCCACCGATCACAATCATCGCGGAAGGGGCGTTCACAAACAGGATGAGGCCCCCACCCATGAAAATAGCCACAAGCACAAGGCCAAAGGCCGAAATAATTCCAAGAACGGTTGCAATATCCATAGGCTCTTCCCTCTGCGAGGCAGTATGATTTCTTGTCAGATTCAGAGCAACCTTTGTGCCATACCCATGGGAATGGTCGGGGTCAGTCGTCAGGGGTCAAGGGTCGGCGGGAGGCAGGCGGTGGGAGTCTTTATGATGTTTGACAAATATTATTTAAATTCAAATGGTTTCGCGGGTAATAGAGAAAAGACTAAAGATGCTTTCAAGGCGAAAAAAAGGCCACCCGACTTGATGCTGCCACAAAGGCCATGTCAAAGTTGGGTGGCCCTGTCAATCCCTTGACGGAAAGGGAGTGGTTAGTGCAGTGATTTATCGCTTCATGTTGATCAATTCTGCCAGCATCTGGTCCGTCACCGTGATAATCTTGGAATTGGCCTGGAATCCACGCTGGGTCGTAATCATCTTGACGAATTCCGTGGCAATATCCACGTTCGATTGCTCAAGGGAGTTAGGGGAAATACTGCCGAGGCCATTGGATCC
>DAOUZN010000012.1 GCA_030665585.1 Deltaproteobacteria bacterium | reverse complement strand
CTTCGCTATGTTGCTGACGAAGCACCATCGAACAGATCATCTGCTGACTTAACCATCGTATCAGCCAAACCCAGTTTTCATTTGCGTAAGTTGCCGTTTAGGACCGTCTCGGATTTCGAAATAGCGAAAGTCCCTTTTAGTTCTATGGCGCCAAGGCGCCTCAGCCTGCAATTTGAGGAATTGACCCAACACCAGGCTTCTCGCCTCGAACATTTCATCACGACCCACACCACTGGCGAGGCGTAGGTCAACTATTTCTCCGTCACTTTGGCCTTGATATTCCTATCCATCATGATAGCGTAAATAACTAGGCAGGCCTTGTTGCCTGTCGGTGTCTCATCCTAAGGCCTCTGAGGGTTATGGGAAATCCCTTCCCTCGGAGGCTTTTCCACCCGGGCCGCTCTAGTCGGTCATTGTTTGTCCACGTGGCGTTGGCACGCTTTATGCGAAGATTCACCATGGTGGGACATACAGCTTCTCCCTGTTATTCCCCACTCCGAGGGCGGACACGGCAGGCCGTGTCCGCCCTTTCTTGTCGCCGACGCAGAAACTAAGGGCTCGCGCAAAAATAACTTCACATTTTCGCATCCAACGACTCCTGTTGGATCGTGGTCGGTTCCGCTGATCTGTGTGGCTAATCATGTCGACAGACCGTCAGATTCTTGACATACGACATTCGTTTTAGTTTCTGAGCCTTGGTGCCGATAAGACATCCAAGGCCGTGGGAGCCTCCTCCTTCCAAGAACAACCACAAACGGGGAACAGCTTAGGGATATATTATTCATCCTGATAAAGGAGGGTAGACGGCTTATTAACCTTAACCTTTATCAACCTTCTTTCAGGAGGCTCCTCGGCCGTCATCATTCCGCCTCGCTGTTCACTCCTGGAACTCTTGACCGGCTCACTCCAACGGAAACGTATAAGACCCACTTCCTGCATCCCACCGTTTGCGTGACAAAGGCTAAAGTATCTGCCAGCCCTTCCGAAGAGATACGTATAGGGAGGTTGGTGTTGTGGACATTGTCATTGGGGGCACATCATCCGTCAAAATGGACCCGTCAGAAGAGGGAGTTGCGCTTCCTGCCAAAAAGAAGGGGGTCCCCAAAGATCGACGGAAGAACACACAGGATCGTCGCAGGAGTGTGAGGGAGGGGGTCTTCGTCTCGCTCTCGGTAACAAAGGATCGACGTGTCCTAAGAGACAGAAGGAGGGCCGATTCTCAGGCTTGACTGAGCCGCGACGTGGGCCCTGATGAGGCGTGATCAGGCAACACAGGGGCATGGTTCACCCCGCCTTTCTTGTACCCACCCCTCTAATATCTTCGGGCAGACCCGGCTGAGCAGCCGCCGCCACAGCGAGCCGGTCGCACCGTTCATTCTGTGGATGGTCGTTATGGCTTCGGACCCAGGCAAATTTGACACGGTGTTTTTCAAGGAGGTCGAGAACCTTGTGCCATAAATCCACATTCCGGGCTTTTTCCTTCTTGTTGCGCATCCACCCGTTTGCCTGCCATTTGCGCGCCCATCCCTTTTCTATGGCATCCACCACATAACGAGAATCGCTGACCACTGCAACCTCACAGGGTTCTTTGAGAGCGGCGAGTCCTGCGATCACGGCCATCATTTCCATGCGATTATTCGTGGTGTTGCGAAAGCCCCCTGAGAGTTCTTTCGTGTGTCCACCATATTCGAGGATGACACCGTAGCCTCCCGGACCGGGGTTACCCGAACAGGCGCCGTCTGTGTAAAGAGTGACTTTCTTCACGGTCGTTCATCGTCAACTGGAAACTTCACAAGTGAGCCGTTCAACTTATAGAGAACTCAAACTTGTGTGTCAAGCAACAAGGGGTCACAACATGCTGTGGTCAAGGGGTCAACAAGAAAAATGGCGTTCCTTTTCACGCTGGTGGGAGAATGGCCGTGGAAGACGCTCGGGCATGTTCTCACAGAAAGAGGGTGACCTGCCCTTCAGGCAGCCAGCCCGGCCTATTTCTTGCGGCGTGCAGGTTGACAAAGGCCTCACTCATGGTCGGACAAGCATTCTCGGTTTATCTCCGCCGAATTTTTGGTTTGCCTCTGGAACAATATTCTTATATCATGTTCATTATTAAGGCCTTTTAGCTAGTTAGAGAAGCAATGAAGGACAAACCGCTCGAGCGGCCCCTGTGATGCGCTACTATCCTGTGAACCTCGACATTCGAAACAGAGGCTGCCTTGTGGTAGGCGGTGGTGCGGTCGGGGAGCGGAAGGTCAGAACCCTCCTTGAATGTGGAGCGGAGGTTGTCGTCATCACCCTGCTAGCGACAGAGCACCTTCATGGCCTGGCCTCAGAGGGGCGGATCAGGTTAAGGCTGAGAGGCTACCAGCCGTCTGACCTGGATGGTCAGTTTCTTGTCATCGGAGCCACAGGTGATGAAGAAGTAAACCGACGGATTAGCGAAGACGCTTCAGGACGAGGGATTCTTTGCAATATTGCTGACCGCCCGGGGGCCTGCACCTTTGTGCTGCCGGCCATTGTTTCGCAAGGCGACTTGGTTATTGCCATTTCCACCTCCAACAAGAGTCCGGCCTTGGCCAAGAGGATACGGCAGGCCCTGGAAAAGGAATTTGGGCCGGAATATGCAACGCTGTTGAACCTGATGGGGGCCATCCGAGCCAGGCTCCTGGCTGAGGCGAAGCGTCCAGAGCGCCATAAACGGATCTTTGAGCGCATACTTGATGCTGGGCTCCTGGAGATGATCCGCGAGGAGCGCACTGAAGAGGCGACGGCATTGCTTCAAGAGTTACTGGGAGAAGGGTATAGCTGGGACGGATTAATGAGGACCGACCAAGGATCTGACAAGCCTGGTTCGGTATAGCCACCTTTTTTCGAGAGGACGGAGTATGAGCCTTTTTTTTGCTTTGACGATAGCCTGTTACATTGCAAGCTCCCTCGGTTATCAGGGTTATATACTGTTTCAAAAGCGACCCATATACAGGGTTGCAAGCATCCTCCTTTGGGTGGGGTTCCTTTGTCACACAGGTGTTATGGGCCTGCAATACCTTGAAACCGGACATGTTCCGGTTCAGAACCTCCATGAAACGCTTTCAAGCTTTGGATGGGCTGTGGTTGGCGTCTTTCTGATACTTCAACTAAAATACCATCTCATGGTTCTGGGAGCCCTTGTGGCACCCTTGGCTACCCTGTGCGTGGTCATCGCTGCCATGCTGCCGAGGCCGCCGGTTGAGCTGGCCCCGCTCTTTAAGGGCCTATGGCGGACGCTTCATGTTGGTACCCTTATTGTGGGCAATGCGGCCTTTGCCATCGCCTGCTTTGCAGGCATTTTGTACCTGATCCAAGAAAGGGCCATCAAGGACAAAAGGCCCGGGTTTTTCTTTCGCCGACTCCCTTCTCTCAAACTCCTTGACTCCATGGGCTATGCAAGTCTTATCGTTGGGTTTCCCATGCTGACCTTTGGGGTCATTACCGGGGTTATTTATGCCCAGATGGTGCGGCCCGGGCAGTTCTGGACCTGGAATCCTAAAGAAATCCTTGGAGGGATTACCTGGCTGGTGTTTGCAGCCTTGCTTCATGAACGTTTAGCCGTTGGGTGGCAAGGACGGCGGGCCGCCATCATGACCATTGTAGGATTTGTGATACTGCTATTGACGTTTTTTTTGTTTTTTCTGGGGTAAACTTTTTCCTGGGGGGCTGTCTTTGAAGAATCCTGCAGCACCCCTTGGCATAACCCGCGGAGGCCTTCCAAGTCAGGGGCATGGTGGAAAAGAGACACATCGTCGCAATCGGTCTTAATCACAAGACAGCCCCGGTAGAGGTTCGGGAATGCTTGGCGTTCTCCAGTGAGGACACGCCCAAGGTGCTCAAGGCCATGTGCCAAGATGCCTCTGTGGACGAGATTGCACTGTTTTCCACTTGCAATCGCGTGGAGTTTCTCCTGGCCACGAAAGATGCATCCAAGGCAGTGGAGGCGGTCAAAGATTTCATGGCTGCATTCAAGAACACGCCGCGTCAGACCTTTGAACAGGCCCTTTATGTGTACCATGGAGACGAGGCCGTGCGTCACATCTTTCGCGTGGCAGCCAGCCTTGATTCCATGGTGGTGGGTGAACCGCAGATCCTGGGACAGATCAAGGACGCCTACGTGCAGGCCTGTGACCACAGGACTTGCGGTGTGGTTCTGAATCGCCTCATGCACCGGTCGTTTTCGGTGGCCAAGCGGGTACGCACGGAAACCGGCATTGGTGACCATGCGGTCTCCATTAGCTATGCGGCTGTGGAGCTCGGTCGGAAGATCTTTGGTGAGCTTGAAGGAAAAGCGGTATTGCTCCTGGGTGCCGGAGAGATGGCAGAACTGGCCGTAGAGCACCTGGCAAATAACCGGGCCCAGCCTATCTTTGTGGCGAATCGCACCTTTGAGCGAGGGCTCGAACTTGCCGAGAGATTCAGAGGAACGGCCATCCGATTCGAAGAGGTTCGTGACTATCTGAAGCAGGTGGACATCGTGATCAGTTCAACAGGGGCCCCCCAATATATCCTGGTGCCTGACGACTTCAAGGGGCTGATGCGCGCCCGGAGGAATCGTCCCCTCTTTTTTATTGACATTGCCGTACCCCGGGATATAGACCCCGAGATCAACCGGATCAACAATGTATACGTTTACGACATTGACGACCTCAAGAGTGCCATTCAGGAGAACATAGACGAGCGCCAACAGGAGGCACTCAGGGGAGAACGCATTGTAGATGCGGCTGTCATTCAGTTCCGCAGATGGTTCCAAGGCCTTGATGTGGTGCCCACCATCGTCCGTCTTAGGGATAAGATGGAGGACATCCGGCAAAAAGAACTGAAAAAGACCTTTAGCTCTCTCAGCTCAGCCTCTGAGGAAGACCGGGCTGCCATTGACCGGCTGACAGCGGCGCTTGTCAATAAGATTTTACATGATCCGACCGTCTTCTTAAAGAAAAGCGGTCACAAGAACGAGAAAACTCTTTATATTGATCTCACCCGCAGACTCTTCAACCTGGATGAGTCTGACGAGCATGAGCCGGAACCAAGGGGGTGAGGCGCTCGTCACGAAAACACGAAACATGGGCAAGGGATGCATTACCGTAAGATAGGGCCGTGGCCGTATCTCAATGACAACTGACTCATAGGGAGGACTGTGTTGGCAAAGAAAACGGCATTTCTTTTTCCGGGACAAGGTTCACAAGTGGTCGGTATGGGCCTTGACCTGTATCAGGAATACGATTTTGTCCGTGAGATCTTTGACATGGTGGACGAGGTAACCAAGAGCCCCATATCAAAGCTCTGTTTTAAAGGCCCCATGGAAGACCTCACCCTGACGGTGAACCTTCAGCCGGCCGTAACTGCGGTCAATCTGGCCTGCCTTGCGGCACTTCAGAAGGAAGGGATACAACCCGACTTGACCGCCGGCCACAGCCTTGGAGAATACAGTGCCCTCAGGGCGGCTGGGGTGACGAGCCCTGTTGACACGTGCAAGCTGGTCTTCAAGAGGGGCCACCTCATGC
The DNA here is from genome assembly GCA_030665585.1 of Deltaproteobacteria bacterium. GTDB lineage: Bacteria > Desulfobacterota > Desulfobacteria > Desulfobacterales. The sequence goes on along the minus strand of DAOUZN010000012.1, from coordinate 19,321 downwards.
ATCGTGAGGCCACCGAGAATCGTGGCGCCATGCATGCCCTCTTGGGTCTTGATATGGACACCGTTCGCGAGCTTGTTGACCGGGCACAAGAAAAGGGGATTGTCGCCGTGGCCAATCACAATACAGCCACCCAGGTCGTGATTACCGGCGCCCCCGATGCCGTGGAATATGCCTCTGAGTTGGCCACTGCCAAGGGGGCCAAGGCGATTCCTCTCAAGGTCAGCGGCGCATGGCACAGCGAACTGATCCGAGGGGCCGCAGAAGACTTCAGGGCTTTTTTGGAAGACATCGTTTTTGGTGCTCCGAACACATCAGTCCTGTTTAATGTGACTGCAGAATACGAGTCAGACCCGGATCAGATCAGGGATATCATGGCTAGACAGCTTTGCAGTCCTGTTCGATGGTATGAGTCAGTATGCAGAATGCTAGACGACGGCATCGAGGTTTTCGTCGAGGTTGGCCCAAAAAAAGTATTAGGCGGCCTCCTTCGCAAGATTATTCCCGATACATACGCCCATGAGGTGTACAATGTAGGCGGCATGAAAGGACTGGAAGGCTTTCTCAAAGCCGTGACGTAGTTCTGGGCCCCAATCATTTCTTGTTTGGAGACGTTTTTTATGCATGGCGAAAAGTCGACAGACGCCTATAAAGATTTTTTGGAAGACATCGGCCAGTTTTCTTCTGGGAAAACAGAGGACATACTGCCTCAACCGAAAACGGCAGAACAGGCGGGTGAACCAACGTCTATTGGCCGGCGGGTGCGTTTGGTTCGCGAGGAAAAAGGGATGACCACACAAGATGTGGCTCAGCGCACAGGCCTCAGTCCAAAATACCTGGCTCAGATCGAGGCAGATCAGCTCTCCCCTCCGTTGGGCGTCTTGATTAAGATTGCCAAAGCCCTCGATATGAAGATGGGCCGGTTCATCTCAACCGGCGAAGTGAAGCCCTTCACGGTGGTCCGCAAGCATGAGCGGCGCATTGTTTCCCGCTACACTTCTGCTCAAGGGGATCAGTACGGCTATACCTATGAGTCTCTAGCGCCCGACAAGAAGGACCGGTACATGGAACCCTTTATGGTCACCCTGGTGCCCTCCAAGGCGAGAAAGGAACTCTCTACCCATGAAGGGCAGGAGTTCATCTACGTCCTGGAAGGGGCTATGGAGGTTACCCTAGAGGACTTCACAGATGTGCTTCACCCGGGTGACAGCATTTATTACGACTCCGCTATCCCTCACCTGGTCCGGTGCCATGGTGACAAGGAAGCCGTTATCCTCGCAGTGCTTTATGAAAAGAACGGATGACCCGCAGACGAATCCCCTAATCCTTCCTCTCCAGCAAAATTTCAAGGCCCTTGAAGTGTTCCACATGAAGGGCGGCTGAAAGATCCTTGTTCTTATAAGCTACGAAAGGAATTGCTGCCGCCTTTGCGGCCAATTCGTCGATCTCCGAGTCCCCAACATAGATCGCCTCGTGCGGCGACAGACTGAAATGGTTCAAGATCTTGAGGAGCGACTCTGGGTGTGGCTTGGGTCGCTTCACGTCGAGACTTGATATCACCAGGTCAAAGTACGCCTGCAGTCCGTGGTCCGACAGGACCCGATTCATGGTGTCTGACCGGTTTGTGGAGATGGCTGTCTTATAGGTAGGACGCAGATGTGCCAGGAAGGCTTTCAGGTCAGGCTCCATCTGCATCAAAGAGATGAATGGGAAATAGTTGATCTGGTGACGGTATGCCAGGGCTTGTTCCGCCAGCGGGTCATCACTGAAAAGGTAGGCGATGGACTGGTCTGCTGTGTGCATGTGGACATACTTGGACTGCTGGCTGTTCATCGGGGGTTTTCCAAAGTGGGCCAGTATATGATTATAGTACGCCTCATTGGCGTGCTTTGAGTCGAACATCACCCCGTCGCAGTCAAAGATGACCAGCTTGACCTGTTCCACGGATAGCCCTCTATCCATTGCGACTGCTCCTACAAACCCGTGCCGTCGATCAAGACAAGATGCGTTTCACAAAAATCCCTTGGCGTGTCGTGAAAGGTTCTGATATACACCCTCCATGAGCGGATAGAACTGTCATTGTCATAGCCGGTTAAAGCTAACGGAACGGAAGCTCTCCTGTCAAGACCTCCATGAGTCTGTCAATCCCTATTGATTCTGTATGCCACTTATCCTCAAGGACAAAGGTCCTGCTCGTCTTTTTGTGCGGCCTGCTGTGCTGTGCCCATGAGCCTGTCCAACTGGTTTCCCCGCAAAGCCCTCCACCCAATAAGCGTTTTGTTGTGATACGCGACTACAGCACCACATGCAATGCCCTGCTGCGGGCGATCCGTAAGACGAAGGGTCAGAAAGTTGAGTCGTTTCACAAGAAAACCGGCACCCTTGTCCTTGAACCGGTGACGGCAACGATTGAACCTTATTGTGACTGCGGCAGGCTCGGCAAGAGGGCCTTGACAGGCGAGGCCCGACGCAAGACTATGGTCAAGGTAAGAGCAAACGCGCCCCAGGAAACGCTTGTGGAGATTTCCTGCAGCTACGTCACGGTTTATGACTGGAAGGACAGGTATGGTGAGGTAGTGCGCAAAGAAACCATCCCGTGCATCTCTAACGGGCGATTTGAACAGGAGCTCTATCACGGTTTGATCCGTCACCTGTCACCCTGACGAGAAAGGATGTTTTGGAATAACCCTGAGGGATCGGGTGAGAACTTGAGGGAGGCCGCCATGAAGGTTCGAACAAAGGTCTGGATCGATGATGATCATGATAAGGTGATCTTCGGCAGTGGCAGGGTGCGCATGCTTGAGGCCATCGATCGCCTGGGTTCCATGAACAAGGCGGCCAAAGAACTGAAGATGTCTTATCGTGCCCTGTGGGGGCGGATCAAATCCACGGAAGGTCGTATGGGGGCCAAGATGCTGATTACAAGGCCGGGTGGTGGAAAGGGAAGTGGGTCGGTCCTGACACCCACAGGAAAGAGGTTCCTCGAAAATTATAGGCGGTTAACCAACCGTATCGTTGAACAGGCCGACCAGGCGTTTGACAAGATCTTTGGAGACACCAGGACCGATGAAAAAAATTAAGAGAGACGTCTACCTGCAGATGAAGCCCGTTGAGGAAGCCCAGAGAGCTTTTTCTAATCGCTTGAACCTGGACGGATATCTGAAACCCGAGACCATTTCGGCTCAGGAGGCAGCTGGCCGGGTCACAGCAGGGCCGGTCTTTGCCAAATTCTCCACGCCTGGTCATCATTTGGCGGCCATGGATGGTATTGCTGTCCGTGCGGAGGCGACCTTTGAGACCACCGTGGATCGACCCAGAGAGCTCCATATCGGCCAGGATGGCTTCTTTATCAACACCGGCCAGATCATGCCGGAGGGGACCAATGCGGTCATCATGATCGAACATGTCATGACCGTGGACGAAAAAACGGTCCGGATTGAGGCCGGTGCGTACCCCTGGCAGAATGTTCGGAAGGTAGGCGAAGACATTGTGGCCACTGAACTCCTCCTGCCCCAAAATCACCTGATTACGCCCTATGAGATTGGGGCCCTGCTGAACGGAGGTATCTTCGATGTAGCAGTGAAAGAAAAGCCCAGGGTGCTCATTATCCCGACAGGTTCAGAATTGATAAACCCCCAGGCCCTTGACAGTGATTCCCTGCCTCCAGGCCGTGTGGTTGAGAGCAATTCAGCCATCCTGGGGGCCTTGGTCGAGGCCTGTGGAGGCGAATGCCGGACCCATCCCATCGTCGCTGACGTCTTTGAGGAGATCTTAGAGGCAGTCCGGAGCGCTGCGCACGGCGATGCCCACATTGTGATGATCAGCGCGGGATCTTCGGCCGGTTCCGAGGATTACACGGCAAGCGTGATTCGGCAGCTTGGAGAAGTCCTCGTGCATGGCGTTACCATGATGCCCGGTAAACCAACGGTCCTCGGGATCATCAACGATAGACCGGTCATTGGGAATCCCGGTTACACCGTTTCCGCCATCATGGCCTTTGAGCAGTTCACCCAGCCTCTCATCTATCAGATGCTTGGCCTCCAGCAACCGGAAAGACCCATGGTAAAGGTTCGGGCCGCCCGAAAGATGGCATCAAAACTCGGTCTTGACGAGTTCATACGGGTCAAACTGGGCCGCGTCAAAGATACCATCGTGGCCTCATCGCTTCCCAGGGGCGCAGGCTCTGTCACCACACTCACCCAGGCCGACGGGATCATTCGGATCCCCAGCCACGTGGAAGGGGTCCTGGACGGCGAGGTGGTGGAAGCCGAGCTGTTGAGGGAACTCAAAGAGATTGAGAACACGGTCGTGGTGGTGGGAAGCCATGACAACACCCTGGATGTTCTAGCGAACCAGATGAGGGTGAAGGATTGCCGTTTCGGTCTCGCTTCAAGCAATGTGGGAAGCCTGGGGGGGCTCATAGCATTGCGGAAGGGGTATTGTCATGCGGCTGGCTGCCATCTTCTTGACACGGAGACAGGTGTTTACAACATCTCTTATATTAGACGTTATCTCCCTGACCTTCGAGTCAAGCTGGTCAACCTCGTGTATCGCGAGCAGGGGCTCATGGTGTCACGAGGCAATCCCAAAGGCATTGCGGGAATAGGGGACCTGGCCAGAGACGATATCACCTTTGTGAATCGACAAGCGGGTTCAGGGACCCGGATCTTGCTGGACTATCGGCTGGCGGACCTTGACATCACCCCGGAGAACATCCAGGGCTATGATCAGGAAGAATTTACCCACATGTCGGTCGCCGTGACCGTGCTCAGCGGCGGGGCAGACACTGGGCTGGGCATTTATGCGGCAGCCAAGGCCTTGGGGCTGGACTTTGTTTCCATGGTGACGGAAGAATATGACCTGGTCATTCCAGAGGCGTTTTTTGAAGATGAGAAGATCCAGTTGATGCTGGAGGCCATGCGTTCAGGGGCCTTCAGAGACCTCGTGGACAAGATGGGCGGATACGACACCTCCAAGACGGGTACTGTGCTTGCCAGCCTGTGAATACGGATCCAGCCAACATTCTTGGGCCCAAGAGGCCGACCTCAATGCCTTCGCTTTGCCATGAGAGCTTGCTATCGCGACACCTGCTGGGAGGAAGTCGATGAAAAGTCCGGTATACTTTGCAGATCTTCGCGCAGGGCCGAACCAGAATCTTATAGGTAAGCTCAAAGCGCTCCTGGATGCTGTGGGTTTGGCAGAAAAGTTCAAGAAAGGGGCCTTCGTGGCCGTGAAGCTCCACTTTGGAGAGGCAGGAAACACGGCCTACATACGACCGGTCTTCATCCGTAAGATTGTTGATCACATCAAGGAGGCTGGAGGCCGGCCATTTTTGACCGACGCCAATACCCTATATGTCGGAAGTCGACGCGACTCGGTTGACCATCTCATCACGGCCATACAAAACGGGTTTACCTATGCCGTCGTCGACGCGCCCCTGATCATTGCCGATGGCTTGAGGGGCGGTAACGAAACAGCCGTCAAAGTTGACTTGAAGCGGTTCAAGAGGGTCTATATCGGCTCTGAAATCGTCCGGGCGGACGCGCTTGTCAGCGCGGCCCATTTTAAGGGTCACGAACTCTCGGGGTTCGGCGGCACGATCAAGAACCTCGGGATGGGGTGCGCCTCTCGAAAAGGGAAATTAGCCCAGCATTCCACCGTGTCCCCCAAGGTGAAGCGGAAAAAATGTGAGGGCTGCGGTGAATGTGTGGAATATTGCGCCCAGCAGGCCATTTCCCTGGTTGACGAAAAGGCGCGGATCGACCCAAAGAAGTGTGTCGGTTGCGGTGAGTGTATCATCGTCTGCCCCAATCAGGCGATTCAGATCCAGTGGGATCAGGCCATCCCGGCCTTCTTGGAAAACATGGTGGAGTATACCGCCGGGGTCCTGAAAGGGAAAAACGGCGCCGCCACCTTCCTCAATTTCATCACCCAGGTGTCCCCGGCCTGTGACTGCTATCCCCACAATGATACGCCGATTGTAAACGACATTGGTATCGTGGCATCAAACGACCCGGTGGCCATTGACCAGGCCTCCGCCGATCTGGTCAACCAGGCACAAGGGCGGAAAGACTCTTGTCTTACCAAGAACTTCCAGTCCGGGAAGGATAAGTTCCGAGCCCTCTATCCCAACGTGGACTGGGAAATTCAGCTTGAATACGCGGAAAGGATCGGGCTGGGAACCAGGGCCTACGAGCTTGAGGCCATTTAGGTTGGCCTAAGGGGCTTACGGAGAAGGTAAATCTAGGAGTTATCCAAGATAATTATGTCTCCTGGCGCGTGCTGCTCGGCAAGAGTGAAGCGGACGGCATCACGGCCCACGGCCTCCCGCAGGCAAGCCAAGGCCGTACCAGGTTGGTTGTTCGTCTCGCTCATGTGGGCAACGACCACATGCTCGAGTTGAGGGCTGAACACACCGCTCAAAAGATCTCGGGAGGCCTCATTCGAAAGGTGCCCCAGGCGCCCTCGTATGCGCTGTTTGAGTTCCCACGGATAGGGGCCCTCTTCCAGCATTTTACGGTCGTGGTTGGCTTCCAGGACCATGAGGCGGCAGCCCTTGAGGTGGTGGCTTACCAGTTGGGTCGCCACGCCGAGATCAGTGGCAATGCCTATTTTGGCAGCGCCGTCTTTGATCGTAAATCCCACAGGATCCACGGCATCATGGCAGACCGCAAAGGGATGAATGCTGAGGCTCCCTATATGAAAGGGGGCCCCACGGTGGAACCTTCTTGTCTCATGGAGGCAGCCAAGCTGGGTGCTGGCTACCATTAGCGTTAGTTCATTGATATAAACGGGGAGCCGAAAACGGCGCGACAGCACCCCCACACTTTGAACATGATCCGTATGTTCATGGGAGACTACAATGGCATCAAGGGCATCCGGGTTGATGTCTCGCGAGCGAAGGCGCCGCTCAACCTCAATGGCCGACAGACCGGCATCAACCAAGACGGCGGTTTTCTCATCAGAGACATAAATGGCATTTCCCTTGCTTCCGCTAGCCAGTACGCAGACTTTCGTCATTTGTCATCCATCAACTATCATTGACGGCTTCATAAAAAAACGACTTTTTGTGAGACCACCGTCATTGAGCATCTTACAAATGTGAAACCGCTAAGTCCCAGTATGTCCGAAGCCGCCCTCGTTGCGTACGGTTTGATCCAGGGTCTCCACACATTCCAGGCGCGCTTGATACACCTTCTGAATAACGAGCTGGGCAATCCTGTCACCCCGCCGAACAGTATAGGGCTCGTTGCCCAGATTGATGAGGCCGACCTTTATTTCACCTCTGTAATCAGCATCTATGGTGCCGGGGCTGTTGATAATGCTGATCCCGTGTCTGCATGCCAACCCGCTCCTCGGACGCACCTGACCTTCAAATCCTTCCGGAAGGGCCATGGCGATTCCTGTGGGGATGACTGTCACAGCGCCTACCTCCACGACTTGCTCGCTTTCGACAGCGGCACAAAGATCCATCCCTGAGCAACGGGGAGTCATATAGCGAGGAAGGGGAATATCCGAATCGGCTTCTGGGCGAAGTCGGCGGATCTTGATCTTGGGGTTAGTCATCAGCCGCGCAGGCGCCTAAAATTAGGGAGCGGTTAGAAGTTTCTTATGACCAATGTTGACAGACTCGTAAAAAGTGTTTTGCGAACGACATTGAGCATTTTGGGATAAAGGCACCGCCATTTTACAAGGTCAACACCCCCTCATATGACCTCTCCTTATCCACCGGTCCGAGCAGGGTCAAGGACACGGACTCATTCTGGAAGATGTCCCGGGAAAGTTCCAATATGTCTTCGGCCGTAACCTTTTCGATGTGGTCTTCTACTTCTTTCAAGGATACATAACGGCCAAAATGGATCTCGTTGTGAGCAAGGCGAGTCATCTGGTTTTCGGTGCTTTCAGCGCCAAGATAGAGCCCACCCTTCAAGTATTCTTTTGTGTTTCTGAGTTCGGCACTATCGACAGGTTTTTCCTTGATTCGCTTCATCTCCTTGCTGATGATTTGCAGGACCTGTTGGATGTTCGACTGATCCGTCCCCACATAAACGCCACACATCCCCGTGTCCGAGTACAGCGAGAGAAAAGAGTAAACAGCATAAGCAAGGCCACGGCGTTCCCGAATTTCTTGGAATAGCCGTGAACTCATGTTCCCTCCCAGAATGACATTCAAGAAAGAGCAGGCATAGCGTCTCGGGTCGGTGACGTGGACCCCCCGGGTCCCAAGGCAAATGTGGACCTGTTCCAAATTCTTCGGATGGGCCATGATGACGCGATCCATAGCTGGCACGGTGCGCCCTGGAAAGTTGTCTGTCTCCCCAACCACTGCAAAGCCTCGAGTAATCAATTCCCCAAAAGCTTCATGTTCCAAGTTCCCTGCCGCAGCAACGACGATACGCTCGGGCTGGTAGGCTCGCCCAAAATATTCCTTGATGGTTGCAGAATCAAATTCAGCCACGGTTTCAGGACGTCCCAGGACCGAACGGCCCAGGGGATGGTTTCCCCAAACGGCCTGCGCCAACAGGACATGGACGTGCTCATCGGGCGTGTCCTCCAACATCTTGATTTCTTGGAGGATGACTTGGCGCTCCCGTTCCACTTCCCTGGCATGGAAGACCGAGTTCAGGAAAACGTCAGACAAGAGCTCCACCATGGTATCCAGACAGGTATCGATAACCTTGGCGTGATAGCAAGTGTTTTCTTTGCTGGTAAAGGCGTTACATTGACCGCCAATGGCGTCAAACTCCTTGGCAATCTGAATAGCGGTCCGCTTTTCTGTTCCTTTGAAGATCATATGCTCAATGAAATGGGAAAGACCGCTTTCCTCCGACCTCTCGTCACGGGCGCCCACATTGACCCAGACGCCCATGGTCACCGAGCGAGCGTGGGGCATTTGCTTGGTGACGATTCTAATCCCGTTATCCAGGGTGGTCTTATTGAAATCGTCTCGCACTCTCTTGTCCTTCCAGGACAGCTTTTCGGCTCAGGCGGATCTTCCCATCGCGATCGACTTCCAGGACCTTGACCATCACCTTGTCCCCCTCCTTCAACACATCGGTCACCCTGTTGACACGCTTTGAGTCGAGTTGAGAAATATGCACCAAGCCGTCAGTCCCTGGAAATATCTCTACAAAGGCCCCGAAATCCATAATCTTTCGGACAGTTCCCTCGTAAATCGCTCCGACCTCGGCCTCCTGGACAATCGCTTCGATCATCTTAAGGGCCTTTTCTGCCTTTTCTTTGTTTACAGCAACGATCTTGACTAACCCTGTGTCTTCCACTTCCACGTTGGTGTCGGTCTCCGACTGGATGGCCCTCACCACTTTGCCGCCAGGTCCAATGATGTCCCGGATCTTGTCAGGATTAATCTGCAAGCTCAGTATCTTGGGCGCATACGGAGAGATTTGCGGCCGGGGTTCTTTCAAAGTCTCCTTCATCTTGTCCAGGATAAATAGGCAACCCTTTCGTGCTTGTTCGAGGGCCTGCCGCATAATCGGTCGGGTCAGACCTTCAATCTTGATATCCATCTGAAGGGAAGTGATCCCTTGACGGGTGCCGGCCACCTTAAAATCCATATCTCCCACGTGGTCCTCGTCACCCAGGATATCCGAGAGGATGATCACCGTGTCCCCTTCTTTTACAAGACCCATGGCAATCCCCGCCACATGGGCGCTGATGGGGACACCCGCGTCCATCAGGGCAAGGCTGCTGGCACACACAGTCGCCATAGAAGACGAACCGTTCGATTCCAAGATCTCGGACACGATGCGGATGGTATAGTCAAATTTTTCTTTGTCCGGCAACACCTTCTCAACAGCCCGGGTGGAAAGGCCCCCATGTCCTATTTCCCTCCGCCCAGGGCTTCCCAATCGTCTCGCTTCTCCTACACAGAATGGGGGGAAATTGTAGTGAAGCATGAAAGGCATGAAAATGTTGCCGTCCAACGTCTCAATCCTTTGTTCATCGCCCGTAGAGCCAAGGGTGACGATGCCAAGTGCCTGCGTTTCACCTCGAGTGAAAAGGGCTGAACCGTGGGTCCGGGGCAGGATGCCTACCTCACATTGGATGGGACGAATCTCATCGAAGAGACGGCCGTCAATCCGATGCCCCTCTTCGATGGCAAGGTTTCGGATGATGCGCCGCTCAAGGGCATGAAAAATGTCATAGACCTCGCCACGGCGATCTGCAGCGTCTTGTCCAAGGGTGGCCAGAACTTCGGCCTTGATCTCTTGCAGGGCATCATGACGTTCGAACTTTTTCGGAATTTGCACGGCCTCTTTCATACGCTCTGCAGCCATAGCTTCTATCTGATTGGCCAAGTCTTGGTCCACTTCACCAGACGCTACAGGGCGTTTGGCCACACCAACAGCCTCCCCAAGCTTCACCTGAAGATCTATGATGGGCTGCATGGCCTCGTGGCCAAAGAAGATGGCCTCGAGCATGTCTTCCTCTTTGACCAAGAGCCCCCCCCCTTCCACCATCACCACGGCGTCTTTGCTCCCTGCCACAATGAGATTAATATCGCTTTCTTGGAGTTCTTGCCGCGTAGGATTGGCCTTGAGTTCTCCATTGACACGGCCCACACGCACACAGGCGATGGGCCCGGCAAAAGGGACATCCGATATCTCCAAGGCTGCCGAAGAGCCGATAACGGCCAGCACATCAGGATCGTTCTCATTGTCCACGGAAAGCACGGTAGCGATGACCTGTGTCTCATACCTGTAATTCTTTGGGAACAAGGGCCTGATGGGCCGATCTATGATCCGAGCTGTCAAGGTTTCCTTCTCGCTGGGTCGTCCAATCTCTCTGCGAAAGTAGTTTCCCGGAATTCTGCCGACGGCATATCCTTTTTCCTGATACTCCACCGTCAGCGGAACAAAATCGATCCCTTCCCGCACTTCATTGGTCGAAACTGCCGTCACCAAGACCATGGTTTCGCCATACCGGACTAAGACAGCCCCATCGGCCTGCCGGGCAAGCTTGCCTGTCTCCACAGTGAGTGTTCTACCACCCACTTCTCCTCTAAAAGATATTTCCATCATACGTCTCCTCAAGATGCGTCTATCGTCATTGGTTATCCGATGCACGTTTTCGTTCACGCTTCACCGCTTCCCCGGCGCTCAGCACTATTTGCGAAGGCCGAGGGCTTGAATGAGCGCGCGATAGCGATTGACATCCTTCGTCTTCAGATAGTTCAGCAGCCGCCTTCGCTGACCCACCAGTTTTAACAATCCCCGTCTGGAATGGTGATCTTTCTTGTGGACCTTAAAATGCTCATTGAGATAGCTGATACGGTGAGTCAGCAAAGCAATTTGAACCTCAGGCGACCCCGTATCAGTCTCATGCAGCTTGAACCGATCAATCAACTCATCCTTTGTTTTTGCTGCCAAAACCACTTTTATGACCTCCTCTATCTGTTTGATTACGTTCTCTCCGGCTGCGGCCACCTCGTTCGCCGAGGAGTAAATCCCTGTTATACGCGCCAAGGCCAAAGCTCAACCCTGTCATGAGATTAGCCGACCACCGAGCCTTCTGTCTTTGGAAAGACACACATATAGGGCAAGACACCGTTTTTTTCGCTTAACCCCAGCACTGCAATGAGCTGCCTTTCGGCATCAGTGACCTTGATCCACTGAGCAGTTCCGTCTTTGAGAGGTCCCAACGCCACTTTTGTTACCGGTTGTCCTTGTCGTATCCTTTGCACTAGGGCCCGCCCAGCCTGAATCTCGGGAATTCCTCTTAGGGCCTGCCGCATAGGCATGATACACTTTAAAATCTTACCTTCAGCTGAAAGCGCCTTCATGGTGCTCAAGGAAATCGCTTCCCCTAAAGTGAAACCGCTATTTTCGGTGCGACGCAACCGGACCAAATGGGCGCCACATCCCAGAGCGTCTCCGATATCAGCACACAAGGTCCGAACATAGGTCCCCTCACTGCACCTGACCTCAAAGTGGACATCCGGAAGATCGATGTCATGGACGACAAGCCCGTAGATGGAAATCCGTCTCGACGGTTTCTGTACAAATGTTCCCCGGCGAGCGAGCTTGTAAAGGGGCACCCCATGGTGTTTTAAAGCTGAAAAGGCGGGCGGGACCTGCTCTTTGATCCCCGAGAAGTGCTTGAAGGCCGATCGTACCTCGTGGTGTGTAACGGTCAGACTCACCTCCTCAGATAGGACCCGTCCGGTGAGATCATGGGTGTCGGTTCGAACCCCCAGGCGCATGATCGCCTGGTAACATTTTTGCCCGCGGGTCAAAAACCGGGCAAGGCGTGTGGCCTGATTTACACAGCAGACCAGCACCCCCGTGGCAAAGGGGTCGAGAGTCCCTGTATGGCCAACCTTTCTTGCCTCCAAGACGGTTTTCACCTCAGCCACGACTTGGGCAGATGTCATCTCCGCAGGTTTGTCCACAACCACAATGCCGTTCATCCGCCTTCCGCCATTCCGTTGTGGGCCGTGCCCTGGGCCATGTTGGGGAGCTACGGCATGGTCGTCAGGTGTGGCAAGAGAGGCCGGGAAAACATGGTGTCTATGTTTGGGGCAATTTGCTAACCGTTGACCGGGTTTCATGATGTATTGTCTTGAAGATCCTATCCACAGCAACAGCCTGATCAAAGGACTTGTCATAAACGAACTTGAGTTCTGGTACATGTCTCAACGCCAGACGATGGCTTAATTGGCGCTTCAGGTAGCCCGCGGCACTCTCAAAGCCCGCCAGGGCTCTCTGCCTCCGTTCTTGTCCTTCCACAACACTGAAATAGATGCGAGCAGAACGCAGGTCGTCTGTGACGCTCACCCTGGCGATGGTGACCAGCACCAAACGGGGGTCTTTGATCTTTGTCACCAGGAGGTCGGATAACTCCTTTTGAATCAAGCTGCCGACTCTTTCAGCTCGTCTAAATGACATTACAGGCTGATAATCTCCAGGTCCGTGTCGATAACTTCGGCCAACCGCAGGGCTTCAATAAGATTCAACGCCTTATCCAGTTTCGAATTGATCAGCCGGCGATCGTTGCCCACCAATGCCAGGCCAATCTCTGCACGCTGATGATTGTCGTTGGCTCCGACTTCGGCTACTGAGGCATTGAAGGTGTGTTGCAGCCGGCTCACGATACCCTTTACGATCCTGCGCTTCCCCTTTAAGGAAGTATTACCCGGGATCCTGAGGACGATTGTGCCGGTTCCAACTACCATTTAGAAAATGCCCAAACCGAGCCAAGATAGATTGAGGTGAGCGGAAGTGCTCACTCCAGCACCGGTTTCACTTCTTCTACCTCGTAACATTCAATGACGTCATTGACCTTGACATCATTGTAGTTTTCAATGCCAACGCCGCATTCATAACCGCTCTGTACCTCTTTGACGTCATCCTTGAAGCGACGCAAAGACCGTATCTTACCATCATAGACCACGACACCATCGCGAAGCAGCCGGGCTAGTCGCCCGCGTTCTATTTTTCCTTCGGTGACATAACAGCCTGCAACGGTACCCACTTTAGAGACACCGAAGACATCCCGGACCTCTGCCCGCCCAACAGAATGTTCTTCATAGGTGGGTTCCATCAGCCCTTCGATCGCCCCCTTGATGTCATTAACCACATTGTAAATCACGTCGTAGAATCGGATGTCCACGTGATGTTCGTTTGCAAGGTCCCGCACCTTGGGGTTGGGTCGAACGTTAAAACCAATCACAATCGCCTTGGAAACCGTGGCCAACATGATGTCTGATTCCGCCATAGCTCCGGTTGCGGAATGTACAATGTTGACATTGACCTCGCGGGACGGAATCTTCTGCATGGCGTCAGCCAAGGCCTCAATAGATCCCTGCACGTCTGCCCGGATGATAAGATTCAAGTCTTTGATAAGGCCGTCTTGCATTTGTTCATAATACTTTTCCAAGGTCAACTTGCTGGTCTTGGCCAGCTCCCGCACTCTCTGCTTTTGGGCACGATGCAGCCCGACCTGCTTTGCCACCTTTTCGTCAGCCACGGCAACGAACTCGTCACCAGCCATGGGGACACCTGAAAGCCCCTGGACCTCAACGGGCAAGGAGGGTCCAGCCTTGTCCAAACGGTTGCCTCGATCGTCAAGCATGGCTCGAATCTTTCCGTAACGGGAACCACAAACCAGGGCGTCACCGGTGTGTAATGTGCCTTCCTGAATTAGTACCGTGGCCACCGAACCTCTCCCAGGGTCCAGTTTAGCTTCAATAACGCGCCCTCTTGAAAGCTTGTCAGGATTCGCTGTGAGTTCCAGAACATCGGCCTGTAGGAGTATCATCTCGAGAAGCTCTTCAAGACCTGTCTTCTGCTTGGCTGATACGTTCACAACTACGGTGTCGCCGCCCCATTCTTCCAGCGCAAGGCCATGTTCGGCCAATTCCCTTTGGACCCGTTCAGGATATGCCTCTGGTTTGTCGATCTTGTTGATAGCCACGAGTATAGGGACATTGGCGGCCCTGGCATGGCTTATCGCTTCAACGGTCTGGGGCATGACCCCGTCATCTGCGGCGACGACCAGCACCACCAGGTCCGTCACCTCCGCACCCCTCGCACGCATGGCTGTAAATGCCTCGTGGCCGGGCGTGTCAAGAAACACCACCTGCCTATCCCTCACAGTCACCCGGTAGGCCCCAATGTGCTGCGTGATGCCCCCTGCTTCACCCCCCATGACGTTCGTTTCACGGATGGCATCCAGTAGAGAGGTCTTGCCGTGATCGACGTGGCCCATGACGGTCACCACGGGAGGCCTCGGCTTCAATTTGTCAGGGTCGTCCTGTTGTTCAACGCGGATAATGTCCTCTTCCTCAAAAGCGGCTTTCTCAACTTCATAATCGAACTCGCCGGCAATCACGGTCGCCGTGTCCAGATCGATGGCTTGGTTCAGGGAGGCCATAACTCCCAGGGCCATCAATCGTTTGATGACTTCACCGGCCTTTACGCCCATACGTTTGGCCAGGTCCGACAACATAATGGCTTCGTCAATCTTGATGCGACGTTTGATGGCCTTAGGCGTGGTGATCAAGGTCGCTTCGCCCTTGATAGCGACCTTACCCCTACCAACCCTTCGACCCTTTCGGCCCCTGAGGACTTTGCCGTCATAAAGGTCGGACTTCTCCAAGACCTCCTTCTTCCGAAAAGTAATCTTCTTTTTCAGGAAACGCTTATCCTCTTCCAACACCTCCGGTGGCCGTCTGTCCTTTTTCTTTGGCTTGCGTTTGGCAACAGGCCGAGGCCCTTCTTGTTCTTCAGCACGCTTCACAAGGGTTACAGGTTTTGGTTTTTCTTCGACTGGCGCAGCTAATCCCGTCTCACGGGTGGCTCCATCGCGGGGCAGAGCAGAGGGCTTCACGTCAGGCAGCTTGATGATCTTGGCCGGTTTCTCCTTCTTGGCTTTAGGTTTTTTCTTGGCCTTGACTTTCTTAGCTGGTTTTGTCTCCTCGGGTTTGGCTTTCATATCCTTGGCTTCAAGGGAAGGCTCTCCAGGCTTTCCCGCCTCAGGCTTGGCTTCTGCTTGTTCCGGTTCAACCAGCTTGACCACCTTTTTCGGGGCCGTTTTTTCAGAAACAGCCGCTGAAACATCAGCCGCCGGTTCCACCTGCGCCTCAGGGGGAATGGCTTGGGCTTCTGAAGGCTTCTTAACAAGCTTTTTCCGCCTTCTAATGACCGTCTCCTTGACCCGTTTTTCGACCAGGATCTCTTTCTTTTGACCCAGTATCACTTCCTTCGTGCGAGATGCCGTCTCTTCATCCACCACACTCATATGACTCTTGACAGAGATATTCATCTCACTTAGCCTCTCCAAGAGTACTTTGTTCGTCATATTGAGCTGTCTCGCAAGTTCGTAAACTCGGACTTTTGCCATTCATTCCCCCTAGCCTGACATGGATCCCATGGCCTCATGAATCTTCAGGAGGCACGGTCGTCGCTTGGCCGGATGCCTCAGCCTCCTCTAAACCGCCTTCAGCGACGTCTTGCTCTCCAGACACAGGAGATATCTCTTCCTCTTTTTCCACAGGTTTGCCCTGCTCCATCTCCTCGATAGCCTGTCGAGCCGCCTCCACTAAGGCTTTTGCCTTTGTCTCGCCGATTCCCTTGAGCTGAATAAGCTCCCCGACCGCGGCATTCGCCAGTTCTTCCACTGAATAGAAGCCATGTTCGTACAGGGCATCAGCCGTGCCGGCCCCTACGTCGGGAAGTTCCAACAAGGATTCATAACCCGCCCGCATGGCATGGCCATACTGGCTTTCACTGGTGACGTCGATACTCCAGCCTGTCAGTTTACAAGCAAGCCGTACGTTTTGGCCTCGTTTGCCAATGGCAACGGACAGATATTCATCCGGGACGATCACTTCCATGGATCGGGTGGTCTCATCCACCACCACCCGGGAGATTTCGGCGGGCGCCAGGGCATTGCAAACGAACTTCCCCGCGTCGCTGTGCCAAGGAATGATGTCGATCTTTTCGCCTTTCAGTTCTTGCACCACACTCTGGACCCGACTTCCTTTCATGCCGACACAGGCTCCCACAGGGTCAACGTCTGAATCATTCGATGCCACGGATATCTTTGCACGACCGCCAGGTTCACGAGCCGCCGACATGATGGATACGATGCCTTCAGTGATCTCCGGCACCTCTGTCTTAAACAGATCAACCAGGAACTGAGGGTGTGTTCGAGACAATATGATCTGTGGTCCACGGGTTTCACGCAGTACATCTAGCACGTAAGCCCGAATTCTGTCCCCCCGACGATAGGACTCCCGACGAACCTGTTCATGCACTGGAAGAATAGCCTCGGCTCGACCAAGATTGACGATGATGTCGCCCCTGTCTATCCTTTGTACGATGCCGTTGATGATCCCTCCTTTTCTGTCGAAAAAATTTTCATACACCACATCCCGTTCGGCATCCTTCATTTTCTGGATGATGACCTGTTTGGCCGACTGGGCAGCAATTCTCCCAAAGGTCGTGGTGTCCATTTTAGCCCCTAGTTCGTCTCCTACCTCACACCCTGGATCAAGCTTACGGCCATCTTCGAGGCTTATTTCAAGGTCGGGCTCGGTCACCTTTTCAACCACATCTTTGAACTGAAATACTTCAATTTCCCCCAGTTCCTTGTTATACTGAACTTCAATCTCGATCTCCGCCCCAAATTTCTTTCTGGCCGCAGATTTCAGGGCTTCCTCCAGGGTTTTGATCAGGATTTCCCGGTCAATACCTCGGTCACGACTAACTTGGTCAATTACTCTCTTTACATCCGACACTAGCATTTGCACACCTTAAAATGTAATTGTGGTTACGAGATGATCCCTTTGACGTTTCCTGGCGCCGACTATTGAGTCAATAATCGAGACGAGCCTTTACGATATTTTCGTAGGCAATACCGAGGGTCTGGTTGCCTGCCGCAAGCATCACCACACCATCAGAAAACCCGCTCAAGACGCCCTTAAAATCCTTCTTCCCTTCCACAGGCCAGTGCGTTCTAATAACCACTGGCCGGCCTTGGAACTGGTTAAAATGCTTCGGCTTTGTCAGCGCTCGATCTAGGCCAGGGGAGGAGACCTCCATGTGATAAGGCCCCAGGAAACCCACCTTGACGTCTAAAATGTCCCCGAGCTGATGGCTGATGTCGGTGCAGTCCTCCAGGGTGACACCTCCATCCTTGTCCATGATCAGCCGGAGGATCCACCCATGACGCTCCCTTCGATACTCCACATCAATCAGCGTGATGCCCTCGGACTTCAGGAGCGATTCAGCCAAAGCCTCCACCTCGGCGATAACTTTTTCGGTCCGTTCATCCATGGTTCGTCCTGGTGCATTCGAGTACGCCTGTGCTTCTTCCCGTGGCGTGGCAATGTCAGTTTACCAAAAAAAAACGGGCTCTTGCCCGTTTCCCGCGCCGCAACAACGTCTCAATAGGGTATTCTATTGAGTCTCTACAGAGAAAACTAAAGGCACAAGTTATCAGTAAATCCACTCATCAAAGCCTATGCCTGGCTGCCTGGCCGCACAAGGCATCGCCTCAAAAAGGGAAAAGGGCACACGCTGTGTAATGCCAAAAGTGGAGCGGGCAACGGGGTTCGAACCCGCGACACCAAGCTTGGGAAGCTTGTACTCTACCAGCTGAGCTATGCCCGCCTCAACTTTAATAAAACAATTTATACCCCTTTCTTTGCCTTGTCAAACATTTTTCGTCAACTCGGCTTTGGCTCAAAGCCATCATCATGGCCTCATAAAACAAATAGGCCCAGACAAACTTGACAGACTCGTAAAAAGTGTTTTGCGAACGACATTGAACGTTTTGGGATAAAGGCACTTGAGATATTCTGCGTTAAAAAATGCGGTTCTTCTCCCGATTAGTTGATGCAAAGGGTTCGAGGATTCAAGGATTCAAGGGGTCGAGTGCTTTTCTTTCTAACGATTTGATGAATTTCTAAACATAGCTGATAGGACCTTTGCCAGACTTTTAATTCTCTATAATTCTTAAGCATTTTACTCGAATCCCTGACCCCTTGACCCCTTGAATCCTTATGATCCTACCAACTCTTTTGGAGATGATCCATGTTTTCAAATGTCAGGGCGCCGTTTGAAAAAGTCCGTTTTTGCTATTCGTTGATCTTACAGCAACAAACGAAACAAAATGGTCTATGTTTTGTCTTGTCTAGCCCAGTTATTTTAGCACATTTCATGCCACGTCTGGAGTAAAGCATAAGAAAATATTAAGAAAGATACGCGTGACTGCATGGTTCTCATGAGTTGCAGAGAAGTCGTGGCAAAAAAGCAGAGCCAGTTTCGACTCTGCCTGATTCCTTTGAGAGTTACAAATAGTGCCCATCACCATGTGTGCTGTCTTCCGCGACGTACTGGCCACACGAAGTAAGCATTGCTTGCCTTATTATAACGCCCTACAGCGCCATTTTTCAGACCCACGCACCATGCCTGGGCCATATGCGGCACACACGTCGTGCTGGACCAGTAAAACTGGGAAGTCTGAACGTTATCAAAAGGTTGGCCATCAGGCAGTGCGGGGTCATGCATCCCATAATCTATCAGGCTGAGTATTTCTCTCACATTAGGCAACCGCCAGTTGTCATACCCAGCAAAGACAAGATCATTGCAAGCCTTCAAGGCGTCGTGCCAGCTGATTGTACCTGAGATTTTCTGAGCATTCTTGGTCCACATCAGACCGGTTACCCTGTCTATGACTGTCCCGTCTGCCTCGTCTGCGAATCTCGGGTCAGGCCAAGACACACCTCGTTGGAAATCGCCGTCGTCACCGGCAGCGTAGGACCTTGTCTGTCCTGTCCTTAGTATGCCAATAACTT
>DAOUZN010000004.1 GCA_030665585.1 Deltaproteobacteria bacterium | reverse complement strand
CAGTTGCGGGAACTGACGGTCACCGATGACCTCACAAAACTTCATAACTCCAGACACTTCTTCAAGCAGTTGCGGTCTGAAACAGCCCGGGCAGACCGATACGGGCATGCGCTGTCGCTGCTGTTAATGGATGTGGATGGCTTCAAGCGTTACAATGATACTTACGGCCACCTGGAAGGAGACAAGGTCCTGGGCAAGCTGGGGAAAGTCATTCAGGGCTGTATGCGAAAGAATGACTCGGGTTATCGGTACGGAGGCGATGAGTTCACCGTGATCTTACCCGAAACCCGTGGGCCGGAGGCCACGAAGGTCGCAGAACGGATCAGGAAGGGGTTTCGAGCTATTAGCTTTTCTCCTGCCCCCGGCACACGTATTGATGCCAGCGTCAGCATAGGCATCGCCGAATACAAGGCGGAGGAGGGGATGACGGAATTTGCGAAAAGGGCCGATGAAGCCATGTACCGGGCGAAAAGGCAGGGGGGTAACCGGACGTTGCTCGTATGAAGAGGTCTGATGAAGGTTGTCTTACCTGGTTGCTACTTCCACCATAGTCACCCCCGGGTTTTCTTCATGGAGACCGCCGGGACGGGTCGCCTGGACCAGGGGATGTCGATGCAAGAATGGGATCAGGCTGTTGCGAAGCGCCCCGGTCCCTATGCCATGGACGATTTGAACCTCCTTCAGACCGGCCAACAAGGCATCGTTCAAGCATTTGTCCACCACAGTTAGGGCTTCCTCCACCCGCATCCCTCGCACATCCACCTCTGGCTGAACCACCTCCGGGACGTGGATCTCCACGCCCGAACCTCGATCTGTTGAGGATGGTTCAATATCGCTGGCCCGGCTCAATTCTTCGCCAGGCACATGGGCCTTCACCTTGCCAAAGGCGATGAGGACACGGCCAGCCGGATCTTCATCAGACAGCACGATTCCAGCCACCCGGGTTCGTTTCCAGTAAACTCGGCATCCGGGCGACAGCGCATCCGAGAGGCGGTCTTCCTCTCGAAGGTCCTCGTCAAGTGTTGCGATTTCAAGCGCCTCTTCCAGGTCCTCTTTTTCCTCTTGGATAAGGGCCTTGGCTTTACGGATGGCGTCCTTGGTGGCGCCTGTTTCCCGGAGGGTTCGTATGGCTTTTTCCACCGTGGCGTTGGCCTGCCGAATGATCGCGCTGGCCTCCTGGGCTGCCTGGTGGCGCAGCTGCTTCACCTCACGTTCTAGACGCGCATTGTTCTCCTGAAACCGTTTTCTCAAGTGATCTACGACAAGCCTTTCCGCTCTTAGATCCTTTTCCAATCGCTTATTTTGCTCAAGGCGTTCCTCCAGTGTCAAGATCAGGTCCTCTAACCGATCGGCCTGACTTCCCATGAGTGCCTTGGAACGCGTGATCACGGCCTGTGGAAGGCCCATGCGCTTGCCGATCTCGAGGGCGTAGCTGGACCCGGGAATATCAGCATGGAACTGGTACGTTGGGGTGAGGGTCCGGGTGTCAAAGGCCATAGACCCATTGGCCACATCGGGGGTTTGATGGGCAAACGCCTTCAACGCGCCATGATGGGTGGTCACCATGGTGACCATGCCCTTGACTGTGAGGGCTTCCAGCACAGCCATGGCCAGGGCGGCGCCCTCCTCTGGGTCGGTGCCTGTGCCGATCTCGTCAATGAGGACCAGATCTCCAGAGGATGCTTCATCCATGATGGCCTTGATTTCCATCAGGTGGGCAGAAAAGGTGGAAAGGTCCATTTCAATGGATTGGGCGTCGCCCACGTGGGCAAAGATGCCCGTGAACAGGGCCATCTGGGAGTCGGCATCGGCCGGGATATGGAGGCCGCATGAGACCATTAGGGCCAGGAGCCCCACGGTTTTGAGGGCAACGGTCTTTCCTCCGGCATTGGGCCCAGTGATGACCAGTGTCTTAAAGTTTTCCCCGATGGATAAGTTCAGGGGGACCACATCCGCCAAAGGCGCTTTTTTAAGGAGGAGCAATGGATGACGCCCATTCTTGATGTTGAGGACGCCATCCGTGTTCAGGGCGGGTTCGTGTTCATTTAGGGCCTTAGAGGTCAGGGCCATAGCGTGAATACTATCCAGGGCAACCAGGATCTCAAAGTCTTGTTTCAGTTCAGACAAGCTCTGGCGGACAAGGTCTGTGAGCGCGCGGAGGACCTTTTCAATCTCGTGATGCTCCTCTGCTTCAAGGCGGCGAACCTGGTTGTTCAGCTCCAGTGTTTCCAGGGGCTCCAGAAAAACGGTTGCCCCACTGGCAGACTTGTCGTGCAGAACCCCTTTGACCAAGTGCCTGTGGGTTTCTTTGACGGGTAGCACCCACCGTCCCGATCGCATGGTGATCAGGCGTTCCTGTAGCACACCCTTACGGGCAAGCTTGTCCAGAAGACCTTCGAGCTGCCTCCGCACCTGTTCACGGGCCTGGGACATCTTACGGCGAATGGCGGCCAAGCTTCGACTGGCCTGGTCCCGGATTTCCAAAGAGCGCACATCAATGGCCTTGTCAATTGCTTTTGCCAGATCTGGGTTGGGGGTAAGGCCTGCCGAGGCTTCATGAAGGAGGGGGAGATGGCTTTCGTTTTTCTTGAGAAAACCGTGCAGCCGTGCGCTTAACTCAAGCACGGCGTGGATTCTCCGAAAAGCCTTTGGCTCCAGACGACTTCCTTCGATGGCTGCGAACTCTAAATGGCCGCCTATGTCTTCAAAGGGGGCCACGGGAAGGGATCCGCCTGAATCCATCAAGGTGCGGGCTTCGGAGATTCTTGCCAGACTCTTTCGGACGAGCTGAATGCTTGAAAGGGGTTTCAGGTGCTGGAGGCGCTCAGCAGAAAGGGGACATTGGGCCCTACGGGCCAGGTCATCCAGGACCTTGTCAAATTCTAAGGTTTGATAGAGATGACTGCTCAAAGTTTAGACCGAATAATAGGTTGACCAGGAATACCGGCTCGGGTATGGATTGTCAACGGCAAAGAGAATATGCGAAGGGCGGAAGAGACCGATGAAAAAGGCGATCAAGAAGAAGATATTGGAAGCCGTGAGGACTATTCCCAAGGGGTACTTGAGCGATCGTGTGATCAAAGAGACGATTCGGTGTGTCCTGTATGATTTCTTGAAAGAGCAAGGATTTCGGCCGGTTCCAGCCTTTCGTAATCCACGCTTTCCAGAGGGCCCCGTAGACATGGTGGGTGTGAAAGACAACCATGCGGTGGCAGTGGCCTTTTGCAGCCATCCCACGATTGAACTCAAAGACATCAAGAGTCTGGAACGCGTGGCCTGTGAACGGAAATTTGTCATCAGCTTTTCTCCCAATCAAGAAAAGGTTCAGATGAGCACTTTTTTTCTAAAGCCTGGCATCGAGCACATCTATATTTATGAGAAATAGGCCTCCTGTCATTGATACCCATGCTCATTTGGATGAACTGCCTGACCCGGATGGAGCAATCAAGGCAGCAAAGGATGACGGCGTCGTGGCCATTGTGGCCGTGGGACAAGACATCACCTCCAACCAGAAGACCTTGGAGATAGCAGGCCGGTATCCGAGATTTGTCTTTCCGGCCATGGGGTATCATCCGTGGCGCCTCAATGCCGATCATGACGAGGCGACCCTGGCGCAGATTGATGCGAACCTGGTGAACTGCGTGGCCTTGGGTGAAGTGGGCCTGGACTACAAGGCCAAGACAAGAAAGAAGGTCCAAAAGGCCCTCTTTCCTAAAATCCTTGATATTGCCAAAAAACATGACAAGCCGGTCATCGTTCACTGTCGGTATTCCCATGAGACCGCCTTTCGGATGGTCAAAGAAGTCGGTCTAAGAAAAGCGGTCTTTCACTGGTACAGCGGCCCTCTCGAATTGATTCCTCTCATCGCCGCCGCCGGCTACTACATGTCGGCTTGTCCGGCACTCCTGTACAATCCCTACCACGCAAAGGCCATCCATGCCGTTCCCCTTCACAGCTTGCTGCTCGAAACAGACAGCCCGGTGCACTATCGGGAATTGGTTGCAAGGCCAGCCCATGTCCGGATCACCCTGCGAGAAGTCGCTCGAGTCAAGGCAATGAGCGCTGAAGAAATCGCAGAGCAGACCACGAAGAATGCCAGGCTGTGTTTTGGTTTAAAAGGGCAGGCCTGAAGACCCTTCTGAGGCTTCTCTTGGGCAGAGCTCTTGCCGTCAATTCCATATTTCTTGCTGTTCTTTCTTAACGCTCGCTAACCCGTTTAAACAGTGTCTCGTTTTAGAATCGAATCACCCGTATGCTTTGTTATCAACGTTTTTTGAACGGCTAAACTGATACGTTGAATGTAGCCCTTTATAAGTTCGCAAAGCTGTGGTAGAAATAACGCTGAAATGTATCATGGTTGGTTGAGATTACTTATGTCTCATTGTGAAGGAGCGCCACCCCATGCCAAACACAAATGAACCGGTTGAGCGAAGGAAGAACAAGCGATTACTGGTCCGGGAAGCTGCTTTTGTCTGTTTCGACGCAAGTCCTGCCATGATGGCACGAATCGTAGATGTTAGCGCAGGTGGACTCGCCTTTACTTATCGCGCATCAAAGCGGCGCACTGGTGACTTGTTTGCCTTAGAAATATTGTGCATCCTATATGATATTAGTTTGCTGGCAATACCTGTCAGAACCATCTCGGATTTTGAGACAACCGTGGAGGGTGTAAGGCGATGTGATGTTCACTTTGAGCGATTGACTGAAGACCAAAAGCACGGGATAGAGCAGTTCATAGACTGCTGCACGACAGGTGAGGCCTAGCCAAACCGCCATTCGCTAAGGGCTTGCGCAAGAATAACTTCCCAGAATTGGCGCTCAGGTTTGGGTCAGATCTGGCCGATCCGATTGAGTAAAGAGGAATCAAATCATGGAACAGGCTAAAACACTCAAAGTAGGGATTGTGGGTGGCGGTCCAGGGTGCAAGGCGGTTATGGATATGATATTCACTGAAAAGCTGAGCCAGCTTCGGATGAAGCTCATTGGATTAGCTTCTACCAATCCCAAAGCTGTCGGTTGTCTCTACGCCAAGGAGAAAGGCATTTACACCACAGAAGACTACCATGATTTATATAGACTCAAAGATCTCAATATGATTATCGAGTTAACGGGACGTGAAGAGGTCGCCGATGAGATCTCCCATACAAAGCCGCACCACGTCCGATTGATGGACCATGTGGCTGCCCATCTGTTCTGGGATGTGTTTCAAATTGAAGAGCAAGGTATTGCTGAACGCAGGCGGGCAGAGGAGGCGCTGCAAAAGGCTCACGACGAGCTGGAACAGCGTGTTGAAGAGCGCACCTCGATGCTGGCCAAGACAACCGAGCAATTGAAGCTGGAACTCACGGAGCGCAAGCGGGCCGTGGGGGCTCTTCGCAAGAGCGAAGAGACCTTGCGAACCATCAACGTGGAGTTGGCCGAGGGCTTGTCAGAGGTTTTCAACGCGTTGAATGAAATATCTTCAGGAGACCCCGAGGTCAGGATATCTGAAGCCTCAGAGCTTGAGTTGATCAGCAAATTAAAACATATGGTCAACATGACTGCCGAAAACCTCGGCGAGATTGTTGATTTATCCCATGAGTTTGCCATTGGTCTTGCTGAG
The DNA here is from genome assembly GCA_030665585.1 of Deltaproteobacteria bacterium. Classification (GTDB taxonomy): domain Bacteria; phylum Desulfobacterota; class Desulfobacteria; order Desulfobacterales. The sequence goes on along the minus strand of DAOUZN010000004.1, from coordinate 29,430 downwards.
CACTTCGACGCATTGGACAGGGTGTCAAAAGGTGACCTGAGCGCCCGGGTATCCGGGGCTTCGCAGGTAGAGCTGTTGGAATCCCTAAAGAAGGTCACTAACCATATGATTGAGAGTGTCTCTAGAGAAATCGCCGAGCGCAAGCGGGCTGAGGAGAAGTTAAGAAATGCCCAGGATGAATTGATCCGCGGGGAGAAGCTCGCCATTTTGGGGCAGATGGCTGGTGGGGTGGGGCACGAACTCCGCAACCCCCTTGGGGCCATCAAGAATGCCGCCTATTTTCTCAATATGGCCCTTGAAGAGCCCGAGCCGGAGGTAAAGGAGACGCTGGATATCCTGGAGAAGGAAATTCTGACATCCGAGAGGATCATCAGCAGTCTCCTCGGCTTTGCTCGTTCCAAGCCCCCCGTCCGACGAAAGGTGGGTGTTAAAGATTGCCTCCAAGAGGCGCTATCTCGTGTCATCGTCCCTGATAAGGTGGATGTGGTGAGTCAAATAGATGAAACGTTGCCGGCGATCCTGGTCGACCTTGACCAACTCCTTCAAGTTTTTGGAAACATCCTCCTCAATGCCATCCAGGCGATGCCTGAGGGCGGCAAGTTGGTCCTTGGGGCCGAAGTCCAAAGCCGAGGTTGGATGACCATTTCGTTCTCAGATACAGGGGTTGGCATCCCGAAGGAGAATCTGGCTAAGCTCTTTGAGCCTCTATTTACGACTAAGGCCAAGGGGATCGGCCTGGGAATGGCGATCACCAAAACCCTGGTTGAGGGGAATGGAGGCACCATCGAGGTGCAGAGCGAGGTTGGAAAAGGTAGCACCTTCACGGTGAAGCTACCAGTGCTAGGAGGGGAAGAAAAGCGACATGAAGGAAAAATCTAGCATCCTTATAGTGGACGACAATATCAGCCTGTGCAAGACGCTGTCTTTTGTGCTGAGAAGGAAAGGCTACGCCGTCACTACTGCCAAGGACGGGCCGGAGGCCATCGAAAGGGTCAAGGAGAGCCCTTTCGATATGATCTTTATGGACATCAAGATGCCCGTCATGGATGGCGTGGAAACTTGCAGAAGGATTATCAAGATCAGACCTGAGGCTGTGGTGACCATGATGACCGCCTACGCGGTTGATGACCTCGTTGCCGACGCCCTTAAAGAAGGAGCCTACTCGATCATTTACAAGCCTCTAGACATTGACAAGGCGATAGAGCTCATTGAAGAGGCAAAGCAGCGCAAGCAGGGGGCGCTCATCTTGGTGGTTGACGATGACCCAGGGACCTGTAAAACCTTGAGCAACATACTGATCAAGAAGGGTTACGAGGTGGACATCGCTTTTGCTGGCGAGGAGGCCATCACCATGGTGCAGAGGAAGGCCTGTGACATTGTCTTTATAGATATGAAGCTACCGACCATCAATGGCCTGGAGACGTATCTGGCTATCAAAGAAATCAACCCGGAAACAGTGGCCATCATGATAACAGCGTACCGCCAAGAGGTAGACTCCTTGATGGAACAGGCTCTTTACAATAGTGCCTACACCTTTCTTTACAAGCCGCTTGACATGGCACAGGTGCTCAAGTTGGTCGATGAGATCTGGGAGAGGCAACAGAAGGCCGGATGACTGAGGGCGAAAGAGATGAACCAGAAAGAGAGCATCTTGATCGTTGATGACGATGAGAGCAGCCTTAGAAGCCTCACGCTCATATTCGGAAGGAAAGGCTATGAGACAGAGACGGCTGCAACGGGGCGAGAGGCCATAGATAAGGCGCAAAGGAGATTCTTTAACCTTGCCCTGCTGGACATCAAACTGCCCGACATGGAAGGACTAGAGTTATTGCCCCCCTTGAAGCATCTGCATCCTGATATGGTTCTGATTATGGTTACCGCCTATGCCTCTACGAAAAATGCGGTCCGAGCCCTGAACGAAGGGGCCTCAGCCTATATTATCAAGCCCTTGGATATGGATGAGGTATTAGCTACCGTGAAGCAGGCCCTTGAAAACCAGCGCCTGGTTGAGGAAAAGCGGCAGGCGCAAGAAGCGCTCCGAAAAGCTCATGACGAGCTGGAGCAGCGCGTTGAAGAGCGCACGGCCAAGCTGGCCACGACCACCGAACAATTGAACCTGGAACTGACCGAGCGTAAGCAAGCCGAGGAGGCACTGAGCCTTGCACACATGGAGCTCAAGAAAAGGGCTGCTGACCTTGAATTAGCTAACCAGGAGCTTTCTCAGTACAATTACATCGTAGCCCACGTCCTCAAAGCGCCCCTGCGAGCTATTGGCAACTACGCCGATTTTTTGCGGGAAGACTTTCCAGCCATCCTCGGTGGGGATCAGAAAGCGTATTTTGAGGGTCTCGACCGTGCAGTCGCCCATGGTGTGGAACTGGTCGAGGATCTACTGGAATTTTCTCATGTCGGCAGAAGGGGCGTACCGACTCAGGCAATCGACGTGGGCGTGGTTTTGCAGGAAGTGATCGCATCGCTTGCTTTGTCCCCGGATGTCGAGGTGGTGATGGGCAATGACTGGCCCACCATTGACACGGATCCCACCCTTCTAAGGCAGATCTTTCAGGATCTTATCAGAAACGCGATCAAGTTCAATCATGCTTCACACAAACGCGTGGAAATCGGCTGGCTCCCGGCAGGCGAGGAACGCTATGAACTGTTCGTACGGGATAACGGCATTGGGATTGACCCTCGCTACCACGAGCAAATATTCGGCGTGTTCCAGCGGCTCCACACCCGTGAGGAGTATGAGGGAACCGGCGTAGGTCTTGCCATTGTCAAGAAAGCCACCAATAAGCTGCAGGGCTCGGTCCGTGTGGAATCGAAGATTGGTGAAGGCAGCACGTTCTTTGTTGCTCTTCCCAAGACACAAAGGGAGATATAAAGATGACCATCGAAGCTTTCACAGTCCTCATGGCTGAGGACGATGAGCACGACATTGTGGCCGTCAAACGGGCATGGAAGAAACACCACATCAGCAACCCACTTTATGTCGTCAACGACGGTGAGGAGTGTCTGGACTTTCTCCACCGACGGGGAAAGTATAGCGAACCGGGGACCGCCCCCCGGCCCGGCATCCTGCTCCTCGACATTAAGATGCCGAAGATGGACGGTCTTGCCGTTCTGAAGCAAATCAGAGAGGACGGACATCTGCACCGTCTGCCAGTGATCATCCTTACCACATCAACGGCCGAAGAAGATCGGCTAAGGAGCTATGATCTTGGCGTCAACGCCTACATCGTGAAGCCGGTGGGGTTCGCAAACTTTTCTGAGGCAGTAAGGACGATTAACCTTTTCTGGGAATTGGTTGACCTTCCGGAGTAAGATCATGGATCCAATCAAGGCATCATCATCGCTTCGCATCCTGTTGGTTGAAGACAATGAATACGACAGGCAGGCCTTCCGCCGGGCATTCCAAAAGAGTCCGGTCTCCTCTGACATCACGGAGTGCGTAAGGGGCGAAGAAGCCCTGAAAATAATTCGCACCCACGCTCCATCGTTCGATGTAGTGGTCGTTGACTATGCCTTACCAGGCATGTCCGGACTAGACCTGTGCAAGGGACTTCTCCATGAGAAGACTTCCTTACCCTTGGTGATTCTAACTGGAAGAGGCTCGGAGGAACTCGCTGTTCAAGCCCTCAAAGCGGGTGTGGATGACTACATGGTCAAGGACCCCGGCCGGATCTATTTGGATCTCCTGCCAGTGGTCCTGCCAGGAGCGGTACGGAAACATGGAGACCGCCTGGCCCGCAAGCGAGCAGAGGAGGCATTGCGAAAAGCCCACGATGAACTGGAACAGCGTGTTGAAAAGCGAACGGCCAAACTGGCCCGGACAACAGAAAAATTGATGCTGGAACTCACGGAACGCAAACGGGTTGAGGAATCGCTTCGTTTGAGTGAGGAACGTTTTCGGTCGGTGGCACAAACTGCCAGCGACGCCATCATCACTGTTGATAGCCGAGGGAAAATCCTATTCTGGAATCATGCGGCAGTAAACATGTTTGGTTATTCGGCTGATGAAGCCATGGGAAAGCCGCTTACGTTGTTGATGCCGGAAAGATTCAGAAAGGACCATGACGATGCGTTAAAGCGGGCCGTTTCAACAGGACGATCGATCATGATTGGGAGCACGGTTGAAAAGGTTGGGCTTAAAAAAAACAATATAGACTTCCCTGTAGAACTTTCACTAGCAAGATGGAAGACAAGAGAGGGCATCTTCTTCACAGGTATCGTCCGCGATGTCACGGACCGCAAGCGGGCTGAAGAGGCAATCCGGCATCTTTCTCAGCAACTGATCAGGGCTACAGAGGAAGAGAGAAAGAAGCTCGCTCGGGATCTTCACGACGAACTCGGCCAGGCCTTAACCGCCTTACACTTTAGCATGGAGGCCATGCACGACTCCCTGCCAGAGGAACTGAAGGCCCAGAAAGCAAGCTGTGATGAGTTGATTGGGCAAGTGGAGAAACTGGGGGATACGATTAGAGACCTCTCATCCGAGTTGCGTCCCGACATGCTGGATGACCTGGGGCTTGTTCCCACCTTAGAATGGTATATCAAAGACTTCGTCAAGCGCATAGGAGGGCTACAAATCGATTTTCAGACCATCGGTGTCAAGAAACGACCTGAGGCGGAGATCGAAATCGTTCTGTATCGATTTCTCCAGGAGGCCCTAAACAACATCGCAAGACATGCCAAAGCGAAACACGTCAGTGTCTTATTAACGTACAGCCATCCCAAGCTCATCTTTACCATAAAAGACGACGGTGTTGGCTTTGACCAGACGGAGCCTATGGTACCGTCCGGGGCAAAGAGGCAGCCGATTGGTCTACTGGGCATGCGAGAAAGAGTTGTTTCCGTGGGAGGCAGCATCGACATTCGTTCCAGTGGGGGGAAAGGGACTGTGATCAGGGCTGAGCTGCCCATTGCTCTGAGAGAAGCAGGGACGTGAAATGAAAATTTTGGTAGCTGATGACCATGCTGTTGTTAGAGCAGGCCTCAAGCAGCTTTTGAACAGCCAGCCGGACATGGAGGTGGTCGGTGAGGCAATAGATGGCCGGGAGGCCCTTGAAAAAGCCAAGTCCATCCGTCCCGATGTAACGCTTCTTGATATTGCTATGCCCGGCCTGAGTGGTCTGGAGGCCGTTCCTCTGATCAAGGAGGCTGTCCCCAATACCAAAATCGTTGTTCTCTCCATGCACGAGAAAGAGGCCTACGTGCATCGGGCCTTCGCCTCAGGCGCTCTAGCTTACGTGCTCAAGGCTTCACCCAGCTCTGATGTGCTCGAAGGAATCAGGGCGGCGAACCGTGGAGAATATTTCTTAAGTTCCAAGATGAAAGCCGAGGTCATCGGCAGGTACCTGGAAAGTCGCAAGGAAAAACCCGCTGTTCGGGGCTATGACCTCCTGTCCGATCGGGAACAGCAGGTCTTCCGATTAATGGTCGAAGGAAATTCCACCAGCCAGATCGCCGACGTTCTCTGCGTGAGCCCGAAGACCGTGGAAAAACACCGTGGCAATGTGATGAATAAACTGGACATCCATGACCTGGTAGCCCTGGTGAAATACGCCATTAAGATAGGCATTATCGACCCAGAGCTTTGGGAAGATTAGACACCATCCCTTCATAGCCTACCTGTTGATGGGGTTAAGGCTCATCAAGAAGTAGGAATTTCCTACCCCAAAATGGGGGCTGTCCCCCATTGACCGGCCTCGCCTATCTCCTTAAACTCCTCCAGCAAATCGTCAGCACACCACTCAACAGGGTTGATTCCCAAACAACCAGACAAGAGGAATGGGGGGTAGATCACAAAGGAAGGCTCAGAGATGGAACAGCCGGAAAGGCCGATAAACGGGATACCGGGAGCTGAGCGAAGAAAACATAAGCGATTCAGGGTCCAGAACGGGAGCTTTGCCGCGCTTTGTCCTCAGTTTAGTGTCCTCGGTCAGATTACGGATATCAGTAGTGGTGGGCTTGCCTTTCGCTATGTTGCCAGCGAAGAGCGGTCAAAGGAATCATCTCAACTAAGCATATTGTTGACCGACGGTAGTTTTTGTTTTGATAAAATACCGTTCGAGACCATTTGGGATTCCCCCATGCCTGGCGACTTCTCTTTTGGCGCCATCACATTACGGCAATGCGGCGTGCAATTTGGGGCATTGACGCACAGCCAGAGACTTGACCTGCAATATTTCATGGGGCACTACAGCATGGGTAAGGGATATGTCGCCTATTCTGACGATGTCCGAGACAAAGCGCGGGGCGGTTAGGGGAATGTGCAGCAGAGTTGACCCCGACCAAGCGGCCTCAGGAAACCTTGATGGGGTAGAACGCCTATGGCAGAAAGGACGACCTCTCATTGGTTCCCAAAACCGCGCCACTCCCCACAATCAGGGCATTGCCAGGTAATGGCATTGCAGGTCATGCCCCACAGATTGTCCGCCATACACTCGGAACATATCTGAAAACCACAGCGGCAGGTCCAGCAGAAGGGAAGTTTTCGGCCGCATATATGGCAGTGGTATTCCTTTTTTGGCCTTCTTCTCCGCCCCTGCCCCCTCTTGGTTTGTTGTGCTTCCATAAAGTTCGCCTGGTTTAAGCTCTCAATCTAAATGATATAATAGCAGATGAAGCATTGTCTATGCCGCCCTTTCCATAAGTCACCGGGGGCGCGTTGTCATAACCCCCGATTCATGCTAACAGTGACAAACTCGCAAAAAGTGTTTTGCAAAACCATCAACACTGATTCCGCCGATCAACGGCCAATCACCATAGCCTGATTCGGCAGGTTTATCTATTCATTCATTCTTGCAGCACATTTGATACCGGAAGAATTCATGGCTTCCAAGGAAAAAATCATCTATCTGATCGACGGAAACAGTTACATATATCGCGCCTACCATGCTGTGCGCCACCTTTCTACCAGCCAAGGGCTGGCCACCAATGCCACCTTCGGATTTACGAATATGCTTCTAAAACTCCTTTCTGACCGCGACCCTGAATACATGGCTATGGCCTTTGATGCCAAGGGCCCCACCTTTCGCCATCAAATGTACGATGCTTATAAGGCGAACCGCCCGCCCATGCCTGAGGATCTTGTAGTGCAGATACCTTACATCAAGCAGGTGGTTGAGGGGATGAACATCCCCGCATTGGAACTCTCAGGCTATGAGGCCGATGACATTATCGGAACCCTTGCCCTGGCCGCGGCAGGAAAAGGCTTCGGCGTTGTGATGGTCACCGGTGATAAGGATTTCAAACAGTTGATTTCCAGCTCGGTGAGCATGTGGGACCCCATGAGGGATCGAACCTTTGATTATACCAGCCTGAAAGAAGACTTTGGCCTGGAGCCCTCTCAGTGGGTCGATGTCATGGCCCTGGCGGGTGACACCTCGGACAATATTCCCGGTGTGCCGGGCATCGGGCAAAAGACCGCCGTTCAATTGATCAAGGCCTTTGGAACCATGGAAAGACTTTTTCAGAGCCTTGACAAGGTAACAAAGAAAAAGCTTCGTGAGAATCTCACCAGGTTTCATGATCAGGCCATCCTGAGCCGACGCCTGGTTGCCATCAACACAAAGGTGCCTTTGTCTGTAAAGCCGTCATCCTTTAAGCTTTCACCGCCCGACAGCCGAAGGCTGGCCGAACTTTTCAAGACCCTGGAGTTTCGAAAACTGCAGCAGCGGTTTCCGGTTCAACGAGGACTCAGTAAAAAAGACTATCAGGCTATTGTAGATGACAAGGCCCTCGAGTCTTTGATCCACGAGCTTGAAAAGGCCAGGTGCTTTGCCATAGACCTTGAGACCACTGCCAAAGACCCCATGAAGGCGTCGATTGTAGGCATCTCCTTTGCGCACCGGCCCAACGAAGCGGTGTACATCCCCCTGGGCCATAGCTCAGGTAGACAGCTTGAACCCGACAAGACGCTTGCACGGCTGAAACCTCTCCTTCAAGATCCGCGGTTGACCAAGGTCGGTCAGAACATCAAGTATGACTGGATCGTTCTGAAACGCTCCGGTATTGAGCTCAAGGGGGTTGTCTTTGATACCATGGTGGCTTCTTATCTCCTGAACCCCACCCGTCGGGCTCATAACCTGGAGATGATTGCAGCTGAATACCTGGACCATAGAATGATCACCTATGAGGAAGTCACGGGGAGCGGTAAACACCAAGTGGGATTTGACCAAGTTCCCATACAAGATGCGACGCCCTATGCCTGTGAGGACGCTGATATCACCTTGATGGCCAGTGAGGTTCTGGGACCGAAACTACACAAGAACGGCCTTGGGAGACTGTTCCAAGAGGTGGAGATGCCCCTCATACCGGTCCTTCTGGACATGGAGATGTCAGGAATTTGTGTGGACAGGGCTCGTCTGAAGTCTATATCAAAAGAATTTGAGCGGCAGCTCCATCAAATACAGGAAAGGATATACGCCATTGCCGGAGAAGAATTCAATATTCAATCGCACCAGCAGTTGGGCCGCATCCTGTTTGAAAAGCTCAATCTTCCCATTCAAAAGAAGACAAAAAAGAAAACCGGCTATTCCACAGATGTAGAGGTCCTCACCACCCTGTCCGTGGAACACGAACTCCCTGCCCTGGTGCTCCAATACCGATCACTGGCCAAGCTCAAGTCGACTTATGCCGACGCCCTTGTGCATCTTATCCATCCAGAAACCCATCGGATCCATACCTCCTATAATCAGACCGTCACAGCGACTGGGCGTTTGAGCAGCAGTGACCCCAATCTTCAAAACATTCCCGTGCGCACAGAGGAGGGGCGGAAGGTGCGAGCAGCCTTTGTGCCGCGCAAAGGGTGGACCATGCTCACGGCGGACTACTCCCAGATCGAACTTCGACTCCTTGCCCACTACTCACAGGACCCCATTCTTGTGGAAGCCTTTCAGCAAGACCGGGATATCCACACGCGCACCGCTGCTGAAGTCTTTCAACTCTTTCCATCTATGATTACACCGGAGATGCGCCGCCAGGCCAAGGTCATCAATTTTGGTATCATTTACGGGATGGGCCCCTTCAGGCTGGCCAGGGAGCTGGGCATCAGTCATAAAATGGCAAAAACATACATTGAACACTATTTTGCTACGTACGCAGGCGTCAAACAGTTCATAGAGGAGACCATTGAGGAAGCACGGAAGTTCGGCAAGGTGACGACGCTGCTGGGACGATACCGGCGGCTGCCCGATATTTCAAGCAAGAACCGGGCTGCCCGCGAGTTTGCTGAGCGCACTGCGGTCAACACGCCGCTTCAGGGCACGGCTGCCGATCTCATCAAACTGGCCATGATACAGGCACATCAGGCCCTTGACCAAGAAAGCCTGAGCGCCAAGATGCTTCTGCAGGTCCATGATGAGCTGGTGTTTGAGGTTCCCCCCGAGGAAGTGGAGCGTATGCAAGGACTCGTCCGGTCCATCATGGAGGGAGTCTATGAACTGAGAGTGCCCCTTAAGGTAGATGTGAAGATAGGCCCAAACTGGGCGCAGGTGCATTGAACCTTATTCTTCTTCAAGGGCGTGATTTAAGATAGCCTCCTTGACGGTCTTGTAAACATTTTTGAAGGTTTCATCAAAAGAAGCGGGAGAGACTCGCCCCACCTCTATAAACTTGGCCACAATCTCTTTGGTCACCTTTAAAACCTGTTCATCAAGCGTTCTCATATAGGCCTCCAGAAGCCCTCCTCAGGGGCTGCCAAGCTACTTTCTACCGGGACTCACGAATCGTCCGTCACTGGTCTGGCCTGAAAATCCGCAAACCCGCAACAACCGGACCTGAGATATGATTGACACGACCGACCAAGATTTTATACCACACGTTCGGATCTCCTTACAAGGAAAGTTGATCGAGCATAACAGGTTAGCTTTTTGAAAACATGGGAGGCGATTTTTGTCGTAAGGCCAGAATGATACGATCGAGGATAAGACGGTTTGGGTGAGAGACAGATGAGCCATGGGTCCTTCTCCCTTGACAAGCAGCGGCTCTTTTGTTACGAGATTTCTTGCATGAAGCGACCGGGACGTATTTGGCTAAATTATCGCAACACCACTTGGAGCTGGTGGTGGCAGAACGGGAGGCAAGGGTCTGTCCGCATCCAGCGCTCGGTGTAGAACATAAGAGCCCATCAAAGCCGCGGACAGTTTTTTGGAAGCCGCGGTTTTTTTGTCCAAAAAATCGGTTTTTCGGGTCCTTGGGAGCCCCAAGGTGCACCGTGTCTTGTTGAGGGAAGGAGGTGACATAGGACGTCAAATGAAGAAGGGATGAACAAGTCATCTAACAACGAGGAGGAGTGAGACATGAGACAAAAACTAGGATTTGCACTGGCCGGAGCGGTTTTCGCATTGCTGATCACAACGATCTGGATGCCACGACCTGCTACAGCAGAACCGATCAAACTGAGCTATGCAAACTTCCCGCCTGCGCCCACGTTTCCCTGTGTTCAAATGGAAAGGTGGAAAGAAGAAGTTGAAAAGCGCACGGGTGGGCAAGTTGCCATTGACACATACCCGGGTGGCACCCTGCTCGGAGCCAAGAATATGATGGATGGTGTGATGGCCGGACAAGCCGATATCGGCTGCCTATGTATGGCTTACCAGCCGGGGCGTTTTGTGATTACCAACGGCACGAGCCTGCCCCTGGGCTTGCCCAATGCAAAGGTCGGCAGCCTCACGCTTTGGCATCTTTATGTGAAGTATCAACCAGAGGCCTTCTCGAAGGTGAAGGTCCTGACCATGTTCACAACGGCGCCGTCAAACATCATGTCCAGAATACCCATAAGGAACTTAGAGGATATTAGAGGTGTGTCGCTGCGTGCATCGGGTGGCGCTGCACAGATTCTGAAGGCCTGGGGAGCGAACCAGGTGGGTATGCCCATGCCTGCGACGCCGGAGGCCCTGCAAAAGGGCGTCGTCAAAGGATTATTCTCGTCTCTGGAGGTGATGAAGGATTTTAAGTTTGCTGAACTCTGCAAGTATGTGACCATGACTGAGACCGCGGTCTATCCCTTTGCCGTTGTCATGAACATGGACTCGTGGAAAAGGCTGCCCAAGGACGTCCAAAAGGTCATGGATGACTTGGCTGTGGAACAGTGTCAATGGACGGGCAAGTACATGGATGATCATGTGGATGAAGCCATTGCCTGGTCGAAAAAGACACAACACGTTGAGATTATCGAACTTACCAAAGATGAAAAGGCCAAGTGGGACAAATTGCTGGCGCCCATCACTGCTAAATGGATTGAAGTTTGGAAGGCAAAAGGCCTGCCGGCCGAAGGGATTGTAGAAGATATGAGGGCTTTTGCGCGAATATACGCAGGGCAATAAAGACATTGAAAGGCCATGGTGGGTGTTATCGGGTTGCGGATTCCTCAGCAGGAATCAAAATAGACAACCCATGTCTCTCTCATTAGAAGAGTGACAACCAGAGACGAGATGAAATGGATGAACGTAGGAGGGCTGACATGGCCGTTCTGGACAAGGTCAGCCAGGTTTTGAGCCAGACTCTCATCTGGTTAGCCGGCTGCTTCTTGGTGGGCATGATCCTTTTGACCTGTGCAAACGTCGTTCTACGCCTTGTTTGGGTGCCCATCCGGGGAACTTTTGAGCTCATGGGCTATGGCGGAGCTATTGTAACGGCCTTTGCTTTGGGTTTCGCGCAAAGGAAGCGGGCTCATGTTGCAGTGGACATCCTAGTACTAAAATTCTCAAAGAAGACCCAGGGCATCCTAAACGGCATCAATGACTTCATCTGCATGATTTTTTTTGCTGTTGTGGCGTGGCAGATCGCCAAGTACGCAACGACCCTGTGGAAGACCGGAGAAGTTACAGAAACCCTGCAGGTCGTCTATTATCCTTTCGCCCATGGGGTGGCCCTGGGATGCGCCATCCTCTCCTTGGTTTTTCTAACCGACTTGCTGAAATGTGTGCTTCAGAAAAAGGAGAAGCAAAGGTGAGTTTGACCTTGGTCGGAATTCTGGGGATTGTCATCCTCCTGGCCGTGCTATTCTTCTTGGGCATGCCCGTCGGCTTTGCTATGGCGGTTTTGGGTTTCTGCGGATTCTGTTATGTGGTCTCCCTCAAAGCAGCCCTGAATATGGTAAGTGCCGACCTGTGGACGACCTTCTCCAACTACGGCCTGACGGTCATACCCCTTTTTATCTTAATGGGTTACCTTGCATTCCACTCGGGGATCGCTGAAAAGTTATACAATACAGCTTACAAGTGGTTCGGTCATTGGCGCGGGGGGCTCGCTATGGCCACCATAGGGGCCGACGAGTTCTTTGCTGCTATTTGCGGTTCCAATACGGCGACAGCGGCTACCATGGGGGCGGTCGCTTTGCCCCAGATGAAGAAGTATCATTATGATACGAGATTAAGCAGTGGCACGGTGGTTACGGGTGGCACGTTGGGTACGGTTATGCCACCCAGTGTGGTCCTCATCATTATTGGGTTGCAAACAGAACAATCGATCATCAAGCTTTTCCTCGGCGGCATTCTACCTGCCATCCTCTTGGGAATCTTGTTCATGGTGACCATTTTCGTTCTTTGCCGACTCCATCCAAAGTTTGGTCCGCCAGGGCCAAAGACCACTCTGAGGGAAAAGATAACATCCCTCACCGGGACCCTGGAAGCGATAGCCATATTTATCTTGGTCATCGGAGGTCTGTATGCGGGTCTATTTACCCCGACCGAAGCCGGCGCAGTGGGTGTCTTTTTCACATTCATCGTGACAGTGGTCACTCGTAGGCTCACCTGGAAGGGCTTTGTCCGTTCTATTGAGGACACACTGAAGATATCGTGCATGGTCTTCGTCCTTGTCGCTGGAGCTATTGTTTTTGGCCGTTTCCTGGCGGTCACTAGGCTTCCTTTTGTGGTGGCAGACTTTGCCTCGGCCCTGCCGGTGTCGCGATTCGTCATTTTGGCAATTGTATTGTTGATCTATTTGATCGGAGGCTGTTTTATGGATGCTTTGGGGTTTCTAGTGCTGACGATTCCCATCTTCTTTCCACTGGGAATGACCCTTGGTTTCGATCCCATATGGTATGCTATCATCATCACGATGGTGACGACAATGGGAGCCATCACGCCGCCGGTGGGCGTCAACATATACGTTATCAAGGCATTGGCCCCGGAAATAGATCTGGCGACCATTTTCAAGAGCGTGAGCTTTTTTTTGTTCGCTTGCATTATCTGTATCGTCATCCTAATCATCTTTCCGAAAATTGTTTTACTGATACCCGAAATGGCGTACCGCTGATGAGTTCTACAATACCGCGATGAGCCTTTCATGAAGGGATGAAGGAAACCGTGACAACTTTCATGCCCACCGTGACAATACCAGAAGAATTGAGGGATCTTCAGCTCAAAGGATTGCAGTGGACTGTAGATCATGCCTATCAGGGGTCTCCCCTTTACAGAAGAAAAATGGATGAAGCCCATGTGGCACCGAAAAACATACGATCGCTCAGTGACCTGGAGAGACTCCCATTCACCACGGCCGATGATCTGAAGGAAGGTTATCCGTTTCCCCTCCTCTGCGTACCTCTTGATAAGGTGGTGCGCATCCATGCGTCCTCTGGGACCACGGGCAAGAGAAAAGTCCTATGCTACACCCGGAAAGATATCAATGACTGGGCTAATATGTTTGCCCGATGTTATGAAATGGCGGGCCTCACCCAAGAAGACCGGGTCCAAATTGCCGTGGGCTATGGGCTTTGGACAGCCGGGGCGGGCTTTCAACTCGGCTGTGAACGTTTTGGGGCTATGGCGGTACCAGTAGGGCCCGGGAATCGTGACATGCACTGCGAGGTCATGGTGGATCTTCAAAGCACCGTGTTTTGCTGCACGGCCTCCATGGGACTGCTCATGGCAGAGGAGATTCAACGTCGAGACCTTGGAGATCAAATTGCCGTGAGGAAGATAATCTTTGGGGCTGAACGCCACAGCGAGAGCATGCGCAAAACGACTCAGGCGCACTTTGGGATCAAAGAAAGCTTTGATATTCCGGGCCTGACAGAGCTCTATGGACCTGGCACAGGCCTTGAGTGCCACAAGCATGAGGGGATTCACTACTGGGCGGATTACTACATCCTGGAAATCATTAACGCGGAAACCTTAGAACCCGTAGCGACAGGTCAAACAGGTGAGATGGTTGTCACCACGCTGTGCAAAGAGGCTGTGCCTCTGATTCGCTACCGGACCCGCGATTTGACCCATCTGAAACCCGAACGTTGCTCCTGTGGAAACGTGCTACCCATGCACGGCCCTCTTCTGGGCCGCACGGATGATATGTTTATCATTCGCGGAGTGAACATTTATCCCGGTCAGATTGATGCTCTCCTTTCTGAGGAACCAAGGGTGGGCAGCGAATATCAAGTCATCCTCAGACGGGCTTCAGGCAAGGACTATATGATCATCTGGGTTGAGCGAGGAGAATCGAGGGATGCCTCCGAGGATGAAGCCATCACAGCAACGCTTGAAGATGCTGTCAGGCGACAGCTCCTTGTTCGGGGAAAGGTAGAATTAGTCGATTACGGGACCTTGCCCCGCACTGAGAGGAAAAGCAAACGCCTCTTCGATGAGAGGGAATAAGACCTAGCCGTTTGTCTTTCAGCAGCCAGGCTGAACCGCAAAAGCGAGCGCATTCCCCGTAGCTTGCTGCGGGGTTAGCGAGTGTATCTAAAAAAGTCAGCGTTCCTTACGGTCGAAGATTCCCTGTAGCTTGCTACAGGGAGCTTCAATGCTAAACAGCGATGGATGAGTGGGTATAAACAAAAGGGAATGGACTGGGGCAGGATACGATTTGGCTGAAATGGTGGGGGATGAGAACAACGAAGCCGGAGGCATCAACGATGGGCCCTTGTCCTGAGCGGACCTATTCCCTCATCCTTTTGCTGGGCTTTTTCTACCTCCTCCATGCGAAGGCACCATTTATTGTACTTACAATCGGATTGATCGCAATAGGCGCCTGCCCTGCCAAAGCAATCGAAGTTGCCTTCTTTCAGTTGCTTCTTGCGAATCATGGGAGAAATGACCTCCCTGAAGCACACATCGCACAGGGACGAGCTGATATCGTCAGGCCCCCAAGAAATCACAGACTCCTTTTGCCACTCCTTACCGCATTTAACGCACTTAACACGCAATTGGTTCTTAACCCCCACTACAACACCCCCTAGGCCACACCGTCAGGAAGCCAGTAGCAAATCGAGTTTGAGGCACAGCTTTTATAAAGCCTGCCCACAAAAGTCAAGTATTATTTGTCTCCACACCCATCATCGATCCTGAACGTTGAAGATCCGCGCAGGAATCTGGGGGATTTTTCATCAATGGCTCCTTGGCCAGATGAACGGCATTTGTGCCCCTATCCCTTTGTCTGCCAAGCCTGTGGCATACTTTATGCTTCTTATGGCTTATGTCTGACGACTAAGGATGCTAAGGATGAATCGCGTCTTGTCGCCTTGTTCGCGCAAACAGTCTGGGACCGGTGGCGACGTTTAGTCGCACCGCAGAAAAATGACAGGGTTTCGGATGAGACGGCGACCCCGGTCTCGGATTTGACGGGTCGTTTCGGCCATGTTTTGACTCAGCCCCCTTTAAAGTCTTTTGCCAAATCTGTCGATAAGATTGACGAGCCTCCGGCGAAAGCAATGGAAACATGGCTTGTTAAGAGACCTTCCAAGGGAAAAGGCGTTTCTGCGGTTCAGGCGCCTCCATTGGCAAGGATATCGGAAATCCCACGAAGGCCTCTGTGACGGGTTTGCCCCCGAGTAGGTCTTCCTTGTGGAGAAGCCGAGATGAGTCCGTATTACAGACTTCCAGACAAACTGGAGAAAACATTGGGGCATCAGGAAACAGGCTACGACGCCGACGAATGGCAACGGTGGGACGAAGAGCTCGTCGAAGACTTCGGCCGCTGGCTGAGCCGGATTGCCAAGGCCTTCACCATCGTATTGCTGGTGGGTTCCGCGCTCATTGCCGTCACGTGGCTCTGGGGAAAATTCTAGGACAACACCTGTTTTCAGTTCTTGGCGGGCAAAGGTGCTTCCGCCTTGCCCTTACAAGCGGCAAGCATCACCTAGCCGACTAGAAAAAACCTCGCCCAGTCAAAGCCAAACTTCATCATCTCCACGTCATCCGTTGTCATCTTCTCTATACGGTGCTCAGGCACATGGAATCCGGACATAGACGAGCAGGTCAAAGGGCCGGCAACTGGTGATGCTGATCAGAGCTCAAAAGAAAAGGCCGTAACGAACTTTCACATAAAACACTTTGTCAAGGATGCTGTAATATGATAAAGATAAAACTTTGTGGACAGATCAGCATTACACAGCTTATCGACGTCTTGCACAGGAGGGTTCTAGATTATGGCAAAGGTCTGTGAAATATGTGGTAAGAAACCCATGACCGGCCACCATGTGAGCCATGCCCACAACCTGACCAAACGACGTTTTTACCCGAATTTGCAGCAAGTTCGCGCCGTCCATCAGGGGCGAGTCAAGCGAATCAAGGTCTGTACGCGGTGCCTGCGCTCCGGCTTGGTGGAAAAGCCGGCCTAATATGACGTCCCGAAAATTCTATCGGTTAACTCGTGCCACTACGCCGCAGTGCGGGTTACCTTGATGACGTGTCTTATCCTGTTCACGCATTTCATGATTTCTTCTAGGTGCTTCGCCCCTGACACGGCAACTGTAAAGTAGCACTCTGCCCGGCTGTCCGCTCGCGTCTTCACATCGGCATCCAGTATGTTCGCCCCTGCTTCGCTCAACGCGCCAGTGATACTTGCCAGCAGCCCCATCTTGTCGTGGCAGAGCACGTGGATCTTTACAGGGTAGAGCTCGTCAACTTCCGGTGCCCATTGGAGTTCGATTCGACGGGCTGAATCCATGCTGAGGGCGTGAGGGCAGGTTGTACGGTGAACCGTGATTCCCTGGCCCCGAGTGATATATCCAACCACCGGATCACCGGGCAAGGGATTGCAGCACTTCCCATAGCGGACGAGGATATCATTGACTCCCTTCACCAAAATACCCGACTTGGGTTTTTGGCGGTGGATCCGCTCCTTGAGCCTACCAACAATGGTTTTTCTTGGTTCCGTTAGTTCAGATTTGGGAACAAAGTATCGAACCACCTGGAGAGGCGTGACCTTGCCGTAGCCCACACCTGCAATGAGGTCATCGGCCGTTTTGTACCCAAGCTCCTGAACGGCCTTTTCGATGTCGCCTGATTTTAGACACTTGTTAAAGCTCAAATGGTACTTGCGAAAGGCCTTCTCACACATTTCGCGCCCAAGGGCCAGGCTCTGTTTTCTTTCCTCGGCCTTGATGTGCTGGCGTATTCTGGATCGGGCCTTTGCCGTCTTGACAAAGCTTAGCCAATCTTTGCTGGGCCTGTGGTTGGAAGATGTGATAATTTCCACTCTCTGCCCGGTCTTCAGTTCGTATTTCAAGGGTACCATACGGCCGTCCACCTTGGCCCCCATGCACTGATTCCCCACCTCAGAATGAATGGCATATGCAAAGTCAACCGGGGTAGCCGCCTTCGGCAAGGTCAACACATCACCCCGGGGAGTGAAGACATAGACCTCGTTCGGGAAGAGTTCAATCCGGACGGTCTCCATAAATTCATTCGGATCCTTGACGTGTTTCTGCTCCTCCACAAGTTTCCGGAGCCAGGCAAAGACCTTGCCGGCTTTTCTGTCAGCAGCGGCCCCCTCTTTGTACTGCCAGTGGGCGGCGATGCCATCCCTGGCCACGTGGTCCATTTCCCTCGTACGGATCTGAATCTCCACGCGCTCGCCAAACGGCCCGATGACCGTGGTGTGGAGGGACTGGTACATATTGGGCTTGGGAATGCCGATGTAATCCTTGAAGCGTTTTGCGATAGGTTTCCAGATGGAATGCATCACCCCCAGGGCCTCGTAGCATTGCTGCACCGTGTCAAGGATGACCCGGAAGCCGAGAATGTCATACACATCGTCAAAGCTCACCTGTTGAGCCATCATCTTTTGGTAGATTCCATAGAAATGCTTGTGGCGGCCCTGGACCTCACCGTCCAGGTGGGCTTCGGCCATCTTCTTGTGAATCATTTCCTTGATGTTATCTATGTACGCTTGTTGCTCCTCCTTTTTCCTGGCCACCTGGTTTTCAATGTCTCGGTATTCGTGGGGGAAAAGGTACATGAATGAGATATCTTCGAGTTCATCCTTCATCCAGTAAATGCCCAAACGGTTGGCGATAGGGGCGTAAATGTCAAAGGTTTCCTGGGCTATCTTGATCTGCTTGCGTTCCGTGTGGAACCGAAGGGTCCGCATATTGTGAAGCCGGTCGCAAAGCTTGATGAGGATGACGCGGATGTCATCGGCCATCGCCAAGATCATCTTGCGGACGCTCTCGGCCTGCCGGGCTTCAGAACTCCGAAAAGACAGACGGCTCAACTTGGTCACGCCCCCCACAATGTGGGTAACGTGGGGACCAAACAGCTCTGTCAGTTCCTCGGCGGTTGCGTTCGTATCCTCCAAGGCATCGTGAAGGAGCCCGGCTGCCACACTGACCGTGTCGAGCCTCAGCTTGGTCAAGAGTCCGGCCACCTCGAGGGGATGGGACAGATACGGTTCGCCGGAGAGTCTCACCTGACCCTCATGAATCCGGGCCGAATAGACATAAGCGCGTTCCACCAGATCTAAATCTGCTCCCGGGTGATAAGTACTGATACGGTCCAAGATGTCGGTGATACGGATCATATCACAAGGGCTTTTGAAGCTTCTCCCGCCCTGAAGGGCGGGGCTTCCCGGCAAGGAAGAAAAACAGTTTTTTTATAGCTCCCCTCGACCCCGTCCTAAAGGACGGGGCTTGCGGGGAGCAAGCCGGTCAAGGCCTATACCTATAGGAAGAAGATTTCTCACTGCGAAGGCCTTGACCCAGTTAGTCAACAGAGCTTTCCAGCCTCGTTCGCCCCACTTTTGTTGCCGTATCAGATGGTTAAAGCACCCCGTCAGTATGGCTAGCCCTTTTCAATTATTGGCACAATTAGTGCATACCCACCATTTGATACATCCGAATCATTAGCGGCATCAACGGGCATGGCCAACTCACCAGACCCATAGGAAGCTGGCACGCCATTGTAGGTGCGTCCATCCCCACTTCCTTGCAGAAGAGACAATGGGCTCGCTTGTGAGGTTCATGACAGATTCCCCTAATGATTCACTGACACGTTGCCGATATGTAAAATCAAGAGCGTATTTCCAACCAAACAGGAGCACATCATGGAAAAGGCGTTTTTTTCAACCCCTGAGCTGGCCCGGTGGCTTGGTGTATTTCATACGACGATCAGGCGATGGGTCGAGCAGGGTAAGATTAAGGGAATTCGGGTGGGAAGAAACTACAAGATTCCTGCGCAGGAAGCGATCCGGGTATTAGATGATCACGAAATACCGCTGCCCGAAATACTCAGCACACATAAGCTCCACGGGAAAACCGTGGCTGCCCGCGGGCACCCCACGGGTTCCATCTTGCAAAAGCTATTGATTGTCGAGGAGATAGAAGATCCCGCCATCATTAGCCGTGGAGACGCTATTCTCGTTGCCAACCAAGCCTTTGCTGACTTGGTAGGCTATAGCCAGACAGATTTGATCGGCCTTGACATTGCTGAAGTCATGGGTGAATCCTCTCGCGAGCGACTCATTGCCTTTGCCAAAAGACGCTTGCACCACCCCAAGAAAAGCCCCTCATACTATATTGGCCATCTGAAGGCTGGGAAAAAACGGAAAAAAAGGGCAAGAATCACGGCTGCCTCCCTGAATCACTTGAAAGACGTCTTTCTCCTGATCATAAGAGTCGGCTGAGAACATCCTGTCTTGCGGGCCCCCTTGTCATTGAAGCAAATCGTCACCATGCCCCTAGCTTTTGTTCTTCTGCGCTTTTTCGATCTTGGCCCATGAATCGCGTAGCGACGCCGTCCGATTGAATACCAATACTCCCGGGGAAGAATCAACGGTATCAACACAGAAATAGCCCTGTCTCTCGAACTGGCATCGACTGCCTGGTGCGGCGCCTGCTAGACTGGGTTCAACACGGCACGACCTTAACGTCTGCAACGAGTTGGGATTGAAATAAGTCTTGAAATCAGGTCCATCCTTTTCACCGCCTGGGTTGGGGTGCACGAAAAGACGATCATACAAGCGCACCTCAGCCTCGAGCGAATGGGCAGCCGAAACCCAGTGTAGCGTTCCTTTGACCTTGCGCCCGTCTGGAGACCAACCCCCTCGTGTTTCCGGATCATAAGTGCAGTGCAGCTCGACCACTTTGCCCGATTGCTCATCCTTGACCACCCCGACACACGTGATGAAATAGGCGTATCGCAGACGCACTTCACGACCCGGGGCCAAACGGAAAAACTTTTTCGGCGGGTCCTCACGGAAATCCTCTCGTTCGATGTAGAGCACTCGTGAAAAAGGCACTTTCCGTGTTCCCATACTGGGATCCTCTGGGTTGTTCACGGCCTCCAGTTCTTCCACCTGATCTTCCGGATAGTTGTCTATGACGACCCGAAGAGGCTGCAACACCCCCATCACACGCGGCGCCCGTACGTTCAAATCTTCGCGGACGCAATGTTCAAGCAAGGCCATATCGACCATACTATCTCTTTTGGCCACGCCGATGCGTTCACAGAAGTTTCGGATCGACTCTGGTGTGTAGCCACGTCTCCGCAAACCCGTTAGCGTGGGCATCCGTGGATCATCCCACCCCGTGACACACCCCTGTTCCACCAATTCCACAAGCTTCCGCTTGCTCAATACGGTATAGCTGAGATTAAGGCGAGCAAACTCGATCTGCTGCGGATGACAATCCATATGCAATTCGTCAAGCACCCAGTCATACAACGGGCGATTGTCTTCAAACTCCAGCGTACAGATCGAATGGGTAATCCCTTCGATGGAATCCGAGAGGCAATGGCTAAAGTCGTACATGGGATAAATGCACCACTTGTTGCCCGTTCTATGATGTGCCACCCGTCGGATGCGGTAGAGGGTCGGGTCTCGCATGTTCAAATTTGGAGACGCCATATCAATCTTTGCTCGAAGGACGTGGGAACCCTCCTCGAATTCTCCTGCCCGCATCCGCTCGAACAGGTCCACATTCTCTTCCATCGAACGGGTTCGATAGGGACTGTCCTTGCCCGCCTCGGTCAGCGTGCCGCGGTAATGCCGGATTTCCTGCGCGCTCAAACTGCAAACGTATGCCTTACCAACTTTGATCAACTGAACGGCGTATTCATAGAGTTGGTCAAAGTAGTCAGATGTGTAGTACAGATGATCGCCCCAATCGAACCCAAGCCATCGAACATCTGCCTTGATCGATTCCACGTATTCGACTTCCTCCTTGCATGGATTGGTATCATCGAACCGCAAGTGACATGTCCCGCCCTTGTGTTCACCGGCGATGCCGAAGTTGAGGCAGATGGATTTGGCGTGTCCAATGTGGAGGTAACCGTTGGGTTCCGGTGGAAATCGGGTCACGACTCGACCTTCGTTCTTGTTTGCCTTCAAATCTTGTGCGATGATACAACGAATAAAGTCCGGTGCTGGGGTGGAACGCGTGGTGGTCATGTTTGCGGCTCCCTTCTCGTTTTGCCTGCTGCTGTTGTGTTGCTCCCTGCCGGCATTCTGGCGGTTTTTTCGTCTTGATTTTGGGCATAAAGCCTGGATCAGCTTCATGAGCTTCTTATCCCAGTATACCAAGCAACTACTGAGACGCAAATGGTTTACATGCCTCATTGGGCTGCTTTGTATGGATCTTCTCCTCACGTCACAGGCCTTGCCCCAAAACAATGGGGAGGCCTCATCTGCCTCCGCGCCCAAGGCGTTAGCCCTCGTTCAGGCAGTCATGTGTGAAGGAATAAAGGATTACAGGCCCCTGAACCCGGCCATTGTTTTTTCCGTCAACATTGAAAAAGTCTCCTGTTTCACATCTTTTGATGCCGTGCGTCAAAGAACGTTTATTTACCAAGAGTGGTTTCACAGGGACAGGCTGAACACGAAAAGAAAGTTGTTTCTTCAGCCCCCCCGCTGGTCAACGTTTAGCAGCATTCAACTTCGAGAAACGGATAAAGGCCCTTGGCGCGTGGAAATCACCGACGAGCAAGGCCATATTCTTCACGTACTGAGATTCAGCATCACGGATTGATCCACAATGAGTGACCTTTTGACCCTTCTATCCAGTATTCGATGGCAGGATGTCATCGACATCACGTTAAATAGCTATATCATCTTCCGCCTTTATGTCCTTTTCAGAGGAACCAATGTGTTCCGGGTGATTATGGGGCTTGCCTTTCTATGGTTCTTTCAGAGGGTCGCGGTCTCTTTGGGCTTGATCGTCACCAGTTGGGCTATCCAGGGCATTACCGCGGTCGCCGCTTTCATTATCATTGTTGTCTTCAGGAATGAAATTCGTTCCGTTCTTCAGGCAAGGAAACTAAAGGCTATTCTGTGGGGGTTCTCCCACAAAGCAGCCAGTACGCCAATAGAGAGCATCGTAGAAGGTGTGTTTGATCTGGCCCGAAGACACAGCGGGGCCTTGATTGTTCTTCCAGGCAAGGAAGATTTGAGCGAGGTCGTCCAAAGGGGCATGCGCTGGCGTGGATGGCTATCTAAGGAAATGATCGTGAGTATATTCTGGCCTGACAACCCGGTCCATGATGGTGCAGCCGTTATTCAGGGTGACCGGGTCATGGAGGTGGGCGTTATCCTGCCTCTATCACACCGACAGGATCTCCCCTCACATTACGGCACACGTCACAGGGCTGCGGCTGGATTGGCGGAAAACACAGATGCTTTAGTGATACTCGTATCTGAGGAAAACGGCCATGTGGTTGTGGCCAAGGGTTCCCGCCTCCGTGTCATCCATGGAAAGGAGCAGCTTGAACGACTGCTGCAGGAACATGTGGGCGTCACGGCACCACCGTCGGGCTACCCAAGAAAAACAAGACTTCAGCTTGGGGTGGCGGCCCTGGTTTCCGTTCTATTTATCACAGGCGTATGGTTTAGCTTTACGTGGGGTTTGTATACCCTGATTACGCTTGAAGTCCCCATAGAATACATGAACCGTGATCCTGGAATGGAACTTCTTGAAACATCGGTTAATGCTGTCCGTCTTGATTTGAGTGGATCCGGCGCCCTTATAAAATCTGTGCGGCCTGAACAAGTCCATGTGAGGCTAGACCTGAGCGAGGCCGTTGTTGGGCGGCATGTCTTTAACATTACGCCTGAGAACGTGAGCCTCCCCCCTGGGGTCCTCTTGAGGGCCGTTAAACCGCCGGCCGTTGAGGTGACCCTCGATGTACCCATAAAGAAGGAGTTGCCCATACAGGTTGACTGGGCTGGAAAGTTGCCGAAGCATGTAATCCTTTCGGGCGTTAAGCTTGATCCCGAGAAGATCCAGGTCGTCGGGGGGAGTCGAATACTGGAAAATATCTCAACGATTTACACAGAAAAGGTCGCCCTTGACAAGATAGAAAAAACGGGAACAGTGCAAGTTAAACTGGTACTCAACCCCGCGTCTTTGAGAACCGCTCCCGGCTCAGACGACACCGTTACGCTGACGTATCTGGTCAACGAAAGACCCGAATAAAGGCCTGCGTCCTATTTGTTTCATATCTATTTGATGGTTTCGTAAAAAGTCAATTTTACTCACTCCGTGAACATTTTGGGGGCCCTTGAGATATTCAGCTAAAATGCTAAAACTCGGGCTAACGCCCTCAAACAGTTAGCATTTTTTAACGCTGAATATCTCAAGTGCCTTTCTCCCAAAATGCTCAATGTCGTTCGCAAAACACTTTTTACGAGTCTGTCATATTTGATATCCTATTAGTTTTAGGCGCCTCCCCGTCTTATTCGACCGTCACGAGAGCACGATGGTACACGTTCGTCCCCGTCCCCGCCCAGGCGGTTCTTGGAAACATCGAGATGGGCTGCACCGAGGCGAAGGCCATTGAACTCATGTGGCTTATAAAATGTGCGTAAGCATCCAAAATATCTAAAGATTGCCAGAATCAATAAAATTTCAAATTTTTTCTTGCAATGAGCCTATATATAGTATTATAAGGCACCGTCAACACCACATCTTGTACAAGAATCCATAGTTCTAAACGGAGGAAAGCCACATGCACATGAAGATCAGAAAAAGGGATGGGCGGTACGTCAAATTCAATGCCGACAAGATCACTAGTGCGATTGAAAAGGCAGGGGCCGTCACCGGTGAATTTGGTGAGAAGACGGCCCGAAAATTGACCATCAGGGTCCTCAACCTGGCGGAAAAGGTTTTCGGCGATAAGATCATGGGCGTGGAGGACGTACAGGACATTGTCGAAGAGGTCCTTCTGTCCTCTCCATATCGCACGACAGCCAAGCGATATATCATCTATCGCGATCAACATGCCCGGTTGAGGGAAATGGCCGATAAGATGGAGGTCGATTTGGTGGATCAGTATCTGAAGAAAATCGACTGGAAAATCAATGAGAACAGTAACATGAGTTATTCTCTGCAGGGTTTGAACAATTACATTTCCTCTGAGGTCAGCAAGGTTTACTGGTTGAGCGCGATCTATCCCCCGGAAATCAAAAAGGCCCATGTGGAGGGCGACCTCCACATTCACGATTTGAGTTTACTCTCTGTTTACTGCGTAGGGTGGGATCTATTTGACCTGTTGTTGGAAGGATTTAAAGGCGTCTCAGGAAAGGTGGAAACGAAGCCGGCGAAACACCTGCGCACCGCACTGGGGCAGGTCGTGAACTTTTTCTATACCCTTCAAGGAGAGGCGGCAGGGGCACAGGCCTTTTCAAATTTTGATACCCTTTTGGCCCCATTCATCAGATATGACAATTTGAGTTACAAACAGGTTAAGCAGGCCCTTCAGGAGTTTGTCTTTAATATTAATGTGCCCACAAGAGTCGGTTTCCAGACGCCTTTTACCAATGTGACTTTGGATGTGACGATTCCCGAATATTATGCCAATCAAAGTGTCCTCATCGGTGGGCAGATGCAAAAAGAAACCTATCAGGATTTCCAGAAAGAGATGGACCTCTTCAACAAGGCCTTCTTGGAGGTCATGGCAGAGGGAGATGCCAAAGGCAGGGTGTTTACCTTTCCCATCCCCACCTATAATATAACCAAAGAATTTGATTGGGAAAACCAGAATCTGAATTCTCTGTGGAAAATGACGGCCAAGTACGGCGTGCCCTATTTTTCCAATTTTATCAATTCCGACATGAATCCGGAAGATGCAAGGAGTATGTGTTGTCGGTTGCGTATCGATAACAGGCAATTAGAGGTGAGGGGCGGTGGACTTTTCGGCTCCAATCCCCTGACAGGCTCGATCGGCGTCGTGACCATTAATATGCCCAGGATCGGCTATCTGAGCGAGACGGAAGACGAATTCATCACGCGCCTGGAAAAGTTGATGACGCTGGCCAAGGAAAGCCTCCTCATGAAAAGGAAAGTCCTTGAAAAGCTCACGGACGGCAGCCTTTATCCTTACACGAAATACTACCTAAGGGGGGTCAAAGAACGTTTTAATGCATATTGGAAGAATCACTTTTCCACGGTGGGCCTAGTGGGGATGAATGAGGCCTGCCTAAATTTGCTCGACAAAGACATCGGTGATCGAAAAGGTCAGGCATTCACCAAGAGGACCCTGGATTTTATGAGGGCCAAATTGCTCGAGTTTCAGAAGGAAACAGGAGATAATTATAATCTGGAAGCAACCCCGGCGGAAGGGACATCCTATCGACTGGCGAGAATTGATCATGCCAAATATCCCGACATCATATGCGCCAATGGAAACGGACACAGGGAAATAAAGCCCCCTCCGTTTTATACCAACTCTACGCAACTGCCGGTTGATTTTACGGATGATATCTTCGAAGCCCTGGATCTGCAGGAGGATATCCAGGCAAAATACACGGGTGGCACCGTGTTTCATGCCTATGCGGGTGAACGGATTACTAATCCCACCAGCGTCAAGCTGTTAGTGCGCAAGGTCTGTGA
Source organism: Deltaproteobacteria bacterium (assembly GCA_030665585.1). Classification (GTDB taxonomy): domain Bacteria; phylum Desulfobacterota; class Desulfobacteria; order Desulfobacterales. The sequence goes on along the minus strand of DAOUZN010000004.1, from coordinate 3,386 downwards.
GAATTACCGCTTACCCTATTTTACCTTTAGTCCTACTTTCAGTGTTTGCCCCACGCATGGGTATTTGGCCGGAGAGCAGCAAGTATGTCCCTCGTGTCAAGAAGCCTGTGAAATATATTCACGCGTCGTGGGCTACCTGCGTCCCGTGAAGCAATGGAACAAGGGGAAGCAGGAAGAATACAGGACAAGGGAAGTCTTTCGTTTTTAGGACATGAATATCGGTGGTTGGCAGAGAGTATCCTTGATAGATTATCCGGAAAAGATTTGCTCTATCCTTTTTACTCAGGGGTGTAATTTTAGATGCCCCTATTGTCATAATCCGGAACTCGTAGAAGCCCGTCTTTTCGGGGAATGTCTCTCAGAGGAAGACATATTTGCCTTTTTGGAAAAGCGTAAGGGCAAACTTGACGCGGTGAGCATTACAGGCGGTGAGCCGACCATACAGCCAGACTTGGTCGAGTTTATTGAGCTCATCAAGGAGATAGGCTACCTGATCAAGATAGACACCAATGGATCACGCCCTGAGGTGCTGGAAAAACTGATCGGCCGGAAACTTCTGGATTATGTCGCCATGGACGTGAAGGCGCCCCTGAAGAAATATCGTAAAATGACTAGGTCCGATATTCGTCCCGACAAGATCAAAGAAAGCATCCAAGTCATCATGCATTCGGGTATACCCTATGAATTTCGCACGACGGTCGTGAAATCCCTTTTAACAAAGGGTGACCTGTGGAAAATCGCGACGTTGATAAAAGGGGCTCGATTGCATGTGTTGCAGAAATTTGTTTCCTCAAAATGTCTGGAGAAAAAATTTTTGGGTGAAACGACATACTCTGACGAGGATTTTGAAGCCCTGAGTGAAAAGCTTCAAGATAAGGTTCAGCGCGTTGTCGTGCGATGATTTTCGGCTGTAAGGCCCCCTGGATGCGCCTACAACAATAGACTCAACCTTCCCCCTCCAATAGGCTCCATTCTGCGAAAGCTACCACAGGCATTGCCACGGCAGCGTCTTGCCTTGTCTATGCCTCTTCGCTGCCTACCGCAAGGTTGGCAGGTTTCAGACGTGCTTCTTAGGCTTCTTCGCCGTAACGACCGGCCAGATCTAGACCGCTACATAAGTGCCTCTCCCCACCCTCTTGATCTTTCTCTGCGTGAAGGCCCTGAAGATGATATTCCTGACCTGCTTGTCTTCAAACCCTGTCTTCTTGATCAGCGTGGGGACATCAACACCTTTCTTCGACCCCCGAATGATTTTGAGGACCCGATCGGTGGCTGTCACTGCAGCGCCCTTCTTGGCTGGCCCTTTCCTGACGACAGCTTTCTTGGCAACCGGTTTCTTTCTCCTGGCCTTTGTCGCCCTTTTAGCCTGGACTGTCGTTTTCCCTTTCTTGGCAGCCGAAGTCTTCTCAAGTTTGTCAATAACCTTCATCAGCTTTTCCGTCTTCTTCGAAAGTGCCTTCAATTCCTTGGATACAGTCTGTAGCGCTCTTTTCACAATCTTCATTCTCGCTTCCCTCCTTGTCCTTAGGTTTGTTTGTAATCCACTCTCTCCTTGAGTTCATTACCGCACTTGAAAAAAGGCAGCTTCTTGGCTTCTACCTGGACGGGTTCTCTTGTTTTCGGGTTCCTCCCAGCATACGGCCCATAGTGTTTTACGAAGAAGCTGCAAAATCCTCTGATTTCGATCCTGTCGCCTGTCGTGAGGGCGTCGGCCATTTTTCCGAACAAAATCTCCACGACCGCTTCGGCTTTGCTTCTTGTGAGACCGGATTCCTCTCTCAGGGTTTCTATGAGATCTGCTTTGTTCATCGGGGCCTCCTGACTTATTTACTAAAACTTCAATGGAGTCAAGACTTAATTAGCACATGCAAGATATAATACTCTCAAACCAACGAAGGGCCAAACTGCATGGGCTAAATACGGCTTTCATTTTTCTCCAGGCGCTTTCAGCACAAGAAAATAAAGCGTTCCCTCATGCTTCGTATAACCTGCCGCCGTCTCGGCATATGGACCGTTTCCCCAAAAGAGATCTACCCGTCCTGGACCTCGGATGGCCCCTCCCGTATCTTGATTGAGGACAAAACGACCAAAGGGTTCCCAGGACTGGATCGTACCATCGTCGCCCACCAAAGGCTTGGCGGACTGGATAAAACCAAGCGCAGCCCTTGGGAAAAGGCCCAAATCAGTGGCCACGGAACGGCCAGGGGTTAGAAGCACTTCAATGGCGCCCACAGGGCCCTGATCGACTACCCTGAAAAATACGTAACTCTCATTGTAATTGAAGACGCGCTCCATGTCCTCGGGGTGATTTCTCACGTAGGTGCGTATCCGCTGCATGGACATTTCCTCCCAGGAAATCGTCCCCTCATCGATAAGTAATCCCCCTATACTCCGGTAGGGACGTCCATTGCTGCAGGCATAATTCACGTGCACAACCGCACCATCTTCCAACACCACCCGCCCGGACCCTTGAATGTGGAGGAAGAAGAGGGCCACCGGATCGGAAACCCAAAGGAGTTCACATCCCTGCCGCTGAAGACGCCCTCTGGATTCCACGTCTTCCCGTGAAAAATAGGGTACGACCGTTTGATTCCCATATCTGCCGATGATGTGCTCTCCTTCGTATTCTGGATCGAAGCGTCCCAGGTCAATGCGCACCCAATCGTCAGGCTTTCTATAAATAGGATAGGGATAACCGGGTGCAGGATGCCGGCTCCCTTGAAGGGTTGGTTCGTAGTATCCGGTGAACAAGACCTTGCCCCGCCCATCCCGTCCAACAGACCTGTAGACCCAAAATGAAGCCTCGACAGCCTTTCTGAGCTCATCAGCAGAGGGGGTTTGTTTCATGACCTCGTGAAAGGCTTTCATTGATTCGGCAAGGTGCGAGGCGGTAAAGGTATCGGCCCCAAAACGAAAGGGCGTTGAGGGATCGATTCGCTTTAGGTACTCAAGGCTCTGATCCATGGCGCTTTTCAGAGAACGATTAGACATGTCGTCCGAGAAATCAGGAAACCGATTGGCCGGAATTTTCACCAGTGCCCGCGGGGCCGTAACCGGCGGCTTGACCTTTGGGCCGCATGCCGACAGAAGCAGCAAGAGACCCAAGAGAAGCGGATACTGACGGTGACGCACTAAAATCCTTTCAACGACCATTGCCTCGCTCAAGTCACTGATCCGAGTCATTCAGGGCCAGAAACAGACGTTATTTGGTAATACCTCAATTGAGCGTTTTCGCTCAATTGAGTTTATACTCTTGACACTTTTTGTCTCGGTTTGTCAACCGGAAGGGGCTCAATTTTTTCCGCCTATATGCCGATATGTATCTCGAGCAGACTAAACCTTATCTCCCACTGGTGTCTGTCTTGTGTCCATACAGTGGATGAGCA
>DAOUZN010000126.1 GCA_030665585.1 Deltaproteobacteria bacterium | reverse complement strand
CGGAGAGCTGATCGGTGCGTCCGTGTTAGCGTTGAACAAGGGGATGAAGCTGTCTGACCTGGCCACGCCTATCTTTGCGTATCCGACGCTATCGGAAATTCACAAAAAGAGTGCCGGTAAGTACTATGCCCAGAAGGTTTTCAGTCCTAAAGTCAAGAGTATCCTGAAATTTATTTTCGGTTATCAAGGGTGACAGACTCGTAAAAAGTGTTTTGCGAACGACATTGAGCATTTTGGGAGAAAAGCACTTGAGGTGTTCAGCGTTAAAAAATGCTAACTGTTTGAGGGTGTTAGCCCGAGTTTTAGCATTTTAGCTGAATATCTTAAGGGCACCCAAAATGTTCACGGAGTGAGTAAAATCGACTTTTTACGAAACCATCACATTTTAGCCTTCTGACAAACCTAATATGCTTGAATCTATAATTTTTTGAGTCGATACTTGTCAAGACCCAATCCCATGGGCTCAAATAAATCATTGCCAAAGGTACGTCCATTTGTTAATCATTCCAGCCCAAAAAGCATATAGGAGAAGCGCCATGGCACAGACCATGTTTGAGGAAGGTTTGACCTTTGATGATATTTTGCTCGTGCCTGCCTATTCAGCCGTGTTGCCCCGTGACGTTGATGTGCGGAGCCGTTTGACAACAAGGGTATCACTCAATATCCCTATCGTCAGTGCAGCCATGGACACCGTCACTGAAGGTGAGACCGCCATCAGCCTGGCACGAGAAGGGGGGATTGGGATTATTCACCGGAACATGAGCATCAAGAGCCAGGCCCAGGAGGTGGATCAGGTCAAGAAGTCAGAGAGCGGAATGATCGTTGATCCCATGACGATTGAACCTGACAAGCCCATCCACGAAGTTGTGGCGCTCATGGAAAGGTACCGGATTTCGGGGGTGCCCGTCGTTAAGGGGGAGCATCTGGCTGGGATTGTGACGAACAGGGATCTTCGATTTGAAACAGATCTGAATAAGAAAGTCTCTGACGTGATGACTCGAGAGAACTTGGTGACGGTACCCGAGGGGATCACCCTCGAAGAATCCAAGGCGTTGCTCCACGAACACCGCATCGAAAAGCTTTTGGTGATAGACGATAAAAGACGTTTAAGAGGGCTTATTACCATCAAGGATATTGAGAAAATCAAGAAATATCCCAGTGCATGCAAGGACAGTCTGGGCAGGCTCAGGGTGGGTGCCGCCGTCGGCGTGGGGGCTGACATGGAAGAGCGCACTGAGGCCCTGCTGGGTGCAGGTGTTGATGTGGTTCTCATTGATACCTCTCATGGGCACACGGCCGGCGTTTTGAAGGCCGTTGAGAGGTTGAAACAGACCTTCGGAGATATTGATTTGATTGCAGGCAATGTGGCTACAGCCGAGGGGGCGGAGGCCTTGATCAAGGCCGGGGTTGACGGTGTCAAGGTAGGCGTTGGGCCAGGGTCGATTTGTACGACACGCATCATTGCCGGCGTGGGGGTTCCCCAGGTGAGAGCCATTATGAACTGCAGGGCCGTTTCTGAGAAGACAGGGGTGCCTCTAATCGCCGATGGTGGGATCAAATTCTCAGGGGATATCACCAAGGCAATCGCTGCAGGCGCCCACTGTGTCATGATTGGAGGCCTTTTTGCTGGGACTGACGAGAGCCCTGGCGAAACGATTCTTTTCCAAGGCCGCAGTTATAAGGTGTATCGAGGCATGGGTTCTCTGGAGGCCATGAAGAAGGGCAGTAAAGATCGGTACTATCAAGAAGATCTCGCCCAGGAAGCAAAACTTGTCCCGGAAGGGATTGTGGGTCGGGTCCCTTACAAAGGGTCTCTTTCCGCCTGTGTTTACCAGCTCGTAGGCGGTCTCAAGGCCGGCATGGGCTATGTGGGGTGTGAAACAATTGAAGCGTTGCGCCAGAATACCCGGTTTATTCGCATTACCCCTTCGGGTTTGCGAGAAAGCCATGTCCATGATGTCATCATCACAAAAGAAGCCCCCAATTATTTGTTAGACTAATGCCCTCTTCTGATTTTGTCCACCTCCACGTTCATACCCAGTACAGCCTCCTCGATGGGGCTATTCGCATCGACCCTTTGCTGCAGCGGGCAGCATCCTTCCAGATGTCCTCATTGGCCATCACCGATCACGGCACCATGTATGGCGTCATTGAGTTTTATGAGAAGGCGTACAAGGCCGGTATCAAGCCCATCATAGGTTGCGAGGTCTATGTGGCCCCCGCCAGCCGTTTTGACAGGGATCGCCGTCAAAAGGCGGGGCTGTTTCACCTCATGCTCTTGGCGAAAAATGCGAAGGGGTACAAGAATCTCTGCCGGCTCGTCACCGCTGCCCACTTAGAGGGTTTCTATTATAAGCCACGGGTGGACAAGGCCATTCTCTCAGAGTGCAGTGAAGGGCTCATTGCCCTGAGTGCCTGCCTCCACGGTGAGATTCCCCGGTTGATACAGGCTGGGCGCCTGGACAAGGCAGCAGAAGCCGCCCGCACCTATGAGCGCACCTTTGGTGAAGGCAATTTCTATTTGGAAGTTCAAAATAACGGTATCGAGGTCCAGGAGACGGTGAACCGTGCCTTGAGAGAGGTCGCTCAGGAGCTTTCCCTGCCGCTGGTTGCGACCAATGACTGCCACTATCTGGACCCGAAAGATACCCGAGCTCACGACATCTTGTTGTGCATTCAGACCGGCAAAACGGTTCAGGAGGAAAAACGTCTCAAATTCAAAACGGATCAGCTTTACTTCAAGTCTCCAGAGGAAATGAAGCTCGATTTTGCGGACTACCCCGATGCCGTCAAGCATTCCGTTGATATTGGCAATCGCTGCAACTTGGAACTCGATTTGGGTTCTTATCATTTTCCAAGATTCCGGGTTCCCGATGGCCTTGAGGATGCAGGAGCCGGCTCCCAGCAAGGCAATGATCCTGCCAATGTGGACCAATACCTTGAGCAAGAAGCTGCAAGGGGACTGGAAGAACGATTGCGCGCAACCCATTCGGGGGACCCCGGCTTTTCGGCCGCCGACGAGCAGAGATACAAGGATCGGCTTGACCGAGAACTCGAGGTGATCAAGAAGATGGGTTTCTCAAGCTATTTTTTGGTGGTTGCGGATTTTGTTCGCTTCGCCAAGGAACAAGGGATCCCTGTAGGACCCGGGCGTGGCTCAGCGGCGGGCAGTCTTGTGGCTTATGCCTTAAAGATTACGGACTTGGACCCGATTGCTTACGGCCTCATATTCGAACGATTCTTGAACCCAGCCCGCAAGAGCATGCCTGATATCGACATTGACTTTTGCATAGAAGGTCGGGATGCCGTCCTCAAGTATGTGGTGGAGAAATATGGGGGCCCTGACCATGTGGCCCAGATTATCACCTTTGGAAAAATGCAGGCCAGAGCTGTCATAAGGGACGTGGGCAGAGCCCTGGACATTCCGTTGAGGGAAGTGGACAGCATCGCCAAGATGATACCTGAAGTGCTCAACATCAGCCTGGCAAGGGCCCTGTCTCAGGAACCGAGACTCAAGACTGCGGCTGAAAAAAACCCCCGTGTCCAAGAACTCCTCACTGTTGCTCAGGCCTTGGAAGGGCTTCCAAGGCATGCCTCCACCCATGCGGCCGGCGTGGTGATCTCGGACCGGCCTCTGGTCGAGTACCTCCCCCTAAGCAGGGGCAAAAAGGGTGAAGTGGTCACGCAGTATGATATGAAGGCCGTAGAGAAAATCGGGCTGATCAAGTTCGACTTTCTAGGTTTGCGCAACCTGACCGTGATGAAAGAGACCTGCGAGATCATCCACAAAGGCGGTGGCGTGCCTCCGGATCTAGCAAAGCTGGATCTCACGGACAAGAAGACCTTTGAACTCCTTGCATCGGCCCGGACCACGGGCGTTTTCCAGCTTGAAAGTTCGGGCATGAAGGACCTGTTACTGCGTTTGAAGCCGGCCTGTTTTGAGGACATTGTCGCCTTGGTGGCCCTGTATCGTCCAGGGCCTTTGGACAGCGGGATGCATGATGCGTTTGTTGAAAGGAAAAACGGTCGGGTGGCGGTGACCCATCTTCTCCCTGAACTTGAACCTATCCTGAAAGATACCTACGGCGTGATCCTCTATCAGGAACAGGTCATGAACATCGCTTGCGTGCTCGCAGATTATTCCATGGCCGAAGCTGACAATCTTCGAAAGGCCATGGGTAAGAAGATAGGCGAAATCATGGCTCAAGAGAGGGAGCGTTTCCTGATCAGGGCCAAAGACAAAGGGGTGGATCTGGAAAAGGCGGGAAAAATCTTTGATCTCATGGAGAAATTTGGACGCTATGGGTTCAACAAGGCCCACAGCGCCGCCTATGCGATGATTGCTTTTCAGACAGCCTACCTCAAGGCCCACTTCCCGGTTGAGTTTATGGCCGCCATTCTGACCAGCGAGATGAACGCCACCGAGGAGGTCGTCAAGTACATCGCGGAATGTCGCGATCAGGGCATCAAAATACTTCCGCCCGACATCAATAAGAGCGACATGAATTTTACGGTGGTAGAGGGCGCCATTCGTTTCGGTCTGGCGGCGGTTAAGAACGTGGGAGAAGGGGCCATTGAGTCCATCCTTGAGGTACGAAAAGCAGGTGGCCCTTTTAAATCGTTGTTTGACTTCTGCGAACGGGTGGATCACAGAAGGGTCAATCGGAGGGTCGTTGAGAGCTTGATCAAATGCGGCGCTTTTGATTTCCCAGGTGCAAAGCGGTCCCAGATGATGTCTGTACTGGAGAAGGCCGTGGAAATCGGACACAAGATCCAAAAGGATCGCATAAACGGTCAGTTCAGCCTTTTTGAGGTCATGCCGCAACAGGACCTGGGCATTGTCTATCCCCCACTGCCCGACATCAAGGAATGGGACGAGAGCCGACTCTTGCATTGCGAGAAGGAGGCCTTAGGATTTTTCATCACCGGCCACCCTCTGGCCAAACATGAATCCATACTCAAGAAATTTGCCAACACGGATACGTTGAAGCTCCGGGAACTTTCCGACGGCACAGGTGTTCGCATAGGCGGGCTTGTGAGAGATTACAAGCACTACAACGACAGAAAGGGCGACCGGATGGCCTTCGTCACCCTTGAGGACTTGAGTGGTTTTGCGGAGGTGACGCTTTTTTCATCCTTGTTCGCAAGTGTGTCGGATCTTATCCAGAAAGACACTGCGATATTTGTGGAAGGTCGTGTGACAAGGGATGAAAACTCCGTGAAGATCCTTGGCGATTCAGTCATTCCCATAGAAAAGGCTGAGGAAACCTGGACAACCAGTGTCCGCCTGAACCTCGATATGACGAGTCTTGACAGAGAAATGCTGGAAAAGCTTTACGCCATATTGCAGAAACACAAAGGGACCTCCAGTGCCTATCTGCATCTGCGGATGCCCCAAAGAACGGAAACCGTTATTGCGCTGCCTGACCATATGAGGCTGAGAGCTGGAAGGGCACTGACGGAGGCGATCAACGGTTTCTTGGGTTATGGTGCGGTGGAGACCGTTTGCCAGAGGCA
>DAOUZN010000093.1 GCA_030665585.1 Deltaproteobacteria bacterium | reverse complement strand
TTGGATCCGCCCAATCGCCTGTCACCTTAATAGGAATGGAAACGAGGGTCCCGTTGAGCACATCCTTCACCAGCGGAATCTTTTCAACAATAAGATCTACGGTTTTCAGAGGGGCCACCAGCACCGTGATGTCGAGCTTCTTGCCGGTGAGATCAATATCACCCTCCCAGCCTATTCTCATCGAAGGGCCATCTATCATCGCATCCTTCAGCACGAGTTTGCCGTTTTGAAGCTTTCCTTTGGCTGTCATGGAATGGTAGGCAAACCCTTCCTTTGTCAAGTCAGGAAACTCCCCCCTGAAGACTTTGCTGACATTGAGAAAAGCGAAAACCTTGGCCAATACCCCATAGCGGTAAATGCGTCCATTATTGGCAAGGAACTCCAAATCCCCATGGACGGATTTGAGAACCCCTTCACCCCTTCCCTGGGCCATGACTTCGCCTTCCAAGTCAAATTTGCCAGTCACCAGCCCTTTTTCATCCCCTAGGCAGGTGAGTGTTGGGGCTAATTCCTGGTTCTTGGATACCGGTTTGAAATCCAGGCGTAGCTCCCCGGGGGATATGTTCAGGATCCCCGGCGTAGAAATGCCGCACAATTTCGCCTCGGTGAGTGCAACATGGACGCCATGATCGGTAAAGGAAATATTGGCGTGAAAAGGGCTCCATGTAAACTGATGATATGTAAACTGTTTGGTTTTCAATCTAAGGATTCCTCGCACGGGCAGGTTCCATGAGCTTTGGTCCGGGGGAATATCTCTGTTTCTATTGTGGTGCCCTATGATTCCTTCCACTTTATCCCATTCAAGACCGTCGGCAGAAAGATCCATATCCAATGCCACGCCATCCAATGACACCTTGGCACTTCCTTCAAGGGCCATGCGCTGGTCCCCCCAGGTGAGAACAGCCGATTCCACCTTGACATGGTCCTTTGCGGCATTCAGAGAGAAGCTGTCTATGCTTACCGGCAGTTTCAGATTCAAGGGGACCATAAGATCTTCGCCCTTGAGTTTTCCATAAGCCGTGGATCTCGCGGGTTGATCCAGCAGAATTTTTGCGCTGAGCTCTCCTTTTATCCATCCATGACACAATTGATTTCTTGCCAGAAGGTTATCCATGGTTGTCTTGGTCAAGTGACCGGCGTATTCCAGGCTGAACCCCCTCCGTTTGAGGTCCAGCTTCAAGGAAGCCCGAGAATCCGTGCCCTGGACAGTGAGATCCTTGATCATTAGCGCTTCGGGGCTTCGAAGGATATCTAAGGAGACTTTGGGCCCATTTTGGACAACCAGATCCCCTGCAAAAGAGGTTTTGACGCCCCTGTGCCATACCAGGTGACCCTCAGAAACAGACAAGGGGGACCGGATGTCATATTTTGGTGGCAGGCTGATAGTGTCTGAAACCCATTGCGTAGCCTCCGGCCCCATGTTCCCTTGAACGGTTATGTCTGCTTTGTTCAGACCCTTCAGGTAGTCGCCCAGAACGCCCGACACGTTGAACGAGGCATCCAGCATGGAGACTTGCGCGTTTCTGAAAGAAAACGCCTGCTCGGTGGCATCAAAGTTTCCTCCAGTCACCTGTGCGGGCCCCGGCAACAGGCTCGTGTCCACGGCGAGATGCCTGATCCCCCCTCTGCTCTCCCAGTGCCAGTTTGCAGGCTCAAACAGTGGTCCTTTGAGGCGAAGTTCAGAGAATGCGACAACACCTTCCACCCGTTTCAAGTTTTTCAGATAGACGCTCAAACGGTCCAAGGAGGCAAGCCATGGATAGATCTGTCCCAAAAAGATCTCGGACCGCCCGGATTTAAGCTCAAGGTGGGACTTCTTTCTCCAATCTAACCCGACGGAAAGGCCAGAAAAGCTGGACTTTCCCAACTTGCCGCTCAACTGTTTTGCGTGGACGGCCCTCTCATCATAGGAGAAATCCTTGCCGCTGATTTCCAGGGCATAGGGGATTCGCCGGTAATGGCCGGAGAGATTGAATGTCGAAACATCCACACGCGTTTTGACGGACCCGGTGCTTTCGCCCAGGACCAACCTTCCCGTCCCATGGCCCTTAAGGTCGTCGATGAGGTCCATCTCTTTGGCAAAAGAATTGTTTGCAACCACCTGTTTCAGAAAGGAAGGAAGTTGAGTCAGGTCCGTCTGTATCAGCAGATCCAGGTGAAAAGGCGCATTTTTTCCCTTGAGGCCCAGTTTCAAGACCCCCTTGCCTCCCCGGGTGTTGCCGATCCGTGCTTCAAGATTTTTTCCTTGAAGGATGCCATTAGAAATCACCACTGCCCCATGGACATCCTCCAAATCCAAGTGAACTTTCGGGACGAAGATCTTCCCCTCGAGCATGCCGGCTTCAACAAGCATGTTCTCCAACTTACCCAACTCGTGCAGCGAACGTCCATGAGTACTGAGATGGATCCGGGGGACCTTGCCTCCTTTGACGATGTGAAAAATCTTCCGGGTAACGGGGATATCTCCTGCCAGGGCGAGGGCTGTGTCCCGAACCGAAGGGACATCCACCTCTCTGCCTTCCAGTTCCAAGGTGACCCGCGGAGACGCTTGATCCAAAACTAATGTTCCGGTGGCATTGATCTGAGGATGATCGAGATTGAGTTCGGCAAGAGACACCGTCGTCTTATTCCCATCCACATGAAAAGCGGCCTTCAGGCTTTGGCCTTTGATGACCCATTTTTCCTTTGGCTGACGAAGGCCCAGATTGGGCGGAGATCCTCCCACCCTGGCGTGCAGATCCGTTGGGCTATGGATCTTAAGACTAAAACCAGTAACATCCATCTTGAGTGGGTTGGCTGGCAGATCCATGTAGACCCGAATATCTTGGAACAGAAAAACAGCCTGGTTCGCTTCGCCAAGATCCAGCCGGCCGTTTTCCACCTGCACGACCAGACCAGGGGCCTTCGATGCCAAAACAGTTAATGCAGGGGCGACCTTTTCCTGGATGGCCGCAAGAGAGAATCGTTTCGGTTGCTCCTTGGTTTTGTCCGGCCCTTTTTCCCGGCCCCTCACGGTGAAATCAGGCGCTTCCACTTTCACTTCGGCGAGGCGTAGTTCACCCGTAAGGAGGGGTAAGATCCTGGGATAGATGGTGACAGACCCCAGATTGCCGGTCACTTTTCCGGGGATGGATAGACCAACCTGATTCATCATCACATGAGGGCGGGGCAAAAATGAAAGGTCAAACCGCTCACATTCCACTGAGCCGCGAACCGTCAGGGACATATTGGCCAGGATTTTTTTTCTAATCGGTTCAAGGTTGATGAACGTCGGCAAGAGAGCCATGAGCACCACCAGGAAGATGAAAAGGGTTCCCAGGCTTCCTGTGATCCAAAGGACGATTTTCTTATGGCTGCTCACGAAGGATATTTACCTCGCTCTCCGGTCCTCCCAAGGGGTGCGGTAAGTCATGCGTTCTTCTTTGAACTTGTCACAGTGCAGCATCCAACCGCTCACCTTGTTCACCAATTTTCTAAGTAGAAACGCGTAGGGTTTCATTCTAATCATTCTTCTTGTCCCACCGCTTTCAGCGCATGGTTCCCGAATGATATCCAGATAACGAGGCTTTGCGCAACCCATTTGCACTCGTTTGCAGGTGTGACCTCAGGCCCTCGAAGGGCACAGTTGCACGCGGCCGGACAAGAAAGGTTTGACGCGCAGGTGGGTACCGTCTGTGGTGATGGTGATGGCGCCCCCGTGATCCGTACGAAAGATCTGACAGCCCATGCTCTCATAACGCTTTTGTATCGTGCAGTGAGGAAATCCGAACATGTTCTTCCAACCGGCTGAAATAACAGCTATGTCAGCATCCACGAAATTGAGAAATCCTGGTGTGCTGGAGCTTTTGCTCCCATGGTGAGGAGCCAGGAGTACGTTACTCTCGAGGGTCCTGCCTGCCAAGGCAGTGAGCTCCTTTTCTGCCTCAGCTTCAATGTCTCCTGGCAGCAGGAATGAAACTTTGTCAAAGGCAACCTTCAAGACAAGGGAGTTGTTATTTGGCGTGCGCCAACGGTCTTGGGTTTTTCGTTCTAAGAAGTCACGCGGAGGGTAAAGCACCTGGAATCGAACTCCGTTAATTGTCTGTGGTCTTGATAGCTCTTCTAATCCCATGATACGGATGTCTTTTTCTGAAATAATGTCGAGGAAATCTTGGTACTGCTCGTTAGGCACATCCTCTCGGTTCATCCAGACCGTCTGCACATGGAAGTGTCTGGCAATAAACAAGAGTCCGTTCAAGTGGTCCGAGTTGGGATGAGAAAGTACCAGGGTCTCCACGGTAGCAATCTTTTTGTGCCACAGCAATGGTGCCACGATCCTTGCCCCCACGTCAAAGCGATTGTCGTAAAACCCCCCGCCGTCCACCAGCACGCACGGTCCTCCGGGGAGTTCCAGGAGGGCTGCGTTTCCCTGTCCAACATCGATGAAGGTCGTCCTTAGGTCATGATTGCCGAATCGTTGCTCGGCCCAATAGGCGCCATCTGCCAAGGCCACGAGTGCGATGCCCAGCAGTGTGGCCTTTGCTAGGCGGCTGTGCCGCAAATTAAAAAGCGTCCACGCAAGGCCGTAGTAAAGCCCGATCTCAAGAAAACTGGGAGTGACGGTCTTGACCGCAGCAAAAGGACATTTTGAAAACAAGGCGGCCAGGCTCAAGCCGCCTTGCATCACGGCAAGCGCCATTTTCATGATCCAAAGGGAGCCGGTTGCGGCAACCGGCAAAATGAGAACGGCCAAAAGTCCCAGGGGCACGACCAGGAATCCCACCAGAGGTACCAAGAGACAATTGGTGAAAAGCCCGATGAGGGATGTCTGGTTGAAGTAATACAGCGTTATGGGCAAGGTGCCCAAGATGGCTGCCGCGGAAACGAGCAAAAAGAGGGCCAATCTCTTCAACACGGTCAACGGGCCTCTCCTTAGTTTCAACACAAAGGGAAGTTTTTTCAGCATGTACAAAATGGCAAACACGGCGACAAAAGAGAGCTGAAAGGATATTCCAAAAAGGGCTGTGGGGCTGATGATCAGAATGGCAAGGGCTGCAAAGGCCAAGGTGTTGATCGTATCATGTTCCCGTTCCAACAGCACCGCGACGAGAAAGGCCATCACCATGATCACGGCGCGCTGTGTAGGAGGCGACATGCCCGCCAGCAGGCCGTAAAAGAGCACCGGCAGGCCGCTCATCAAGGCGGCTCCGCGAGTGACCCGGGCGGCCAACAGCATCCTCTGGGATCGCGCCAGCAGATAGCGGAAGGCAAAAAAGGCAAGGGTGGCCACCATGCCGATGTGAAGTCCTGAAATAGCCAGGAGGTGGGAAATTCCGGCCCGATTGAAAACCTCCCGAGTTTCCGGAGAAATTTCACTTCGATCTCCAATGATGAGCGCTTTCAGCAGGCCTCTGGCATCCTGCGGAGGGACCCTTTCGATCAAGCTGGATACGGCCTCCCTGGCGCGCTGAAGGGCTTCATGAAGCCGGCCGGTTCCTGCGGCATGGAGTCTGACCAAGAACTCTTTCTTGGACAGGTATGCCGAGGCCCTGATGCCTCGAAAGGCCATATATCTCCGGTAGTTAAAGCCCCCTGGATTGTTGAAGTTTCTGAGCTCCTTGAGCTTTGCCAGACAGGCGATCCTGTCGCCTGAACGAAGATGGTCGACCGTTCCACGAACGGTGACACGTATGGCGCCGGTGACCGGATAACACATCTGTTTTCTGGTAAGGGATTCTACCTTGAGGGTGAAACGCGTCCGGTCCGGCATGCACTGAGGACGGTCATCCAACCGACCAATGATGTGCCAGGGATGGTCGTCAATGAAGCGGGATACATGGTTGGCAGGCAGATGGGGTGCGATCCAACCCTGAAGGCTCCAGTAGCCTAGAAGCAAGAAGAGAACAAGGGGAAGCAGGCGAACCTTTCGACCCTTCCACACGAAAAAAATGCACGAAAGCAAGGCAAAAGAGACGCCCAAAAACACGCCTGGGAGCCCAGGCCAATACAGGCCCATTGTGATGCCGCCCATGAAGGCCAGAAGGACGGGGATCAGGGGCCTGGCATAGACCTGTGGAGGACCGTCAGCAGGCATCAGGCGCGATGTTACGTCAAGGTTGTTGACAGAGACTTTGAGCCACTCATTTGAACGACGATCACCCCCGTGTCCGCCATAGCCTGGCGCCCAATTGCGCCAGCTTCTGTTCAATGGATTCATACCCTCGGTCTATGTGATAGACCCGGGAAATCTCAGTCGTCCCTTCCGCTGCCAGCGCGGCCAGGATTAATGAGGCGCTGGCCCTCAGGTCCGTGGCCATGACAGGGGCTCCTGTCATGGGCTTGCCGCCCTGTACCACGGCCGTGTTGCCCGACACCTTAATGTCTGCGCCCATCCGCTGGAGTTCACTAACGTGAATAAACCGATTTTCAAAGATGGTCTCAGAAATAACGCTCAGACCCGGGGCCAAGCACATGAGCACCATAAACTGGGCCTGCATATCGGTCGGGAACCCCGGATAGGGCAGGGTCTTGACGTCAACGCTGGAAAGGGTTTGCTCGCAGACGACACGCAGCCCATCAGGTTCCTGTTCAACGGTGATGCCCGCTTGTCGCACCTTATGGATCACCGCGGCCAGGTGACCCGGTTCAGTCCCGATAATCTTGATATGACCATGGGTTACACCCGCCGCCAGCATGAAGGTGCCGGCCTCGATCCGATCCGGTATGATGGTGACTGAGGTGGGCTTCAGGGTATCCACCCCGGTGATGGTGACGACCGGGGTCCCGGCCCCTGTTATGTGTGCACCCATCTGATTGAGGGCCGTGGCCAGGGCCACCACCTCGGGCTCACGGGCCGCATTCCTCAGGATGGTCACCCCCTGGGCCAAGACCGCAGCCATCATGAGGTTTTCCGTGCCGGTCACGGTCACTGTGTCAAGATAGATATCCGCTCCCTTGAGGGATGGCGCCTCGGCATCGATGTAGCCATGCTCAAGAGAAATATGAGCCCCCATTTGCTCCAGTCCTTTGAGGTGCAAATTGATGGGGCGCGCACCGATGGCACATCCTCCAGGCAGCGAGACCCGCGCCCGACCCAGACGAGCGAGCAAAGGCCCCAGAACCAGCACCGAAGCACGCATGGTCTTAACCAGGTCGTAAGGCGCTTCATGGCTCTTTAGGGTACCGGCATTGACCTTGACGGTACTGCCTTGAGTGTTTACCTGAACCCCGAGGTCGGTCAGAAGCCTCTTGATCGTCCTGACATCTCTCAGGTCTGGGACATTATGATAGACACTCCATCCCTCAGCAAGAAGGGCCGAGACCAATATAGGCAAGGCCGCATTCTTTGCTCCGCTCACGCTCACCGTTCCTTGTAAACGACGGCCCCCTTCAACAATGATTTTTTCCATCCCAGTTCCTCTTCCAGGCGCAATCAGGTATCCAAAGGTGATGAAATCGTACCAGGTCTTGCGGGAACGACTTTGTCCAAAAGCGCCAAACGTCGCACAAACCCATATTGTATTTGATACCGGTCTGTGGCAGAATGGTCAAGGATGTTTGAAAAGGGTCTCTTTTCAAAACAGGCGAGGCCGGTATGAGCATACGCTGTCCGCTTGGGCACAAAAACGTTGACAGTCCGGAATCGACATATCAAAGTTGATGAACTCGCAAAAAGTCTTTTGTGAGCGACATTGAGCATTTTGGGGAAAAAGAACTTGAGGTGTTCAGCGTTAAGAAATGCTAACTGTCTGAGGGTGTTAGCCCGAGTTTTAGCATTTTAGCTGAACATCTTAAGTA
>DAOUZN010000094.1 GCA_030665585.1 Deltaproteobacteria bacterium | reverse complement strand
CCCAAGGGCATCACATTGATTCGTTTCAGCGCCTCCTTGAATCGCGCCCTATCCCGTGTAAACATCTCATAATAGGCCATGAGGTGATGGGAAAACAGCACCGGCTGGGCGCGCTGAAGGTGTGTGTAACCCGGCATGATAACATTCACATGCCTGTCAGCAAGCTTCACCAGAGCCCCTCGCAAGGCCGTGAGCCCTTCAAGTACCCTGCCCACCTCGTCCCGAAGATACATTCGAACGTCCAAGACCACCTGATCGTTTCGGCTCCTTGCCGTATGAAGTTTCTGTGCCACCTTGCCGACTTCTCGGGTCAAGCGGTCCTCGATGTTCATGTGGATATCTTCCAGGGCCTCATCCGGCTCGAAGTGACCGCGCTTCATGTCTCGGGCTATCCTGCTCAGGCCTTTCACGATCGTAGAGGCTTCACCTCTGGAAATGATCGACTGTCTGGCGAGCATGCGACAGTGGGCTATACTCCCCTCGATGTCGTAGAGATAGAGCCGCCGGTCAAAACGGATGGAAGAAGTAAAAGACTCCACGCAGGGGTCTGTTCTTTCAGCAAATCTCCCGTCCCATGGCTTGTCGGACACGGCGCACCTCGTTTGTTACTGATCATTTATCATTTTGCATTGACCATTTGTCATTTTGCACTTCACACTGCATATTGCTCACTCGTAACACTTTAGATCTTTGAAACGCGGGGCGCGCAAGCGGCAATCAAATTTTAGTGCGTGTAAAACTCGTCTCCAAGTGAGCGTAAAGAAGCACCAGCTGAAAGCGTCATACAAGGCTTGGCAGGCTCTGCGCATTCCATCAGGCCAAAAAGGGGACACCCCTTAAATCCCCTGGTGTTTCTTAACGCTCACTAAGCGCCTCAGACAGTTACACGCACATAAAATTTAACCGCCGCTCACGCCTCCGTTGAACCTTCAATGAGCCAAGAAAGGGAATAGTCCAGGCTTCTTTGGGCGGTCATTAAAACGGTTTTTGCCAATCAATCTTGGCGAAGCGGAGGATAAGGGCTTTGAACTGTCTGAGCCCAAGGGGCGAGTTTTCAAAGCCCCTGGAGCAAGCCTTAGATTGATCAAAAACCGGTTTAGACAAAGCGAAAAGAGGCCTGGACCATTCCCCTGTTTTTGAAAGCGCTAAAGTGTTACCACGGATTTAAATTTTGAGGGGATGTCTATGATGAAAAAGCCGGTTATCTTTAAGATGGTGTCAAAGAGATATTGATTTTAGGAAGGTTAATCGTACTTTCTAAAGTATCACTGTAAGTCTTAGGGCGCGATTTGGGACACCCGTTCCCCCCAGTTTCGCTGTGATTCCCGGAAATAGCAACTGGTTAGAGTAGAAACTTAAACTTGGACCATGCCGTGGACACGCCAGCAGACCCAAAGCCGATGAGGACATTGGTATTGTTCTTGAGCCTGCCCTCTTTCAAGGCACAAGCCATGGCCAATGGCACGGATGCAGAGACGGTATTCCCAAAGCGTTTGTGGGTGTTGTAACCTTTTTCTTGGCCTAGCTTGCACGATTGGATCACCTTTTCACTCATGGTATCACTGGCAGCATGGCTGAAAACGATCTCATGGGTGAAGCTCTTCAGGGCGGCGTCTTCTCGGTAGTGCTTACATAACCTTGAAAAGACAAACCGAAAGATCTTTTCCCCATAGGAGAAAAAAGTCAGGGGTTGAATTTCACTTCTGAGTTCCCCGTCGCTGTACTCGCTGAAATGGGGCAGCGGTATTTTACATAGGTTATGCCGGTCTCCCCAGGTCCTGAAAGAGGCGTAGTACTCATCATCTTGTTCTGAATCAGTAACAATCGTGGCGGTTGCCGCCTCTCCAATCGTAAACGTAGGGAAATTGAATTCAATATCGTTCACAGACTTGAACTCAAAATTGGCATATTCCCGAAAGTTGAATTCACAGTTCAGGATCATGATGTTCTTGTACATGCCGCTCTTGATGAATGAATGGGCTACGTGAATCGCGCGGAGCCAGCTTGCACAGGCATCCAAGATGTCAAAACAAGTGGCCTTGTTTAGCTTTAGTATTTTTTGAAATACGTTGGCCGTTGCCGGCTCAATGTACCCCCTTCCAACGCCGACGTATATCAATAGGTCAATGTTCTCTGGTGACATGTTGGCCGACTCCAAGGCCTTCTTGCCGGCCTCAATACCAAACTGGATGGACCGTTCGCTCTTGGCTCGATGATAACGCACCGAGGTGACCGACTTTTTGAACAGCTCATCCAACTTAAAAGCCAGTAAGTCCAAGGCCTTCTGCGTCAAATAACGCTTGCTCCTGGCAATAATTTCCTGAATGATTTCAGCATTCGTTACAACCTTGCTGGGGATGGCGTATTCTATGGCACAGTATCTCATCACCTGATTCCTTGATTATGGGTGTTCGTTCTCGTTCTGGCCCGTACTTAGGCCATGGCCCGGAGAAGGTGCTAAGACACCGCCCCGGAGGCACTCGTCCGATGTTCTTTTTACGAGTTTGGATCCACGTTGTCAAGAGCAATGACGCATCTGTGCAATAACGCGTCACTATGGACCGCCCGCCAGCTGGCTCACGGTCCTCAACTGGTTTTCCAACTTGTTTTTCTTTTCATCCAGTCTTTCCCGGTTTGCTCGAACCCCCTCGACAACCTCCCGGGGAGCCTTGTTGAGAAAATCTTCATTGCGCAATTTTTTCCCAACCCCATCCAACTCTTTGTGGATCTTGGCAAGCTCCTTATTCAAACGAGCTTGCTCGGCCGCAAAGTCTATAACGTCCTTCAAGGAAACGAATATGGTGCTCTCGCCAAGAACGGAGGTCGCAGATGAAAGGGGCCGTTCGCCAGGCGGGGTTATCCTGAGCGCCCGCAGTTTGGACAGGTTGACAATAATGTGACCATGTTCCTCAAGGGCCTGCCGGACCTCTTCGTCTGGGGACTGCACCGTGGCTTCCACGCGCAGAGATGGCGGGACGTTCATCTCACCCCTGATGTTGCGTACACCACTAGTGATGCCCATGAGCAGGTCCATGGTCCTTTCAGCCTCGGCGTCATGGCGCCCCTTGCTGCTGGTTGGCCATGGCGCCTTCATAACGGAGCCACTGGTGCCGGGGAGCTTATCCCAGAGCTCCTCCGTGACAAAGGGAATAAAGGGGTGGAGCAGACGCACCGTTTCGTTCAAAATCGTCCAGAGGACAGATCGCGTGGTCTCGTCATCACCGGCTGAGCCACCTTGTCTGCCGGCACCGCCAGAAACCTCTGCTGAAGGCTGCCCATAGAGGACGGGTTTGATGATTTCCAGGTACCAGTCACAGAATTCATGCCACACAAACTGATAAAGGGCGTTCGCTGCCTCGTTGAACTTGTACTCGTCCAGGGCTCGTGTCACCGTTTCAACCAGACGATTTGCCCTGCTGAGAATCCATCTGTCTGCCAGTGAAAGGTGCCGGGTGTCCATCTGGAAGGAATCGGGATGGGAATTCTCTAGGTGCATCAGCGAAAAGCGAGAAGCGTTCCAGAGTTTGTTTATGAAGTGACGGTAACCTTCTATCCTGTCCTCAGCGAGCTTTATGTCGCGTCCCTGAGCCGCAAAGGCAGCCAGTGTGAACCTAAAGGCATCTGTGCCAAACTCATCGATCACGTAAAGGGGATCAATCACATTCCCCTTGGACTTGCTCATCTTCTTGCCCTCAGCATCCCGGACCAAGGCATGGATATAAACATCCCTGAATGGAACGTCTTTCATGAAGTGGAGTCCCATCATCATCATCCGGGCCACCCAGAAAAACAGAATGTCAAAGCCGGTGACCAGAACAGAAGTTGGATAAAAGGCCTTCAAGGTCTGAGTATCATCCGGCCAGCCCATGGTGGAAAAAGGCCAAAGGGCCGAGCTAAACCAGGTGTCCAGG
This sequence comes from Deltaproteobacteria bacterium, assembly GCA_030665585.1. GTDB lineage: Bacteria > Desulfobacterota > Desulfobacteria > Desulfobacterales. The sequence continues at coordinate 3,864 of DAOUZN010000094.1, read as the reverse complement.
ACATCGGTTTCCTGTGTGAGGGCATTCTTCTGACAGCGAGGGCACGCCGCAGGGGTCTCCATGGCAACGATGATCTCGCCGCACGCCTCACAAGTCCAGGCTGGTATGCGGTGGCCCCACCATATTTGTCTGGAGATGCACCAGTCTTTGATATTGTTCATCCACTCAAAAAACGTATTTGTCCAGATACCGGGTACGATGCGGGTGGCACCCGTCTCGACCGCAGCAATGGCTTCTTCTGCCAAGGGTTTTATCTTAACAAACCACTGTTTTGACAAATACGGCTCTATGGTTGTTCGACACCGATAGCAGTGCCCCACACTGTGCTGATAGGGCTCTAGCTTTTCCAGGAGGCCTTCTTTCTTAAGGGCTTCAACAATACTGTCTCGAGCCTCAAAGCGATCTTTGCCCTGGAAACGGCCGGCCTGTTCATTCATTCGGCCATCGCTCCCGATGACCTTAATGGCGTCAAGGTTGTGGCGCAGACTTATTTCAAAGTCATGAGGATCGTGGGCCGGGGTAATCTTCAGGGCACCGGTCCCAAATGCGGTATCCACATATTCCTCATAGATGATAGGAATGACGCGATTCATGAGGGGAAGGATGACTGCCTTGCCTTTCAGTGAACGATAGCGTTCATCATTGGGGTTGACGGCTACCGCCGTGTCTCCCAGCATGGTCTCAGGTCTGGTGGTCGCTACCACTATTGCGCCTGGGCCATGTTCAAAAGGATACCTGATGTGATATAGGTGACCATTGTGGTCTTCATGCGTCACTTCCAGGTCCGACAGGGCGGTCTGACAACGAGGGCACCAGTTGATGATATAGTTGCCTCGATAGATAAGGCCTTCCTCGTAGAGTCTCACAAAAACGGTCCTGACGGCACGAGAGAGACCCTCATCCATGGTAAAACGCTCCCGGTCCCAATCGCAGGAAGCCCCCAGGCGTTTCAACTGTTCGATAATCAAGCCACCATATTGCTCACGCCAATCCCACACCCTCTCGACAAACTTCTCTCGCCCTAGGCTATGACGCGTCAGCCCTTCTTTGGCCAACCCTTTTTCCACCACATTTTGGGTAGCAATTCCCGCATGGTCGGTGCCGGGCATCCACAGCACGTTGAAGCCCTGCATGCGTCGGTAGCGACAAAGGATGTCCTGCAGAGTGTTGTTGTGGGCATGACCCATGTGCAGGACCCCGGTCACGTTGGGTGGAGGAATGACAATGGAAAAAGGGTTCTTGTCACTAACATCCTCGGCTGCAAAAAGGCCTTCCTTTTCCCAGTAGGCGTACCAGCGTCTTTCTACCTCCTTGGGTTCGTAGCCCTTTTCTAGTATCCTCGAATCCATTCTATGGTGCTCCCAAAATTGAAAAGGGGATTAATTCCTTAACCCCCTGCGTCATGGAACCGTCTATTTTCAGGCACCTGCATGCCGATCAAAGTGCTTGCTTGAGCCTTTCTATCTCCCTGGCAATGGCTGCCTCCGCCACCTCAAGGAGTACGCGATCGGCCTTTTTTTCTATGATTTCCTTTGCCACACGCGTCATGATCGCTTCGATCTGTTCGTCAGAAACCCTTTCAAGGATCGTCGATTCCAACTCCCTGTCAGGGCCGGATTCTTGGAGGTCTTGGGCTTCCCCTATGTCCCCTGCGGGTTTTTCACCCATGGGTATGCCGGGGGACGCCTCTGCGGGCATTTCCATACCCACATCCTCTGTGAAGCCGTCTTCATCAGAGGCCCCGCTGCCGAGGTCGGCCGATGACAACTCTGACAATTCGCCCGTTTCGGGCTGGAGATCTTCCTCTTGAGCCACGTCAGTCAGTTCTATGACCCCTTCGTCTTCAGATTCATCTGCTGCTTCATCGACGAGTTCAATGATGTCTTCTTCGTCAGGGGTGTCAGCATGAAGCGAGATGGCTTGGTCAGGTTCCGAGTTAAGGCCGGCATGGTCGGGGGGTTCTTCCCCGAAGGGCTCCTCGACCACATCTTCCAACTCGATCACATCTTCCACCTCACGGATTTCTCTGGGTGTACCGTTTCCACCCAGGGTCTGTGCCTCTTTGTCTTTTTCATCAGTGTCCATGATCAGATCCTTCTTGATTTGGATGGCAGCAGCGCGCCGTTCATAGCAGCAAGAGATAAAGGGTTTCTTGTAGTTCTTGATTTTGTTGAAAAAACTATCATAATGTTTTTTGATGTGTCAAGATCTTTTGTGTGTCTCCCTTCTCCTCAGGGAGTGAAGCTCCCCGACCAAAGGCCGGGGCTTCCCGGTAAGGTATTAGGCCATTTTTATATAGCTTCCCTTGACCCCGACTAAAGGTCGGGGCTTGCGGGAAGCAGGCCGGTCAACTGGCGTGACACCCTGATAGGCGGTGGGCCGTTTAGTCCGCTTTTGTATGGCCATCAACGGTAAAAGATGAGGCGCTTTTTCATTAACGGGGCGCATGCCCCTTCAGACAGGGTGATCCTAACCGGTCCGGATGTGAGGCATATTCGAACTGTTTTGCGGTTAGGGCCTGGTGAAGAGATTCTCCTCTTTGACGACGAGGGTTGGCAATACCAGGCCCGGATTCTGGATAGCGCGCCTAGGGCGATCACACTCTCGATTCTCTGCAAGTATTCTGCCATTTCGGAATCTGATCTGGAGCTCACGATAGGGCAGGCCTTGCTGAGGACCCGGAAGATGGATCGTATTGTGAGACAGTTGACCGAATTGGGTGCCTTTGGTTTTATCCCCTTTGTGTCCGGAAGAAGCGTGTCCAGGCCGGATTCCAGGCGCTTGGCTGAAAGAGGGCGACGCTGGGAAGCCATCGCTAGAGAGGGCCTGAAACAATGCGGGCGATCCCGCTCACCTCATATCAGCCCAGTGGTTTCCTTCCAGGATCTGATTATTTCTCGCCCATCCCACGATTTGAAAATCATCTTCGATATCGGCCAGGCCGGCATGGGCTCATGGCCGCGTCTGGAAACCGCAGGTAAGACGCGCAAGGTGCTGGCTCTTGTGGGGCCTGAAGGAGGTTTTACAGACGAGGAGGTCAAATCGGCCGTGGACTCCGGCTTCGTCTGTATCTCGCTGGGGCCTAGAATCCTCAAGTCAGACACAGCCGCAGTGGCGGCAGGGGCCATTCTTCAGCATGCCTTGGGGGACATGGGCGGTGTCTAAAAATGCCTTGACAAGGGTTGAGCCTTCTAATAGACAAATTTTGTTTCTGGTGCCGAGGTAGCTCAGTCGGTAGAGCAGCGGACTGAAAATCCGCGTGTCCCCAGTTCGATTCTGGGCCTCGGCACCACTAGAAAAGTTACAAAAACAGGATCATCTCCAAAAGAGTTGGTAGGATCATAAGGATTCAAGGGGTCAGGGATTCGAGTAAAATGCTTAAGAATTATAGAGAATTAAAAGTCTGGCAACGGTCCTATCAGCTATGTTTAGAAATTCATCAAATCGTTAGAAAGAAAAGCACTCGACCCCTTGACCCCTTGAATCCTCGAACCCTTTGCATCAACTAATCGGGAGAAGAACCCAAAAACAATATATTAAGCGAGGTCAGCTTTCAGATGCTGGCCTTCTTTTTTGTCTGAATATCTGCTTTGTCCAACTTTTGTCCAACAGAGGAAATGGGATGTGGTATTTCAGAGGGGGATCACAACACTCTTAGATTGGCCGCTATTAGACATAGCAGCCATCTGTGTTTTAGTGGGTCTGCCTTCCAACAAAGATACGTGACAGGTATCGACAGACGCACAGGTTTTCGCCGATTCAGAAATTTCAGGTTGGGATAAGGACGACGTTATGGTTCGTTGTCGACAGATACGGGCTTCTTGCCGATGTACCCTACCTGAAATTGTAGTGCTTCTTGACAGG
>DAOUZN010000128.1 GCA_030665585.1 Deltaproteobacteria bacterium | reverse complement strand
GTGCAAGACGGTGACTTTGCATAAAAAAATCATAGATTTTAATAGGTTCAAAGTCAAGTCAAAAATGAGGCAGGCCGTTGGCTGGAGCGCCTTCCAGGCCCTTGTGGGAGTCCCTGTGGGGCCGCCCGCCACACCTTGATCCGTGGCCCGGTGATCATGAAATCCATGCAACCTAGGTTGCAGCTCCCATTATTATTGATGAACTCGTAAAAAGTTTTTTGTGAGCAACATTGAGCATTTTGGGAGAAAGGCACTTGAGATATTCAGCGTTAAAAAATGCTAACTGTTTGAGGGCGTTAGCCCGAGTTTTAGCATTTTAGCTGAACATCTTAAGGGCCCCCAAAATGTTCACGGAGCGAGCAAAATCGACTTTTTACGAAACCATCATTATTGACATTCTGAAAGGGCACCTGATAACGATGCCCCTATGGCTGGCAACATCCGTATTGTGGCGCTGATCTCAGGGGCAGGGAGCAACCTGCAGGCCATCATTGACGCCTGCGAGTCCGGACAAATCAATGGAAGCGTCGTCTTCGTGGGTTCGGATAACGCCGAGGCTGACGGACTGAATAGAGCGAAAAAACACGGGATCTCCACGTTTGTCGTCGATTATCAAGCCGTTGTCGCGCCATCTAGGGCACCATCATTGGAGGCCTTGGTTCCAAAGGATTTTGTCCTTGAAAGGGTATTGGCCTCACAACACGTCATCTCTGCATGCTCGAATAGGGACAAGCTGGTAAGATACTTTTGTACCCGGGCCATTGCCGAGGCGGCTTTGCTCAAGGAGATGGCGGCTTATCCCTTTGATCTTCTGGTCCTGGCGGGCTTTATGCGAGTGCTTACCCCCTACTTCATTGACCGGATCAACATAGATCCGTCAAGACCGCGGATTATGAACATTCACCCAGCCCTCCTGCCTTCTTTCCCGGGTGTGGACGGCTATGCAGATACCTACCGGTATGGCTGTAAGGTCGGGGGCTGCACCGTCCATTTTGTGGACTATGGAGAAGATACGGGGCCTATCATTGGGCAGAAAGCCTTTGAGATCGAGGCTGGAGACACGCTCGAAATAGTCCGGGAAAAGGGCCTTAGGCTTGAGTGGGAGCTGTACCCAGCATGCATTCAGCTTTTTGCGGAAGACCGCCTGAGCGTGGTTTCTAAGACATATACGTTACAAGACGGCACAACGTTCAAGAGAAAAGTAGTTAAGATTTTCCGATAGGGCGTCCATATGTCAGAGCTCCCGGTGGCCCTTTAAACCGCCTTGTAGGCCTTTCCAGGAACACCTGCCTGGAGGCGGCTGTTCGGCAGGTTGTGATGCTTTTTCAATAAGTTGGCCATATTTCTTGCCGTCCGTTTTTGCTTGACAGGTATGCGAGCTTTCCCTATGAATAAAAGGTTGATGGATTTTCCATCCCACGAGAGATAATAGGCGTATTCATCCCAGACCCGTGTTCGGGTCACAGGCAGGAGGAACCCTTATGCACGTTGGCCGTGTCATGCATACAGAACTTGTCACAGTGCCCCCGGATACCTCGCTGGTGAAGGCGAGGGATGTCATCGCTGAAAAACGGATCGCACACCTTCTGGTGGTGGACAAAAAAGAGAGACTGGTCGGGGTGGTTTCCGACAGGGACCTGAAGCAGAGTTGGGCATCTCCGGCCACAACATTGAGCGCTCACGAGTTGAACTATCTGTTGAAGCAGTTGACTGTGGATATGATCATGGTGAAAAAGATTGTGACCATCACGCCGGACACCACGATTGAGCGTGCTGCCCGCATGATGCAAGAAGACAGGATCAGCGCCCTTCCGGTTATGCAAGATGAGAAGCTCGTCGGCATCATTACAACGACCGATGTCATGGAAGTGCTCCTTGAAGCTATCGGTTTGGACGGGGACAGCGTGCGCTTTACTGTCTTGGTGCAGGACCGCATCGGGGTAGTCGCTGAGGTGGCGAGAATCTTGAAGGAGCTCAAGATCAACGTCCGAAGTTTGGTCACTTTTCCCGAGAAAGAGCACCCGGGGATTTATCACCTGATCATGAGGGTGGGTGCTCCCAACGGCGAGAGAGCCATTTCAGCCCTAACCGAGGCTGGGTTCAAGGTGATGAGGAAATACGTTGAGGATCTCACCCCGTATTTGCCCAAGTCATAGGCGGCGAGGTGGGCAGGCAATAACGCGAAGGGGGGCGGGCGCTGACTCGCCCTTTTTTGATGGACAAACGGCTCTGGCTTGCCCATTGCCGGACGTCTGGCCAATGTCTTGTTTCTTGTGGCAAAGATGAAGCCGACCATTGCCATCATCGGTTGCGGTACTGTGGGAACCGCCATGGGGAAACTGCTTGCCCGTGCAGGCCACCGCGTCACGGGAGTCGCTACGAAAAGTCTTAATACGGCTGGCAGAGCGGCGAAAATAATTGGTGCGGAGCAATTCTCTGACCGCCCTTGGGAGATGAGTCAGGGCGCCCAGGTCGTCTTCGTGACCACGCCTGATGATGTAATCGAATCCACATGCGAGGCCATTGTCAAACACAGGGGTTTTGACAAAAATGCCGTGGTCATTCACTGCAGCGGCGCACTTTCGTCTGCGATTCTTTCTTCCGCAAGACGCTGTGAGGCTGCGGTGGCAACCCTTCATCCCCTCCAAAGCTTTGCCTCGGTGGATGAGGCTGAAAAACTGGTGCCCGGCTCTTTTTGTGCCATTGAAGGTGACAAGACAGCCCTGCCTGTGGTGCGGCGACTGGTCCGGGACGTGGGGGGGATCCTGATGGAGATCACCCCAGAGGGGAAGACCCTGTACCATGCGGCAGCTGTTGTGGCTTCCAACTATCTGGTGACCCTGATGCATCTGGCCCTTGCATTGAATCGGGCAGCCGGGATCTCCCCTGACGTCTCCTGCAGGGCTCTCCTGCCTCTAATCAAGGGGACGTTGAGCAATATCGACGCCAAGGGGATTCCTGCGGCGCTGACAGGACCTATCGCCCGGGGAGATGTGGACACGGTTGCAGCGCACCTTAAGGCCATAGCGGAGCGTGTCCCCGAGTTCCTTATGATTTACAAGGCCCTGGGCCTTCATACGGTTCATCTTGCCAGGGAGAAAGGAACCCTGAAGAGCGATACAGCTGAAAAGCTTGTTACCCTTTTTCAGCGACAGAAACCTGGGCGTCACGTATGACGGAAGGTACGGATTCATGCTGTCTGCGAGAGTCGGCGGTTAGTCTGATTCGACACGCTTGACATGCTGGATCACTACCGGCTTTGCCGGCACATCTCTGAATGACCCCGCAGTGGTTGTCTTGACTTTGGCGATGCGGTCAACCACATCCATGCCGTCAATCACTTTTCCGAATACGGCATATCCAAAACCCGTGGCTGTCTCGTCATAGTGATTGAGGAAATCATTGTCCTTGAGGTTGATGAAAAACTGAGACGTGCCGCTGTGAAGATCGCGCGTCCTGGCCATGGCGATGGTGCTGCGGTCATTTTTCAGCTCGGCCGTGGCCTCATTCTTGATGGGCTGGTGGGTGGGTTTCTTTGTCATGTCAGCCGCAAAGCCTCCACCCTGGATCATAAAGTTGTCGATGACCCTGTGAAATATAGTGCCGTCGTAAAACCCCTCGTCGGCATAGCGCCAAAAATTCTTGACCGTCATAGGGGCCTTCGCAGGCCAAAGCTCAATTTTGATAGTACCTTCCGAGGTTTCCATAATGACGATCGCTCTTGTCGTCTCCGTCATGCCTTTCTCCCCTGAAAAGGTTGATTTCACCCCGGTCATCGCCACCACGGCCAAGACCAACATGATTACCCATGTGCACCTCATCGCGCAACCTCCTTGTTTGTATTGTTCAAATCCTCTGCACCCTATTTCCTGAGCGTGTCTCCTTTTCTCTCAGCTCATCAAAGTGAGCACGGAGACACCAAGTGCCGCAATGTCTGCAGTGGAACTCCTTTGGCTCGATATGAACCGTCCATCGCCATCTGCAATCTGTCTGCAGCAACACAGGCATGAAATTATTTCTCAAACTTGTTCGTGTTAGTCAAGGACAAACCTCTTTTCCCTGCGGGCTTCAACATCCCCGGGGCGGCAGGGGGGTCAAACTTAAACGGGCTGTTGCTTAAGAAGCGCCTATTTGGTATTGAAGCTCCCTGTAGCAAGCTACAGGGAATCTTCGACCGTAAGGAAGGCTGACTTTTTTTTGGATACGCTCGCTAACCCCGCAGCAAGCTACGGGGTTAGCGCTCGCTTTTGCGGTTCAATCATCACGAGGAAGGCAATTCCTGGGTTCACCATCACAGCGAGGAGAGTGTAGGCCATGGGGTGGTTTGGAAAACTCATGTTTGGGTCCATGGGTATGTTTATCGGTGGACCCCTGGGTGCTATTGCCGGCGCAGCCTTGGGGCATCATCTGGTTGACAAGAGGCAAGCCTATGCCACTGGGCAACCGAGACTCATATATGCAGAGCAGACTCAGGCCGCCTATTTTGTCAGCATGTTTTCAATTCTAGGCAAGCTTGCCAAAATAGACGGCGTGGTCACTGGAGATGAAATTGCCGTTGTAGAACGATTCATTGGCAATCTGAAGATGGGTGACAGGGAAAAGCAGTTCGCCAAACAGGTCTTCAATGAGGCAAAGGATTCCAGGTATTCCATTGATGATTTTGCAGTCCAATTTTACCAAATTAGCCAGGCACAGCCCACAGTGCTCGTTTCGTTCTTGGACCTACTCTTCCAGATAGCCGCGGCAGACCATCGATTTCATCCTGCTGAAGAATCCGCACTGAAGAGGATGAAAGATATTTTTCATATGAGCGACCAGCAGTTCAACAGCATGAAGGGCGCTTATTTCAAAGATGTTGACAGGTTCTACAAGGTCTTAAACTGTGCACCTGAGTGCTCAGATGAGGAGATCAAAGCCAAGCACAAGAAACTTGTGAAGGACTTTCATCCTGACACCATCGTCTCCAAGGGCCTTCCCGAAGAATTTACCGAATTTGCCACAAAACGCTTTCGAGAGATCCGGGAAGCTTACGAAGAAATCAGAAAAGAGCGTAGCTTTTGAGATAGAGCTTCCTTGTTTCACCCCAACTTTGACAGACTCGTAAAAAGTGTTTTGCGAACGACATTGAACGTTTTGGGATGAAGGCACTTGAGATATTCTGCGTTAAAAAATGCTAACTGTTTGAGGGCGTTAGCCCGAGTTTTAGAATTTTAGCTGAATATCTTAAGGGCCCCCAAAATGTTCACGGAGTGAGTAAAATCGACTTTTTACGAAACCATCAACTTTCTACGATAACCAGAAGTTAGAATGGCCGGCTGCCGGTTTGCCGGTAAAATGGAGGACAAGTGCGCGGGATGTTTGAAG
>DAOUZN010000087.1 GCA_030665585.1 Deltaproteobacteria bacterium | reverse complement strand
ACAGGCCCTTCATTGTAACGTTGTGCCATATCGAGCATCATCCTCGTCCCATAACGACTTCTGGTTGACAATTTCATGGTATAACCTCGTGTTGTATGTTACGGCTTCACTCCTTGTGTTCCTGTCAACGCAGGACGCCTTCGCCCAGGCCCATACACTGTCATAATCCTTGTCAAGAAAATACAATGCCACGAAATACCGTTGATCCCAAGAGAACCCCCAAAAAAAGTGTTGACAAATCCTACTATTTTAATATACTTGCCGTCAATATATAATTAAATGGCCAATAATGGCAAGAAAATCTTGTTGATTTAAGAATGTAGGAGGTTGTCATGTACGAATTTGTAACCGGTCCACTTGCCTGGATAGCCTTCGGAATTTTCATTATCGGAATGACCGTTAAGGTTATTTCCGTGATTCGCCTTGCCTCAAAGAAGGACAAGGTGGTTTTCAATCATTGGAGCTGGGGGTGGTCATTCCGCTCGGTTTACCGCTGGCTCATCCCATTTGGGAGCCGAAGCATGAGAGAGAAACCAGTCCTGACCATAGTGTTCTTTGTCTTTCATGTATGCTTGCTGGCGGTACCGATTTTCCTTTTGGGCCACAATATCCTGTGGGATGAAAGGTGGGGCATCACTTGGTGGTCCTTTTCTGAAACGAGTGCTGATTACCTGACCCTGCTCTTGATGGCTGCCGCCATTGTTTTGATTCTCCGCCGCATCGTATTGCCTGAGGTGAGGATCGTGACCACCGCCTACGATTACCTGCTGCTGGCCATTGCTGTCGCCCCGTTTGTCACCGGCTACTTTGCCTACCATCAATGGTTTGACTACAAGACCGTATTGATCATCCACATCCTGTGCGGTGAAATCATGCTGATCGCCATACCGTTTACGAAACTAAGCCACATGATTCTGTTCTTCTTCACCAGAGCCCATATCGGGAGTGAAATGGGTGAAAGGAGAGGGGCCAAAACCTGGTAGAAAAAAGCCCGCAGGGCAGTGTTTAAAGGATATGAGCGTTAAACCACACATATAGGAGGTCAGACATGCCAGAACCCGCCATAGATACCGACTTCATAAGGGAGAGGTTGGCTTTTTTTAAGGGCGCCCGGTTCAAGACGTGGCTGGATATCTGCGCGCACTGCGGCTATTGCGCAGATAGCTGCTTTTTTTATACAGCACACGACAAAGACCCGAAGTACATGCCAGCCTACAAGATCATGCAGACTTTGGGGAAGCTTTATAAGAAAAATGGCAACGTTACCCGTGAAGAGCTTAAGGGGATTGCCGACATAGCGTACGGAGACTGCACTGCGTGTCGTCGATGTTCCCTATATTGTCCGTTTGGAATAGAACCGGCTCTTATGATAGCAGCAGTGCGGGGTATGTGTTGCTCACAGGGGCTTGCCCCGCCAGCGCTGATGGAAGCAGCCAAGAACCATTTGGAATTTGGGAACCAGATGGCAATCACAACAGAGGACATGGTTGAGACCTGTGTGTGGATGGAGGAGGAGAATGAAGAAGAGATGCCGGGCATGAAGATTCCAGTAGACAAGGAGGGGTGTGACACCCTCTATGTACTCAACGCCCGGGAAGTTAAATACTATCCTCAGGATATTGCCGAAGCAGCCATGATCTTTCACGCTGCCGGCGAGAATTGGACCTTCCCCAGTATGGGCTGGGATATGACCAATCTCGGGATGTTTGCAGGTCATGCAAAGATTATGGCCCACGCGGCCAAACTTTGTTACGATGCGGCTGAGCGATTGGGGGTAAAAAGAATTTTCACCTCGGAATGAGGGCACCCCTATCGTTCGCTTCGGTTCGAAGCGCCTTACTGGTTGGGGTTACCTGGTGGTCAGCCTCCACTTCCGATTATTCACAGTGTGCAGGTCTTCCATGATTATGTCAAAGATGGAAAGATAAAGCTTGATCCTGCCAAGAAGATAACCAAACCTGTCACCTATCAGGATCCGTGTAACATTTCCAGAAGCGGGGGGCTCTGGGAAGAAGCAAGGTATCTAATGAATGCGATGTGTACTGACTTTCGCGATATGGCCGTCAACCGCGAGTACAATCACTGTTGTGGCGGCGGGGGCGGTTACATTCCCATGGGGCCTGAATACAAGAGAAGGAGGATGGCATCCGGCAAGGTGAAGGCCGAGCAGATCCGAGAGACCGGGGCTGAGATGCTGGTTGTCCCATGCCATAATTGTTTTGATCAAATAAGAGATCTGAATAAGGAATATGATCTGGGCATAGAGGTTGTACACTTTAAGACGATAATCCCTCAGGTGTGGGATCTCCCTGACCACTTGAAGCCGAAAGAAGAGCATGGAGAAACTGGTTAGTCGAACGGTCACCAAAATCTCGGGTGGCGTGTGTGATAACATATCAGAAACTGGCTCAGGCTGTTGTCTAAGAGGGGGAAAGTGGGGATGAGAAAGGGTATGGTAGCTCTGTATATAGGAATGGCGGTTTTGGTTTCTATGTTGTGTTTTGTGCCTGCCCACGCGCAGGAAGATATTGTGAGCCTGGCGGACAGCGCGTTCAAAGATAGACAGAGGGCTCCTGCGGTTTTTGTGCATGAGGAGCACAACGAAAAGGCGGAGATTGAAGAATGTAACGTTTGCCACCATCTCTATCAGGGTGGCAACAAGGTTGAAGACGAGTCGAGCGAAGGCCAGGGGTGCTCAGACTGCCATCATGTCGAAGAGGATGACCCCGCCAGGCCCTTGATGAAGGCGTATCATGACCTGTGCAAGGCGTGTCACCGGGAAAATGATGAAGGCCCTGTTACGTGCGGGGAGTGTCATCCAAAGCAGAGATACGTCCTGGGCAGCTAAGTTGAGCGTTTTCTTCGTTGCTTCCGCTGGTATTGTAAGGCATAGTATAATTTGAGGTCATTAAAATTCGGTGGGTTTGGCAGAGGCAGACTAAACTATATGTTCTGATGAATTTCATTGGAAAAAAGAAAAGCCCGTTCTGAGCACTAGGATGGACAGGGGAACAGGAGAAATGGAGAGAGTAAACAGGATACAAGGAGGTTACCATGGTAGAATATAAAAATATGCTGTTTTGTACCGATTTTTCTGAGGATGCCAACATCGCCTTTTTTCATGCCCTCGATCTGGCCAAAAAGCATGATGCCAAGCTGCATGTTCTTCACATTCCCCATTCGCCTTATGCCTATATCAGACATATCGTGGACGAGCATGTTCCAGAGGACGCCCCCAGCGGTGAGGCCTTTTTTAGTGAGGAAATAGCAAAGAAAGCTGAAGAGGCCTTAAGGAAACAATACGAGAACAGACTCGGCGACTTCAACAACTATGTACTTGTGGTTGCATACGGATCACCTGACGTGGAGATCGTCCGTTATGCCAGAAAAAATGATATTGATGTGATTGTGATGGGGGCCCTCGGGAAATCCGAACAGGATAGGATTGAACATGGCAGCACGGTGGCCAATGTGTCCAAATATGCCCACTGCCATGTGATTGCCATAAGAAATCCGGCTAAACAATTTACCCTACCAGGGGGGCTGTATTAAGGTTACAGGCCTGAGGGTAAATCAACGGGAAATCATGCCTTTATTCATGGAGGAGTTGAAAAATGGCAAAAAAAATTCTGGTCGTTGATGACGAATTGCATATGAGAACGTTCATTACCACATTACTGGAAACAAGTGGCTTTAAGCCCCTTTCGGCAGAAAATGGGGCACAGGGATTGGAGATTACCCGTCAGCATAAGCCCTCTGCGATAATCCTGGATGTTATGATGCCAAAGGAGAGCGGCATAGACATGTACCGGGAGCTAAAAAAAGACCCTGCGCTAAAGGATATACCAGTCATCATGCTTTCGGCAATCTCCAAAAAGACCTTTTTTCACTCCCAGAAAGTCCTAGATAGATATGAGGGGGAAACCATCCCGGAACCAGCAGCCTATATTGAGAAACCACCGGAGCCCGAGGAACTTTTGGAAGTTCTTCAGAACAGTCTGAAATAGATTGGATGAGATCACGGTGCAAATGACTCTTTGCACAAAACCGCCGGGGCCCTAACGGCCCGTCATGATGATATCGATTTAGAAGAAGATGTAGGCATTAATAGAGGCATAGATTTTCGGCTAACCCCAAACAGGGAAGAAGGGATGCTGGATTTTCCAGCATCCCTTCTTTATTTACTTAGAGCGCCTGTGGCTGGTGTCAGTATTCTTTTGGCAGGGTGTTGAGTTTGGCCAGGGTCATGATCAGTCCATCCTTGCACGCATACTCAGCGCCCACATTACACCTGCCGCACATGCCAATGCCGCATTTCATAAGGTTTTCCAAAGACATGATGATGGCCTCAGAGAGGAATCCTACCGTATGATTCACAGCCACAGTCGACACCTGCGGGGTTTGGAATGCGGAAAGAGGGGTTCTTTCATCAGACCGTGGTTTGGACATGGCGTGCGTTGGGATCGCAGAAATGGATGGAAGCCTACGTTCAGCGGTTTCCCTTGCCTCCAGAACTCCTATGTTTAGAGGATTTCTTAGGCAACCGCTGTATTCTTAACCCAACAACCCTACTACGACAAGGGATCAGTTCGGAGGACCCGAAGGATGCAGGTGCTGCTAAATTTCACATTTCACCACAATTGACCCGATGCTTTCCATGTCCCGCTCCCGCATGGTGCGGCATGCTCGGAACGTCTTCAAGAGCTGGATGCCTTGAGGGCAAAGATACTCGCATCGACCACACAGGGTACAGACCCACGGCCACTTGGAGTCGATGACCTCCTGTTCCAATCCCAAAGCTATAGCCCGGATGGCCTTCCTGGGATTCCAACCAGGGACCAAACCGGTTGCGCGGCAGACGCTACTACAAGTACCGCAGGTATAACAAAGATTTGCCATCTCCGGAGAAAAACGTATCCTTTGGCTCTTTGCGTCAATCTCCATAGCGTGTTGCATGGTCTATTGTCTTCCTCGTGCCTTGTCTCTTGATGCTCGCGCCAGCTCCTGTGATACGCCTAGTCATGATAAGATTCATGACTGCAACATGTCAAACCCTTTTTCGTGGCAAGTTGTTGCCCCTTGTCCGTTTTTACTTGACCAGATCAGACAACTGCCATCGTTAGGGCTTGCCGGATAGGATGAGAAACAGATTAAGGCATACTTTATGCATATCCCTCTGTGCGGCAGAGTTCTGGGGCCGGTGGCAACATGTGGCCTCACCGCACATATACCAAATATTAGGATGAGACACCGACCCCGGCTCCGGTGCTGCCACTTCTTGAACCCTATTTTTTTGAGGCACGATGCCGATGACATCCATAAGCCGGCTTACACGTAGAATCTCCCAGCCGCAGAATGCAGCCATGGACAGATATAGTGTTAGTATGACATTTTCCTTTAGTGGAAATGGCTTTCAAGATTTGCGCGCGGCAGCGGAGCAAGTGAAGAAAAGCATGATCAAAAGTTTTGAAAGCATTGATGCATTGAAGTTTGATAACCTTCATTATCTCATTTGCCCTGCAGAAAATGAAGACGGTGATGGTGACTGAATCCCGCCTGATGGACCAGACCTCCAAAAAAGCCTGACCCCCTTGGTCGGGCTTTTTTGGTCTGTCCGCAGCAGCCCGTTACTCCTTTAAATCCTTGACAAAAATGTTCCATCTTGGTACCATCACCGAAAGTTTGGCAGTTCACCGCTACCCTGGGAGGACAAGGGGGACTAGCGAGTTGTGTACCAAAACCCCATGTCTCCAAATGAGAGGCGTGATTTTGGGAACATTGGAAAAGAGGGGGAAACAGTTATGAAAGACGACTACGTCTGGACGGAAGATCCGAGGATTATGCTGCCCATAGTGCTTGCCATACTTTCCCCGGGCATTGTTAAGATTATCTCAGCCATTGTTGGATTATTCTAGCTGTTACTTGTTCTTGCTCTTGAGTATATGACTCATCGATGACAATGTCCTGTCTATTCTTTTCAACGCCTTTACAATATCCTGCATCCCTTTCCTGATTTCCTTCTCGAAGGCTTCACGTTCAGCGGTTTCCCCCAACTCTGGGCTTTTATGATCAGAGAATTTTTTGGACAATGTTCTTATTCTTATCCCAACAACCGCGCCAGGACAAGGGATCAGATTGGAGGAGTGGCGGAATCCAGATGCCGCCAAATTTCAAATTTCACGCAAATTGACACGATGCTTCAAGATGAGCCACAAAATGCCAATTTTTTGACGATCTAGGCCATTCCACCTTTGTTGCCCTTCCCTCCTACAGGGGTGGTTTGTATATTTGTTTCAACAAGTTAAGAAAATTTATACGCTGCCTAAGTCCTTGGCACGGGGATTGCCATAAGACACATATGATTTATGAAGAAACCTTTGCTGTCAGGGGCACACATCAGTGGCCACTTCCAGCAGCTGCTATCGACTAACCGGAGGCCAATGATGGCAAACATTGTTACGGCAAAGCAAATCGCTCAATACCTGAAACTCACAGAGTCAACGATCTATAAGTTGGCGTCAACCGGGGAACTGCCCGGTTTCAGGATCGGCAAATCATGGCGATTTGATATGGACGAGATACTGGAACGGATCAAAGACGAAAAGAAGACCAGGGTGGACAATGGACCGGCCTAGCTTAAGATCCGCCCTCTGTCTAAAATTATAAGTACACTCATAAGGGCGATGAAAGGAAAGATGTTTGAAGCATAGACCACGCAAGGGTTCCAATGGATGGACCATATGGGTAGGGGGCTGCTCCTGGAATAACTGCAAGAGGACCCTAGGATGAGAGCGGAATGCACGCACTGCCATAAGGTGTATCATATTCCCGATGAGCGTCTGCCTCTCGGGAAAAAAGTTAAATTTCCATGTCCATCCTGCAAGGAAGTTGTTGAGCTTGACCTCAGGGCAAATCAGGCCGATCACGTCACTTCTCCCCCCTCTGGTTCATCAAAAGATTCCGGGAAAGATCCAACAATCGGCGCAGCTTTAAAGAGGAAGATTTTGAGGACGGTGGGCGACTTGCCTCCCATGCCTCAGGCCGTCTCCAAGGCTCGAAAGATTTTGGCAAACCCGACTTCCAGTTTCAAAGACCTTGCCATTGTATTGGTAACGGATCAGGCCATCGCCACCAGGATCTTGAAGATGGCAAACTCAGCGTACTACGGCCTCAGTAGCAAGGTGTCATCCATTCAACAGGCCTCTGTCGTTCTTGGGTACAAGACGTTGGCGGAGCTTGTCACCATGGCATCGACTTCCAAGCTCATGAGCAGGACCTTGAAAGGTTATGGGCTGGAGGCAGGAGAGCTGTGGCATCATTCGCTCGCGGTTGCCTTTGGCGCGAGGTTTATCGCGAACAAGAAAAGCCCTGCAGTGTCAGACGATGCCTTCGCAGCAGGACTGATTCATGACGCAGGCAAGCTCGTTCTTGATCAGCACATCCTTCAAAGAAAGGAAGCCTTCGAAGCGTTTATGGCGGACGGCCAGGAGGGCTTTCTGGCTGCCGAAAAGGAGATCTTGGGATTTGATCATGCGGAAATAGCTTTTGAGATATGCAAGGCCTGGAATGTTCCTGAGGACATGACGATTGGTATCAGATATCATCATCACCCGTCTTGGTCAGAAGCCAACACAATGTCCGGCATCCTTCATGTAGCCGACGGCATTGCCATGATGAGTGGTCTTGGAACGGGGATAGATGCCTTGTCTTACGAAATGGACGACGGCGCGATGGAATCGCTGGGTCTTGAAAGCCAAGATCTGAACAAAATAATGACCCAGGTGGTGGCATCTGTTCAAAAAACGACGGAGGAATTGCAGAGGCATTAATGGCCTCAACGCCCCTTTCCCTTAGCGCTGGCACGACGTTGCCTTCGCCAAACGCAGTGAACGCCTATGCAGGCCACCGGAAGAAAGGAAACCCACGCCGTCGTGAGGACCTTTTTACTCCTCCACCTTCCCTAGAGGTCTGGCAAAGGTGAACCCTGCCGGCTCCGCCACCAGCTTGTCGAAGGCGCCTTTGGCGTTTCCACCAGGCGCGCTGAACGGCAGCGAGGCCACAAAAAAAACCGTGCCTATGGCTGTTGCTGCAATGCCCAGGGGTCTGAGCAAGACCAAGTCTGCCGCCATGGCTTCCCCAGTGGCCTTCTCGCCTGGCTGCTGAGCCTGTGCCACGGTCTGAAACCCCGTCGTGGTGAGAACCAGGACCGCGATGATTACGAAAGCTACCGATCTTTTTTTCCTTTGGCGCATCGTGTTCGCCTCCTTATTCATTTTCATAGGTTGCCCCAGTGACAGATCGTCGTGTCTATCCTTCTAAAGGTCTATGGAACCCAATCGACACATAATCTAGCACACATCATGCCAATTGGCCAACTATTCCATGTATCAAGATGTATCCGTTTAGCCTATTCAAGACACGTGCAATAACATTTCTAACGGGCTAAAATGTTACACAAAGATTGGGAAAGAAGGAATGCCTACGTCATTTTGGTGGGGTCTAGTAATTCCGCCAGTTTTTCTTCCGGGAGGATCTTTTTCCCTATGGCCACCTCTTTGATCGTCTTGCCTGTTGCGTAGGCCTCCTTGGCGATGGCGGCAGCCCGATCATATCCGATGACCGGAGACAGCGAGGTGCACATGGCGAGGCTGTT
>DAOUZN010000031.1 GCA_030665585.1 Deltaproteobacteria bacterium | reverse complement strand
CCGTGATGTCCGGCCTGGCGTGTCGAACCTGGGCGCCACGCCGAAGGCTGCTGCTTCCCACGCGAGCCTCTTTTGGCAGGCCTTCGAATTTGTGTCCGTTCCTTGAAATCAAAACATCCAGGGGATTCTCCCGTTCAGGGATAACGCCGATGCAAAGGCCTGGCGGGATCTCTGCCGGCATGTCTTTCATGCTGTGGACGGCAAGATCTACCCGGCCCTCAAGGAGCGCTGTTTCAATCTCCTTGACAAACAGCCCCTTTCCCCCAACCTGGGCAAGGGGCACATCCAGGATCTTGTCCCCTGTGGTCTTAATCTTGACGAGCTCCACATGGCATTCAGGATGGAGGTTCAGGAGTTGGGAGCGGACCCATTCAGCCTGCCAGACGGCAAGAGCGCTTCCGCGTGTCCCGATTTTAATGACTTTCATCATCAGTGGCCGCACGTGCTGCAACTGGTGGCGCTGCAGCCGCTGCAAGCTGAGCCCTGCGAGCTGGTGAACTCACCATCACTCTTGTAGCTGACGGTAGAAAGGAGCTTCTTGACCTTCTTGCCGTTGCAGGTGGGACAAGCGACTTTTTCTTTTCCAAAAACCAAGACCTCAAAATCCTTGTCGCATTTGGAGCAGTGATATTCAAAGATGGGCATGTTGTCATCTCCTTACTCAAAATATGGTGAGACCTTTGAAAACCACTTGTTCACGATGGTCGTTCAAATGAGTTTTTCAAAGCTCTATTCCTATGCCACAAAATAAGACGATCTCTCCTGTTTGTCCAGCCGGCTCCGCCCATAGGCATTGAGTTTCAGCCCGTCATGGGCTCAACTTCCAGATCTGCCGATTTCCTCGATCACCGCGGCTGCCAGAAGGGGAAACATAATCTCATGGTGACCGATTAGTGTATAGCCCTGGCCACCCGAGGCGGTGGGACGATGGACCACGTTGGTCATGGGGCGATAGTGCCGGATGAAATCCATATTGACTGTGGTAAACCGTTTGACCGTGTGCCCCATGTTTCTAACCAGCGTCAGTGCTTTCAAAAATACTTCGGGCATGATCACGGCAGAGCCAATATTCATATAGACCCCATCTTCCAAGGCGGCGACGACTGAGGCAAAGAGCCTGAAATCGTCATAGCTCGCTTTGCCGGCAGCTTCAGGATCGAACCCGGGATGGATGTGTATAATGTCCGTCCCGATGGCCACATGGACGGTAGCGGGGATCTCAAATCGGGCCGCGGTGGCAAGGATGCTTTCTTTAACAAAGGGTAAGTTCTCTTTGATGATAGCCCGTCCCACGGCTTGGCCCAGCCCTGAGCCCTCCTTCGCGGCTTTAGCACTGGCTTGGTTTAGAAAATCTGCCGACTCCTCGGCCATGCCAAAGGCGCCCTGTTCCAATCCCTCCAGGACATCTTCAGAGGTTCTTCCGATCAGGGCCAGCTCAAGGTCATGGATGATCCCTGCGCCGTTCATGGCAATGGCCGTGATGATGCCGCGCTCCATCATGTCGACTACGATAGGGTTGAGACCCACCTTAATGACGTGAGCCCCCATGGCCATCACCACATGCTTGCCCGCCTTATGAGCCTTTGCAATGGCTGAAGCCACGGCCTTGAGATCCTCGGCAGCCAGGATCTTCGGAAGACGCCTCAGAAAATCTTCCAGAGTCCCTTCCAGCTTCCATGGATGGGCGAAGTCGGCCCGATCCACCTTGCTTTTTCGAGATGCCAGGGGATAGGTCTTGAGAGGAACCCGGTCTATGGGTTTCAAGGGTTTATCCATTTATGCGGTTACCGAGTTTCCATAAAGCTTTCAGGGAAAAGGATTCGCTCTACGAGTTCGCAGAGAATATGCGCGGCTGTCATGTGGCTTTCCTGGATCCGCGGGGTTGCCTTGGAATCTACGATCAAGGCGAAGTCGCAGATTTGAGCCAGTTCGCCTCCACCACATCCTGTCAGGCCCAAGGTGTAAAGGCCCCTATCGCGGGCGGCCTGCATGGCAAGAAGCACATTTTTCGAGTTGCCGCTGGTGCTGATTCCCCAGGCGATATCGTCTTTCTTGCCGAGGGCTCTGATCTGCTTGGAAAAGACTTCATCGAAAGAAAAGTCATTGGAAATGCTGGTCAACACAGAGGTGTCGGTAGTGAGGGCCATCGCAGGCAGGGGCTTGCGGTCCACGGCAAAACGATTAACGAATTCTGCCGCAATGTGCTGGGCATCGGCAGCGCTGCCTCCATTGCCAAAGATCAGAAGCTTGTGGCCGGCAGCAAAGCAGGTCGCCAGTCGTTGGGCCACAGACAGGAGGCGATCCACATTGCCTTTGATAAAACCTTCGTTGACCCGAATGCTCTCTTCCACGGCCTCTAAGACGAGATGTCTCATAAGCATTTCTAAAATCTAAGGTTGCCAATCCCTGGCGCTTTCCGCCTCGCGTATAAGCTCCCCGCAATCCTCGCCAAGGTCTGCTGCCATCCTGAGCTGATCGATGGCCTTTTCATAGTCCCCACGTTGTGCGTAAAGCTTGCCCAGTCGGTATCGAAAAAGGCCATTGTTGGGATCAAGGGTGGTACTTTCCCGACACAGCATGATGGCGATCTCTTCGTTTTCACCCAACTCACCGTAAAGATAGCCCAGGGCGCTCAAGCTTTTTGGATCGGTTGGATGCCGTTTAATGGCTTTTTCATAAGCCTTAACCGCCTCGCGAAGCCTGTCTTTTTCCAGGTAACAATCCCCGAGAGCCCGGAATACGTGGCCCCATTTGGGGGTATTTTGGGCTGCTTTTTCCAGATACCCAAGGGCCGCTTCCATTCGACCCATCTCCCGATAACACAGGCCGATCTGGCAGGCTATGTCCGGGTGTTCTCCGTCAAGGCGGTGGGCCTCAAGGAAGAGGTCAAGCGCCTTCTCACGGTGCCCTTGCTTGAGATGGGCAAGCCCCAGGTTATAGGTGGCCATCACATCTTCCGGATTGAGGGCAATGGCTGTTTCAAAGGCGTGAATAGCCAAATCGGACTTACCCCGCACACCATGACACACACCCAGGCTGTTATGGACATTCACGTTTTTCGGGTCAACGGCCAGCGCCCTTTCGAACTCTTTGATGGCTCCGTCCATGTCTCCGTATTGATAGAGCTTGTCAGCGCTTATATTGAGGCTGACGGCATCAAAGGGTGTTACAGTGCCCGGCCCAAAAAAAGCAGCATGATCCAGCGCCTTCTTGGCATTGGCCAGAATGGTCATTCTTTCGAAGGGCCAAAAGGGGTATACGGCAATGCCGACCGACACGCTGTGTTCATCAGGAAGCGCAAAGCGCTGCTGCATTTGTCCTACCAAGCGCACGGCCTCTGCCTCATCCGTGTCCGGACAGAAACAGGCAAACCGATCCTCATTGAGTCGTCCCCATTGCATGGGATAGGTCTTGCTCAAACCGTCCATGATCCGTGCCAGCCTGACGACGACGTCCGACATGATATTTTCCCCAACATGTTTCAGCGTCTTGTCAAAGTCGTCGACACGGATGAAAAGCACGGCAAACCGGTCCGTCTTTGCTGCAGACGCCTCAAACAGCGCCTGAAATGCCTCACCCACCGGCATCTGGGGAAAGATCTTTTTCAAGATATTTGATGCGACCAAAGGCTCGTCCACTTTACTGCTCCTCCAGCATTTTCTTGAATGCAGAGGCAATCATGGGAATCTCTTCGTCCTGAATCGTGCGTACATCCATCAAGAACAGGTCGTCTTCAATATGCCCAACCACAGGCGGGGTTGCCTCTCGCATGATCTGTTCTATACGACTGGCCGATAGGCCCTCAATGGTAACACCCACGCATTTGGTAGGCAGCTCTTGGAGGGGCAGGGCCCCGCCGCCCACACGCGATGAGGTCTTTACGAGGACCGCTTTCAGTTGATTGTTTCCCAGTTTCCTTAATCGATTCAAGAGCCGTCTCGCCTTGGTCAAAATCACTTTGGCAGGCATCGTCAGCATGCGTAGCGTGGGAATCGCTGAAAGGGCCTGAGCTTCGTCCCGGTACAGGTGCAGCGTGGCTTCCAGCGCAGCCAGGGTCATCTTGTCGATTCTGAGTGCCCGGTTAATGGGATTTTGCTTGATCCCCTCGATGGTATCTTTCCTACCCACAATGATTCCTGCCTGGGGTCCGCCCAGCATCTTGTCCCCGCTGAAGCTGACCACATCGGCACCGGTGGCCACGGTCTCCTGAACCGTGGGTTCTTTCAGGAGACTGTATTTTGACAAAGCCACAAAGTTTCCACTGCCCAGATCTTTCATCACAGGAAGATGATACTTGCCCCCAAGGGCCACCAGGTCTTTCAGCGAAACTTCGGCTGTAAACCCCACAACACTGTAATTGCTCGTATGGACCTTGAGTAATAAGGCCGTTTCATTCCTGATGGCCCTTTCATAGTCTGCCAGATGCGTTCGGTTGGTCGTGCCGACCTCTACGAGTCTGGCACCACTTCGGGCCATAACATCAGGTATGCGGAAAGACCCCCCAATTTCAACCAGCTCCCCTCTTGAAACGATCACCTCTTTTCCCTTTGCCAGGGTTTCAAGAGACAAGAAAACGGCTCCCGCATTGTTATTCACCACCATAGCGGCCTCAGCACCGCTGATCTCGCACAAGATATCTTCAACATGACTGTATCTGGACCCGCGGGCCCCTTGTTCAAGATCGAACTCAAGGTTCGAATACCGGCCCGAGAGTTCGGCCACATGTCTTGCGACGCCTTCGGGCAGCAGAGAGCGGCCCAGATTAGTGTGAACGACCACGCCCGTTGCATTGATGACGCGCTTGAGCTTAAAGTTCATCGCATTCTTCAAGGCCGTCTCCGTGAGGTGCAAGAGTTGGGTGTCCGAAAGCAGGGCCTCATCCAAGGTCTCATCCGTGGCCATAATCGTTGCGCGGAGTTTTCCAAGTGCACTCCGGATGGCTTGGACGACCACCGGCCGGGGGGCCTGTTGGGCGGGCTGTTCTTGCTCCCAAAGGTTAAGGACGTAATCCACACCGGGAAGCTTGCGCAACAGGGCTTGCTGTTCTGGTTTCAAGTTCTTCCTCCCCTAGAGCGAAATACTGTCTATGTTTCTGTTTTTTTTACATTCATACCATATTTCAGTCAACCTTGCCATGGAAAACGCCCCGTGGCCACGACACACCATGAAGATCGATGCCGTGGAAGAGCTTGACGTCCGATAGCGATAGCCGTTAGGGATGACAACAAGAAAATTCGCAATCCACTGGCATGTACGCCGTCATTGTCAGAGAAGCGACGGACGGGTGAAGAAGTGATCGATCTGATGGTCCTTGGCGGATATTTTTTGGTCATGCTCTTTGTGGGCTGGCGCGGCCGCCGGCAGTCCGCCGAATCTTTTTGGATTGCGGAACGCAGATACCTTACTGGCCCTGTGACCCTATCCCTGGTGGCAACCATCTTTGGGGCATCTTCCACGATGGGCATCATCGGCCTCGGCTATTGCCGCGGTCTGACCGGTGCCTGGTGGTCATTAATCGGAGGGGTTGCCTTGATTCCCTTTGCCTTCCTCCTGGCGGGGCGTGTCCGAGCCCTCAACGTGTATACCCTGCCCGACATCCTGAAAAAGGCCTATGGTGAAAGGGTCGCAGTGGCCGCTGGGGTCATGATCGCAGTCGCCTGGTGTGGCGTCATCGCCGCCCAGTTGATCGCCGGGGCGCGATTGCTGAGCAGCGTGTTCTCCTTTGATTTCCAGTGGGCCCTGGTGGTGGTGGCCTCTGTCTTTGTCTTGTACACCTTTTGGGGAGGGCAACTGACGGTCATCAAGACCGATTCGTGGCAGTTTTTCCTTTTCCTAGGCGGCCTCTTGCTTTCCCTGGCCTTCCTCTTATTGTCCCAGGGCATGGGAAGGTCCTGGTGGCAGAACATCCCCAATGACCACTGGCACTTTCCAGTATCCAGCACCTTTGGGTGGTATGACGTACTGGCTTTCTATCCCCTCATTGTGGGGCTTCCTTACCTCGTGGGGCCGGATATCTATTCGCGGGTGCTGTGTGCAAAAAACAACTGCGTGGCCCGGAGATCCGCCTTGCTTGCCGCCGTGGTGGTGATTCCCCTTTCGTTCCTGCTTGCTTTTTTTGGACTGCTGGCGTCCGCTAAATTTCCAGGCATCGCGCCCGAAGCGGCACTTCCGCAAACCTTGAGCGTGCTCATCCCCGTGGGGCTCAAGGGGTTCATCGCAGCCGGCTTTCTCGGGGCCATCATGTCTTCTGCCGACACCTGCCTCCTCTCTGCTGCCACCATCCTTTCCCTCAATGTGGCAGGTCCATTCTGGCGCCTTTCAAGGGGTGAACACTTGAAACTTACCAAGGCAGCGGTTGTGACAGCCGGGCTTGTCGCCTGGTTCATTGCCAGCCGGCAGCAGGGGATTATTGCCTCCCTGCTCTTGGGGTACACGGTCTTTGTGGGTGGCGTTGCGCTTCCCACCCTGGCAACCTTTTGCCACCCCTGGTTGAAGATCACCTCAAGCGGAGCCCTGTGGGCCATTGTCGTTGGGGGCGGTACGGCCATCCTGGGAAAGATTCACGGCGGCGGCCC
Source organism: Deltaproteobacteria bacterium (assembly GCA_030665585.1). Taxonomy (GTDB): domain Bacteria; phylum Desulfobacterota; class Desulfobacteria; order Desulfobacterales. The sequence continues at coordinate 10,244 of DAOUZN010000031.1, read as the reverse complement.
TATGAAGGCCATCCTCACAAAAAGCGGGGTGGCCCTTATTCGCCTTCTCATAGGTCCCCAGTACCTGAGCATCTTGCCTATTATTCTGTGTCTTGTGGTGATGGTTGGGGTAAGTCGGATGACACGCTCATAACACCACAGGGTTGCTCGGCATCCGGAGTTTTAGCATTTTAGCTGAGCATCTCAAGTGCCTTTCTCCCAAAATGCTCAATGTCGTTCGCAAAATACTTTTTACGAGTTTGTCAATTATCACAGAAAAAAGTGGGCCAGCTCAGACCAAATATGAGCTGGCCCAAACAATGCTGGCCCTCTAGCATATTCACTCCTGATGACCTCTTCTTCTATAGCATCGACTCAATAGAGGCGTGTTCAAGTCCATGGGCCTGTGCCACAGCCTCGTACGTGATTTTCCCGCGATGGACGTTGACCCCCTTCGCCAGAGCAGAATCCTTTCGCACCGCATCGAGGACCCCCTCTTCCGCCAGTGCCATAACGTATGGCACGGTGGCGTTCGAGAGGGCGTAGGTGCTGGTACGGGGGACCGCGCCCGGCATGTTGGTCACACCGTAGTGGACGACGCCATTCACCATGTGTACAGGATCCGAATGGGTGGCTGGGCGGGTCGTCTCGATGCATCCCCCCTGATCCACGGATACATCGACGACCACGCTGCCTGGTTCCATCGTCCTGATCATCTCCCGGGTCACCAGATGCGGCGCCCTCGCTCCTTTCACCAGAACGGCTCCGATGAGCAAATCGGCCCTTTTGACGGCTTCAGCTATGCTCAAGGGATTTGCACTCAGGGTAGTAAGCCGGCCGTGCAGCACTTGGTCCAAATACCGGAGGCTGTCTGCGTTGATATCAAGGAGCATCACGTGGGCCCCCATGCCGAGAGCCATCTTGGCTGCATTGGTGCCTACCACTCCCGCGCCAAGTATCGTCACATCCGCTGGTCGGACGCCTGGCACGCCACCGAGCAGTTTTCCCCTGCCACCATGTGTCTTTTCCAGATATTGGCTTCCCACCTGAACCGCCATACGTCCGGCCACTTGGCTCATGGGAATGAGCAACGGCAGGCTCCCGTCAGCCCGCTCCACGGTCTCATAGGCGATACCAGTCACGCCGCGCTGAACCATTTCCAGGGTCAAGTTTGTTTCTGCGGCCAGATGGAGGTACGTGAACAGGACCAAGCCAGGACGCATTAGGTGGTATTCGGACGGCTGGGGTTCTTTGACTTTGACGACCAAGTCTGCATCCCAGGCATCTTCACCCCCGGGAACCAGACGAGCCCCAGCTTGCTGGTATTCCTCATCTGCAAAACCACTTCCTTCTCCGGCACCTGACTGCACCAGGACTCGCTGTCCGGCGTCCGCAATCTGTCGCACCGCTCCCGGGGTCATAGCCACCCGGTACTCATTATCCTTGACTTCTTTGGGCAAACCGATGCTCATATTCGTTATCTCCTTGTCTGCCCCCGACATGACTATTGTGGTTACTCTCGCAGTTGAAGGACTTTGTCCACCACCTCATCCGGAGTCTGTCCCAGGACGCGGATCATAGCTTCCTTGCCGATTTCACCCCGATCATAGATCACATCCGGCATCTCGGTGTCCTCTGACAAAACCATATCGGCGCCCCATTCAAGGCTGCCCCCTTCCCGCTTCTTTACATCCTCTGGCTCATGAGAGCGGTCAAAGACGCGCACCTTCCAGCCCAGGGCCTGGCATCGCCGCACCGTGGTCTCTGAAAAACGAATGTTCATGGCCGAGCGACTTCGAGGATTGTGACGCATCGTAGTAAGGATGATGCTGGCCACATGCCTGGACGCCCCAAAAGCAGGACCCTTTACTGACACAATGGTTTCCCCCAGCCTGACCAGCCTTCCGGGGAAGGCAGCTACATGAGCGTGGGTCTCAGCAAAGGGGAGGGCATAGCCCAGATTCGACTGCACTTCTGGTATCAGGTGCCCTATAGAAGCCTGCTGGAGTCGCAGCAGGCAGGTCTTGAGGGCATCCAGGACTCGGTACCTGTCCTGATCCCTGGCAAAAGGGGCATAAACATTGGCGGGACCGTGCCCCTTGCCCAATGGAAGGGCAAAGCGGATGGCCGCATGAATGAAGTCCTTCGCCTGTTCCACGGCCTCTTTGATTCCAAGGTCCATGGCAAGGTATGTGGCAATGGCCGCAGAATAAGCGCACCCCGTGCCATGGGTGTGGAGGGTATAAACGCGCTCTCTTGAGAATTCGAAAAAACTTTGGCCGTCGTACAAGATGTCCTTGGCAGGGCCTTCCAGGTGCCCCCCCTTAATCAACACATGCTTGGCCCCCATGGCGTGGATGATCCGCGCAGATTCATGGATGTCCTTTTCTGTGCTGATCGAATGTTTTGAAAGGACTTCTGCCTCCGGGATGTTGGGCGTCACCACGAACGCCATGGGGATGAGGCGCTTGGCAAGGGTTTCTCTGGCCCCCTCGACAAGCAAGGCATCTCCCCCCTTGGCCACCATGACCGGGTCTACTACGATTTTCTTGATGTCATAGGCCGACAGCCTGTCAGCCACAACTTCAATGGCTTGGGCACTAAAGAGCATGCCGGTTTTCGCGGCATCGGCCCCGATATCTGACAGGACTGTGTCGAGTTGTTCCTCAATGAATGCTGGGGGAAGCGCGTGGATGGCCCTGACTTCTTTGGTGTTTTGCGCTGTTAAGGCCGTGAGCACGCTCATCCCGAAGCCGCCAAGGAGGGTGATGGTCTTGAGGTCCGCCTGAATGCCGGCCCCTCCACCCGAATCTGAGCCTGCAATGGTGAGGATACGCTTCATAGGTGTCTCAGTATGAAGAAGATGGTTTGGTCTCCTGGTCCAAAGTTACTGGCAGTCAGCGATACTGTCAATGAAAATAGAGCATTAGCTTGACTTTCAGACGGGCTTCTCCTAGTATTTTTTTATGTTGGCGATTTTGGTCACCACGGAAAATGACTGAAAATTTCGGTGGACACGAGGACCAGATCGAGGGATATGGTCAACACATACTTGGGGCGATCTCTTGGGATGATGGATCTCGGAGGGCAGATCCCAGATGGATGATGAGGACTGCAAAACGGCATTCTAGAATGGGCAGGACCCGGGCCTACATGGGGTTGGCTGGAGACGAGCCTGCCTGTGTGACATGGTGAAACTCGGGATCATAATAAGGCTTATCGAGACCGTCGGCCGCGGCCTGATCCGTTTTATTGAAGAGTTTGGTCTTGTCATGTTTCTTTTTCTCGCCTCCCTGGTGTGGAGTCTGCGGCCACCCGTACGCATCCGCGCCATTTTCAAGCAGATGGAGTTCGTGGGTGTCAACTCCTTGCTGGTGGTTCTCCTCACTGGCATCTTCACGGGCGGTGTGCTCGCATTTCAGGCCTATCATGGGTTTCGCTTGTTCAGCGCCGAGGGCCTCGTCGGCTCCACGGTGGCCCTGGCCATGACCCGCGAGCTTGGCCCGGTCCTAACATCGCTGATGGTCACGGGGCGAGCCGGTTCTGCCATGGCCGCAGAACTGGGCACGATGCGGGTGACCGAGCAAATCGATGCCCTTTACACCATGGCGTGCAATCCCATCAAGTACCTGGTGGTGCCTCGTGTCATTGCCGGTGTGCTCATGCTTCCGGTGCTGACCATCATTGCGGATTTTGTGGGAATCATAGGCGGCTATCTTGTGGGAGTGGGCCTTCTACAGATTAATTCAGGCATCTATGTGGCAAAGATGATTGAAATTGTGGAACTGGAAGATATTTTTAATGGCCTTGTCAAGGCAGCCTGCTTCGGGCTGATCTTGTCTCTCATTGGCTGTTACAAGGGATTCTACACCAGCGGCGGCGCCGAGGGGGTTGGCAGAGCCACCACGCAGGCCGTGGTCATCGCTTCGGTGTGTATCTTGATCAGTGATTACTTCTTGACAGCAGCCATGTTCTAGAACAAAAAGGGCAGCCTGAGCCCATCACAAGGTGTCATGACACCCAAGAGGCACCAACAAGATACGGTTTGATTCTTGCAGATCTGATAGTGCAAATAGAAGCCGGATGGACTGCAAAACAGTACGGTTCAACTCAAGCAGCAAGACAAGTCCTCTTTTCTATGATCCAGCTCATTGATATTCGCAAATCATTTGATTCCCAGACGGTCTTAGACGGCCTGAACCTGGAGATTGAAACTGGCAAGATCACGGTCATCATCGGCCAGAGCGGCGGAGGCAAGAGTGTTCTTCTCAAACATATGATTGGGCTAATAAGACCGGAGCAGGGAGAGGTCTTGGTTGAGGGCGTGGACATTGCCCGGTTGAACGATCGGAAACTCAACGATATGAGAAAGAGCTTCGGCATGCTCTTCCAAGGGGCTGCCCTATTTGATTCCATGACGGTGGGAGAAAATGTGGCCTTCCCTCTCCAGGAGCATACCCGCTTGAAGCAAAAAGAAATCGACGAAATCGTCCAGCAGAAACTTCTTCAGGTGGGCCTCAGGGACGTGGCCCACAAGATGCCGTCAGAGCTGAGCGGTGGTATGCGAAAGCGCGTGGGCCTTGCCCGCGCTATCGCCCTTGATCCCAAGATCATCCTCTTTGATGAGCCTACAACGGGCCTTGATCCCATCACAGCCGATGCCATTGATCGTCTCGTGGTGGATACCCAGAAACACACGAACGCCACGTGCGTGGTGATCAGTCATGACATCGCGTCTACGTTCAAGATCGCCCACGTCGTGGCCATGCTATACCAGGGCAAGATCATTGAGATCGGTCCCCCTGATGCGGTCAAGTCATCTCAAAACCCGGCTGTGCAGCAGTTTATCCAGGGAACGGCCGAAGGACCTATGTTGGATTATCATCTCTTGAACATATAGGATGGACACGAAGAGGTCATGAAAAAGCTTAGCATTGAGGCAAAAGTGGGTTTTTTTGTGATCATCGGCATCCTGATACTCGGCTATATGTCCATGAGGATAGGCCGGTTCAAATACGGACCTGACCGGGGCTACGAAGTCTATGGCTATTTTGATTCTGCCGAAGGCCTCGTCAAAGGGGTGCCGGTGCAAATAGCCGGGGTTGAGGTGGGCCGGGTATTGGACATCACCTTGGAGGACGGCAGGGCCAAAGTCGCACTCCTTCTCAAGCCTGATGTGACAATCGGCGAGGATGTGGAAGCCGCCATTCGCACCAAGGGTGTGCTGGGAGACAGGTACGTGGAGCTCATTCTGGGTGCTCCAGAAGCCCCCCCCATGAAGCCAGGAGGCAGCATAAAACGGACTGCCTCCCCTGCCAATATCGACACCCTCCTAAAACAACTAGACTCTATCGGACGGGACTTCAAGCAGATTACCGGCGCTATCTCGGGGGTTTTTGAGGAAAAAGAAGGACAAGCCTCTCTGAGAATCATCGTAGACAACCTTCGCGACCTGGCCCAGACGCTGAACCAAACCGTGCAAAAGAACAATGAAAATATCAACCGCATCTTGGATAACTTCACGGTCTTCTCTACGGACCTCAGAGAAATAAGTAGCACCAATAAGGAGAGCTTGAGGGAGGTCGTGGCCAACTTCAGGCAGGCCTCCGATCATCTGGGAAAAACCATCATAGCCTTCAAACAGATCACGGACAAGATCAACCGGGGTGAAGGGACGATTGGCCGACTCATCCAGGACGAAGAAACGGTCGATACCATGAATCAAGCCCTGGTCTCCCTTCGGGAGATTGCCGAGAAGATCAACCGGGGTGAAGGGACGATCGGCAAACTGGTGCAGGACGAAGAGACCCTTGAAAATATCAATGCCACCCTGACCAGCGTCAATGACTTTCTTCAAAAAGAAGAAATGTTTCGAACCTACGTAGACTATCGGGGAGAATATCTCTTCGACAGTGACAACATGAAGTCGTACCTGTCGCTTCGCATTCAACCCAAAGAGGACAAGTATTATCTCCTGCAACTCGTGGATGACCCGGCTGGCAGGACAAAAAAAACCGTGACTACCCGAACGGTGGATGGGGTTACCACCACGGAAATCAAGGAAGAAACGGAGAAAGACGACTTCAAATTCTCTGCCCAGATTGCCAAGCGTTACTACGATTTGGGGCTTCGGGCGGGCATTTTTGAGTCACACGGTGGTGTGGCTGCTGATTACTATCTCTTTGACGACCGCCTCATCCTGTCCATGGAGGCCTTTAACTTCAATGAAGATGAAGATCCCCACTTGAAATTCAAGGCAGATTACACGCCCTTTCGACACCTATACGTGACGGCAGGCTTTGACGATTTTGTGAGCGATGAAGGCAACGAATTCTTCTTCGGGGCGGGACTGCATTTTTCGGACGAGGATCTAAAAACACTCCTTTCAGGGGCACCCATTCCCCACTAGCGACTGAACAGCACATCAAGTACACGACATCATAGATAGTCGGTGAGGAAATGGAGCAGAAGGACATCGAGCGCAAAAAGCCTTTCAAGCTCGTCAAGTATTTCACCTTTTCCAGCCTTATCGTCATCCTCCTCGGCGCTTTGGCTCTGTCCATCGTCATCGCCCATCGAGCCGAGACGGTGCTGATAAAGAAAAGTGAAGATTATGCCCTGTTGATGGCAGAAAACCTTAACCATCAGGTTTTCCTGCAATTTGTAATCCCCGCATACTTAAAGTTTGGTGAGGTTATTCAACTGCGGAACAAGGTACTCTTTGAGCGTTTGGACCAAGTGGTGAGAAACACCCTGCACAGCTTCAGCGTAGAAACAGTGAATATCTTTGCCCGTAAAGAAAACGTCATCTTCTATAGTTTTGACAAAGAACTGGTGGGAAAAAAAGACCTGGGGGGCATTGATTATCTGGAGGCCCTCCAAGGCCAGTCAAGTTCCAGGTTGATTCGAAGAGGCGGATTCTGGAGGATGCTGCTGGGGGCTCCAAAGGAAAGCGAGTTGCGAACCTATGTACCTTTGAGGGCCGAAAAGCCCCTCTCAAATATTGAGGGCCCCATTCTAGGCGTTTTCGAGATTGTTCAAGACCTCTCTGACGATTACCAGACCATCGCTCACTTCAAACACAGGATCATGGTCACCTCTGTCCTGATCATGGGGCTCCTCTTTTCCATTGTCCGCCATATTGTAAAACGGGGTGAGAACATCATCGCAAAACGTGCTGAGGAGCGACTTCTTTTGGAACAAAAGTTGAATCAGGCTGAGCGCCTTGCAAGCCTCGGCGAAATGGTGGCTGCCGTCTCTCACCAGATACGGACCCCCCTGGGGATTATTAGCAGTACAGCTGAGCTCTTGAAACGAAAGCTGAGCCGCACGGATCCGCAAGAGGAGCTTACCAACGTCATTATACAAGAGGCCAAGCGCCTCAACGGTATTGTGACCGATTTTCTGAATTCTGCCCGGCCTCCAACACCAAACCTGATGCCCTGCAGCGTAGCCGATATCCTGGAGAAGAACCTAAGCTTTCTCGCCCCGGAAACCGAGAAAAACGGCTACAAAATCCACAAGCGACTGGCAACCCACATCCGGGAAATACAGGCGGATCCAGGTCTGCTGTACCAGGCTTTCTTGAATATCTTGATGAACGCCATGCAGGCCATGCCTGAAGGGGGTACCATCACCATTGAACTGGCTGATCGGAAAGATACGCTGACCATCGTCTTTTCCGACGAAGGCAAAGGCATACCCGATGACATTCTGAAAAGGATTTGGCATCCATTCTTTACGACCAAGGACACAGGAAGCGGGCTAGGCCTTCCTATCGTGAGGAAAATTGTGGAAGGTCATGGCGGCACTGTTCGTATTGAGAATGGCCCGGGAAAAGGCGCACAGGTCACCGTGACCCTGCCGGCAGGAAAGGTGAATCGGGAAACCCTTCCCGCATCTCCCGCATCAATGAATAGCCCTTCGGGAATCACAAACAAGGGATAATCCCATGGAAACGATTCTTGTTGTCGACGACGAGAAGAATTACCTGGTGGTCTTGAGTGCCTTTTTGTCAGAAGAGGGGTATGAGGCCCTCACGGCAGACAACGCCCAGCGTGCCCTGGAGATTGTGGAATCTACAGACCTTGATCTAGTGCTCACAGACATGAAAATGCCCTCTATGAACGGCATCGAGCTTCTCCAGCGAATCAAGGGAAAGGCCCCTGACCTGCCGGTGATCATGATGACGGCTTATGGCACCGTGGAAAAGGCAGTCGAGGCCATGCAACTAGGGGCCTTCAACTTCATCCAGAAGCCCTTTCAGAACGAAACGCTCAAGCAGATCGTGGACAAAGGGGTTCGAACCTATAGCGTCCTGAAGGAAAATCGGCGTCTCGTCCGGGCTTTGGAAAACCGCTATCGTTTTGACAACATTGTCGGCAAGAGCAAACCCTTGCAGGCCGTGTTTGATATCATCCAGAAAGTGGCACACACCAAGGCCACCGTATTGGTCAGCGGCGAGAGTGGCACCGGCAAGGAGCTGATTGCAAAGGCCATCCACTTTAACAGCCCCCGCCGCAACAAACCCTTTGTGGCTGTCAGTTGCGCAGCCCTGACAGAGACCTTGTTAGAAAGTGAGCTCTTCGGCCACGAAAAAGGCGCCTTTACCGGTGCCATTGCCATGAAAAAAGGCCGGTTTGAGCTGGCTGACGGGGGAACCCTGTTCTTGGATGAAATCGGCGAGGTGCCGGCTCCTGTGCAAGTCAAGCTCCTGCGGGTGCTGGGAGAAATGAGCTTTGAGCGGGTGGGTGGCACCAGACAGATCGCCGTGGATGTGCGTTTGATCACAGCCACCAACAAGGACCTCAAGGCCGAGGTGGAACAGAAACGTTTCCGAGATGACCTCTATTTTCGCCTGAACGTGGTTCACGTCAAGCTGCCCCCGCTGAGGGAGCGGTCTGAAGACATCCCCCTCCTGGCAGCCTACTTCGTAAACAAGTATACCCGGGAAGCCGACCATGGGGAGATGACGATTTCCCCTGAAACCATGCGGTTCCTGTGTAATCATCGCTGGCCCGGCAATGTGAGAGAATTGGAGCATGCCATGGAGCGGGCCGTACTCCTGAGCCAGGGAAGCGAGATCACCCTAGACGACCTGCCCAAGGAGCTCATGAGTTTTGCAGATCTTGAAATGCCCATAGACTGGCAAACGGTATCGAGTCTTCCTGAAACCCTGAATGCCATCGAAAAGAGACTGATCGAAAAGGCCCTTGCCCTGTCCAATAATGTCCAGTCTCGTGCGGCCAGCCTGCTCGGTATTCCGCGGGCTAACTTACAGTATCGTCTGAAGAAGCACAATATCGTGTAAGCCCTCCCGGCAGACACCTTTATCACTCATAGTCCTGTGATTTCAACAGATTACGCCGCCTTTCTTGCCGGGCAGGCCTTCTGTAAAAAAAGGCGGCAGCTCCTCTTATTTCTCGTAAAAACAGTTAGTTATATAATTATCTGGGCGGGTCTGTATAAAAAGTTGGCACCATAAGGGATGTCATGTAGTATCAACTGGTTAAGAGGTTCTTGGCGGAAGCTTGTATAGAAAGTTGTACACATCAACGACCCTCGCAAGCCGCGGATGGCCCCTTGTGGGGGCCCTGTCAAGCGGGTCATGTCGCACCGAGAGACATGTTGCCACATTTTATTCTTTGAAAAATGAGCCAGTTAGCTACATGCGTCGTCCATGGAGCGTGTGCCAGGGTAGAATCCGTTCTGAAATGTGAAGGGTTGGCATCATTGTTGCGGGGAAAAGGGATAACTGCATATGAAGAAGAGATTTCTTCATTTGCTTTCCTCCTGTTTAGGGCTAATCGTTCGCAACGCGATTAGCCCTTTCTTTTTGGTTTGGAACCGGCCCCTGGTCTTTGAAGACAACGCCAACCCATGCCCGTCACCAAAAAAAGGCCGCTGAATCCAGCGGCCTTTTTCCATCTCTTGTAAGCTCTCTCCTATGCCTCAGCTCTGTTACATAGAAGCCCTGAGCACCATTCACAAGGAACAACCTAAGCGACCATTGAAGCTCCCTGTAGCAAGCTACAGGGAATCTTCGACCGAAAGGAACGCTGACCTTTCTTGGATACGCTCGCTAACCCCGCACCAAGCTACGGGGAATGCGCTCGCTTTTGCGGTTCACGCAGGCCACCCCTTGGAGGCAACACGCTGTGTGTGACGGTCCAGGATCAGGCATTCGGTGCCAGGCATGCCTTCAATGAAATCCCTTCCTGCTTTGGGCTCCAGCACAAAAACTGCCGTCGCGAGGGCATCGGCGT
>DAOUZN010000097.1 GCA_030665585.1 Deltaproteobacteria bacterium | reverse complement strand
GCAAACCGTGAACAATGGTCAAGGTGGGGAGGAGTCTGATTTTATTCCTTCAAGGCATGCTTAACGGCCTTGATTAACTCATCCGGGTCGATCGGTTTTTCAACATAACCATCCGGCACCGTATACTTTGTCAATCCGGTTGTTTCAACAAATTTTTTCTCATCCCGCAGCGGTTGTTTGTACATGAAATTTCTGAAGTCCACACCCGTGACCTCAGAGACACCTGTCACTACAACCACGGGCGTATTGCTCATCTGTGGGTCCCCTCTCAACTCCTGGAACATGGTAATACCGCTCTTTCTTGGCATCATCAGATCGAGCAAGACCAAGTCGGGGTTCTCCTTGCGCAATAGCTCCAGCCCCTCCACACCGTCTTTGGCACTAATACTGGTGTAACCGTTTTCCTCAAGGATAGCACTGACAAAGGTAATAACATCCCGCTCATCGTCGACAATCAGTATTTTCTTGGACATTCTTACTCCTCCTTTCCATGATAACGGCAAAAAACGGTTGACTTACCGGCCGCGCTGGCAAACCTGTAGTACGGGATGTCCCCGCTTGAAAGAGCAAATGAGAACAGGGGAAATGCTTTGATTGCCTACGCTCGTTATGATATGAAACAGATCATATGACTCTGCTGACCAGCGAGAAAACGCGAGCACCTCTGCACAAGGTCGCTGACAAAAAGAAAAGCGGTCCACAATAAAACTCTCCCCCCAAGGGTAGGGATTATGCGCCGTTGTTCCTGGTTCAGACGAAAATAAGCCTTCATCTCCTTGGCTTTATGGTTGTGCCCGGTACTGGCGAGGGCGAACCACAATAATTATTGCATACCACCTTGCTGTGTACAGTGTCAAGGTCTATGCCCTTGGAAAAAAGGAATTATTCAAAGATCTCACGTCTTCTACCAAAACAACACACTCAATGGGTCCTGTTGATGATGAGGGTCTTAGGCCAAAGTCCTTTCTGTCCCACTCCCTTCACAGGGAGTTTCGAACCCACCATCAAGGAGATGGAAACAGGGCATGGCCCATAAGCATTGCATTGCGCCACTTGTTAACAGGCTCTTTTCTTGGAAAGGGGTTTAAGATATGCCAGAGAAGGTGAAATGCTGGGAGATGTTAGGATGTAACGATAAGGAATGCCCAGTTTACAGGGCGAAGGTACAGAACTGTTGGCTCGTTCCAGGGACCCATTGTCGGAATGAGATTCAGGGGAGGTTTTTGGAAAAGATGGAAATGTGCCTTGAATGTGAACCCTTCAACAAGAACATAGATATTGCTTCATTGGGAATGACGCTAAAGATGGTCAATGAACAATTCCAACAATTTAGGGGGATGGTAGACGAGCGAGACAGGGAGCTGGAAGAGATCAGCCTAGAGCTGGCTCTGGGCTTATCCGAGGTCTTTGAAGCGTTAAAAGAGATTTCTTCCGGAGACCCTGACGTCAGGATACCCGAAACCTCGGAACTGGAGTTGCTTACCAAATTAAAACACATGGTCAACCTAACGGCTGAAAACCTCGCAGGCATTGTTCATCTGTCTCATGAGTTTGCCATAGGTCTTGCTGAGCACTTCGACGTATTGCACAGGGTCTCCAAAGGCGAACTGACGCCCCGGGTATCGGGGGGTTCGCAAGTAGAGCTATTGGAATCCCTGAAAAAAGTAACAAATCAAATGATCGAGAGTGTGTCCACAGAAATTGCCGAGCGAAAGCGGGCGGAAAAGGAGCTGAAAAAAGCCCGCGACGAGCTGGAAGACCGGGTCAAAGAGCGCACTGCCGAATTGAGCATAGCAAACGAACAACTTAGGAGCGAAATAGAAGAGCGGAAACGGGCAGAGCAAGAATTAGGGGCAAGTGAAGAAAAATACCGCCTCTTGTTCAATAACGACCCCAACCCGCTTTTTGTGGTTGACATGGATTCTGGGAGAATCCTGGATGTGAACAGCCTAGCTGTTGTGACATACCAATATCAGCGCAAAGAGATGCTTGAGATGTCCCTTGTGCAGCTCTTTGATCCAGAAGAGGCAGATCGGCTTTGGAAGGAGGTGCAGCAAGTGTTGTGGGGAGAACATGTCTTGTCCAAGCAGTGGGCCAGGAGGAAGGATGGCCGTCACTTCTTTGTCGATCTTCATGCCAGGGCTGGGAAATTTCGAGCAATACGAGACGGAGGCGTTGCTCCTTCCCTGATTGTGAGGACCGTTGATATTACCCGACGTCTTGAACGAGAGGCCCAGCTCACACAGGCTAGCAAAATGGCTACCCTGGGTGAGATGGCCACGGGCATTGCCCACGAGCTCAACCAGCCCTTGAATGTGCTGCTCATGGCTGCTGATTTCTTTTCCAAGACCATAAAACGGGGGCAGCAGATCTCAGACGACGAACTGTTGAAGGTGAGCCGTAACATAAGCGAGCAGGTGGACCGAGCCACCAACATCATCAACCACATGCGGGACTTTGGCCGCAAGAGCAACTTCAATGCTTACCCTCTGGACTTGAATGAACCTATTCGAGAAGTCTTTACCCTCCTGGGCGAGCAGCTCAGACTGCGGAACATCAATATCAATCTCAAGCTGGACGAAAGCCTGCCCATGATTGTTGCTGGGAAGAATCGCCTGGAGCAAATCTTTCTGAACCTTGTCACCAATGCCAGGGATGCTATGGAGGCGAAGGGGCCAGAAGTGACGAAGGAGCTCACCATGACCACCTACCAGGAAGGAGGCAGGGTCGTTGCCGTGGTCTCTGACACGGGCACGGGCATGTCAGAGGGAATGCGGCAGAAGATCTTTGAACCCTTTTTTACCACAAAAGAGGCGGGAAAGGGGACCGGCCTGGGGTTGTCCATCACTTACAACCTGGTGAAAAATTTCAAAGGAGATATCCAGGTGGAATCAGCCTTAAATGTGGGGACGAGGTTCAAGCTCACTTTTCCTGTCTGTCAAGAAGAAGGAGATCCCCATGACGAAGTTGCTGGTCATTGATGACGAACGGCCTATCCTGGAAATGTTGGAGATGTCCTTGGCCAGCGAAGGATATGAGGTAATGACTGCCGAAAGTGGCCGCGAAGGTCTGAAGATTTTTGCGCAACAAAGGCCCAAGCTCGTCCTAACCGACATCAAGATGCCCGGGATAGATGGTGTAGAGGTTCTCAAAAGGATCAAAGCCATAGATAGCGAGACAGAAGTCATCGTTGTCACCGGCCATGGTGACATGGACTCCGCCATTGCTGCACTCCAGCATGGAGCCTCGGATTTCATTACCAAGCCGGTACGGGATGAAGTGATGATGCTTTCGCTCGAAAGAGCGAAAAAAAAGGTCGCCATAAGCCGACAATTAAAGGACTATACGGACAACCTGGAGCAAAAAGTCGAAGAATGTACCCTGGAGTTGAGGCAGGCACAGGAAGAATTGATGAGGACGGAGCGGCTTGCCACCATCGGGGAGACCGTGGCAGGATTGGCCCATTATATCAAGAATATCCTGACCGGACTGCGGGGGGGCATGTACCTGGTTAACACAGGCTTGACCAAGGATAAACCGGAGAGGTTGAAAGAAGGCTGGGAGATGGTCCAGCGCAATGTCCAGAAGGTCTCGGACCTTGCCCTGGACCTTTTGAGATATTCCAAGGAAAGGGTGGCGGAAAGGAGTCTGTGCAGCCCCAACGAGATTGTCACAGAGGCCATGGAACTCTTCAGGGAAAGGGCCAAGGAATACCGTATCAACCTAAAAGAGATTCTAGATCCGAATCTGACAGAAGCCCACCTGGACCGGGAGGGTGTCCACAACGTGGTGTTGAATCTCATCTCAAACGCCATTGACGCGTGCATCGATGATACAGACACCTCCAAGGCCTGGGAGGTCACGGTGAAGACGCAGCTAGACACGGGTGCCAAGTCAGGCCATGAGATCCTTCTTGAAGTCCGTGACAACGGCTGTGGTATGACGGATGAGGTGAAGGAAAAACTCTTCACCAAGTTCTTCAGTACCAAAGCGGGTCGGGGTACGGGTCTAGGTCTCTTGGGGACTCAAAAGATCGTTCACGAACATGGCGGAGAGATCTCAGTGGAATCCAGTGCGGGACAGGGGACGACGGTTTCAGTTCGACTCAAACTGGCGATACCCGAGATCGCCTAAGATGCTCTTGACAAGCCGCAAAAAGATACTGGGGCCTGAGGGGCGTTTCTCGTTTGTTGGCGGGGTTAGCGAGCGGATGCTGTCACATGGGGTATCTCACATACCCAACAGTGTCCCGATCTCGGGATGCTTGGTGATCACCCTGAGGAACTGAGCAGTCCGATGTTCCAAGCGGTTTTCCAGGATTTGTGCAATTTTCTGCATAACCGCATATCCCAATGCGTGATCCTGATTCAGAATGTCCAAGAATTTAGCTCCAGAGATGACTAATATTTCGGAGGACTCTGCAGACGCTGCATAAGACGTGTGGGTTGCCGATGGAAGGAGGGCAGACCAGCCAAAAGAATACCCTGGCTTTATGGCACTGAGAGAAATAATCAGGGTGGGGGCCAGCTCTGCCTCAAGCAACACCTTGCCTCTTTTCAGCGAGTAAAAACGGTCCGCTGCACTGCCTGGTTCATAAATGACTTGTCGTTCCTCGAGCGACTCCGTTTGAACCATTGGGGCCAGCTGTTCAAGCACCTGGTCCGTCAAACCTCCAAACAGTGCGACCCTTCTCAGGTCTTCTATGGAAACCATTGACGTCTCCCCTCCGTGGCGAATGTATATTTTTTCAACTCATATCACATTAAGAGAAATACGACTATAAGAAAAATCGTGGCGATGGCAGCGCTTATTCCAATAGGGGAGCTACCTGTATCTAGCGCTGCACGAAGGCTGGCCTTCTTATGGGCGAGTTTCTCTCCTGATGCACCAGTTATCACCCAGGAAGGCACCATGGCCAAAAGTGCAGCTCTCGTGGCACCGTCTCTGGAGACCCGGCCAAGAGAACCAGCCAAACCACCCACAAAAACCCTTTCTGAGACCCGGCACAAGCCGTTAAAACTCCTGTCCATAATATAGTAGAAGAGCCGGCTTCCTTTGCGGTAGAACCAATCAGAGTCAAGGTTGACACACCTCTGCTCACCCGGATAGATGCCGGAGAGTAACAGAAGCGAGAAGGCCAAAGCAGAAAAGAAGAGGAGCTGGGTTTGACCCAGCACGTGGGGCGCTGTGTACGGCACGTAATCAACAGGATATGGGAGCAAGCTATAAAGGGGGCCTGGGAATGAGCCTATGAAGATACATAGGAAGGCCGCGATGCCCATGGCAAGGAGCATGTTCACGGGGGCCTCCTTGGGTCTCATCCCGGAGTCGTGGCCGAAAAATGCAAAAAAAGGAATCTTGATACCTGCGTGGTGGAACACACCGGCTGAGGCAAACAGCAGAAGGAACCATATGCCTGTCATGTGACCTTTGGCGGCCGCATCCATGACCATCGACTTGCTGACAAAACCGCTAAAAAGCGGGAAGGCGGAGATAGACGCTGCCCCCACCATGCAGCATATACAGGTAAACGGCATGGTCCTGTACAATCCGCCCAGGGCCGTGCCGTTGATTTTTCCTGTGCGATACATGATCGCGCCCATGGACATGAAAAGGAGGGCCTTGAAGAGAACATCATTAAAGACATGGGCCACGGCCCCATTAATGGCCAGGGCCGTGCCGATGCCGATGCCGCACACCATGAAACCGACTTGGTTGATCAAGCTGTAGGCAAGCACTCTCCTGAGGTCATTCTCAATGACCGCATAGAATATAGGGAATCCAGTCATGATCGCCCCGATCCATATCAAGGCCTCTGTGCCCGGGAAGGCCCTGGCCAGGGCATAGACCGCACATTTTGTGGTAAAGGCGCTCATGAATATGGTCCCCGTGATCGTTGCTTCAGGATAGGCATCCGTCAGCCACGTATGAAGGACGGGCCAAGCGCAATTTATGCCAAAACCAATAAATATGAAGTAAGTGGCTAATCCATTCAGTCCAATATACCCGAACTCAATAGAGCCTGTTTGATTCACGTGCAGGACGATGCCTGCCAGAAGGCAAAGGCCTCCGGCAGCATGAACCAGAAGATACCTATACCCTGCGCCAAGCGCTGCCCTTGTCCTGCGGGACCAGATCAAGAATATAGAGCTAACGGTGAGCATCTCCCAGAAGACAAAGAAAGAAAAAATATCTCCTGCAAAGACAACCCCCAGGGCGCTGCCGGCGTACACAAGCCCTGCTACATGCTGCAGGTCATCTTTTACGTGCAGGGCATAAAGAAGGGCTATAAAGGATATGAGATGGAAAATGTAACCAAAAAGCAGGCTCAGCCTATCTATTCTGCCGAAGACGAGCTCCCAATCAAGGAACCTCACGACCCAGTGGGTCCCTTCAGGGATGCTGATCAAGTTCACAAATCCGATGACAGGTATGAGCAACAAATAGGCACTTTTCCATTTCCCCTTGATAAAGGGAACCAACAATCCTCCAACGATAAATATGAATGCTGGAGGAACGGTGCTAATCATAGTAATCCTCTCGTCTCTTCATGATGGGCCGCAGGATGTATTTTGCTGCAAGAACAAGGGCCACACAGGCTACAAAACCATATACAGCATAGAATTCCAGCCACCCTTCCCAAGGAAAATGGGGATGTTTATGGACAAAGAACTCGATGATAAGCAAAACAACCAGTGATGCAAAAAAACACCGAAGGAGCCGGTTTACGTTTCTGGGATTATCGAAAAGATATTTCTTTTTGTTCTGTTCTTTTTCCTCCATATCAATCTCCTTTAAAAGATGAAAAACCGTTCACAGTGATTAGTTTCAAGCACAGCCTCACTGGTTCAAAGGGTCTTAAGGAGAATAAGGCCGAGATACAGGACGCCTACGGTAATCGCTATAAAGAAAACCCTCTTGTAAGGGGGAATGGGCTCGTGACCAAGTTCCATCTTGCCTTCTATTTCGTCGCTTCTTTCGTCAATCATGACTTATGTCCCTGTTATGCTCCGTACCATCATACTGGCCAACCTGAAAAAAGGTTGGGGATAAAAAAGCAGTATCACGGAGATCACGGCGGTGATCACCAAGGGCACTACGCAGAATGGCGGGGCCTCTTGCACGGTATTTTCAAACATGGCCTCTTCCGGCCTACAGAAGAATGCCCTGTAAACAATAGGCATAAAGTAAGCCGCATTCAGCAGGGAACTGAAGAGCAAGACAAATAGAATAGGCATCTGGTGTGCCTCGAGCGATCCCAGGACAAGATACCACTTGCTCACGAAGCCGCCGCAAGGGGGCATCCCGATAATACTCAACGAGGCGATAAAAAAGGCCGCCATGGTCACCGGCATCCTCCTGCCAATGCCGACCATTTGGCTGATGTGCTTCTTACCTGTGGCTACAAAGATGGCGCCTGCACAGAAAAAGAGGGTGATCTTGCCAAAGGCGTGCATGGCAATATGAACCATCCCGCCGGTTATCCCCTTTGGGGACAGCAG
>DAOUZN010000057.1 GCA_030665585.1 Deltaproteobacteria bacterium | reverse complement strand
CTCTACATACTTACAGAATAAAATGGATGTATTAAAAGAAATCCTCTTGAAAGAGGGATATGGCTTCCCCCATGCTCTTATAAAAGATTGGGCCTTGATTGTTGCACTTTCCAGGGTCGAGCAATACAGGAACGATGTGGTTAACGGCCTTGCATCTTGTAGCCATAATACATTTAAACAAAAGAGGTAACTAATTGAGTCGAAAACCATATACCACTCGCCTCCAAAATATAACGTCCGTCAAATATTGACATTTTGTAGTAAGATGGGGCGAAGACCGTGAACATTATGTGCGGTATTTTTTATTTATTGTATGGTACAACAATACAAATGTATGGTATAGTCATACATCATGAATGTTTTAGCAGAAATATTATCATCTAGAATCCGGGCTGAGATATTTCGTCTGCTCTTCGGAACAAGTACCGAAGAGTTGCACATGCGTGAAATTGAGAGGCGTTCGGGATACGCCATAGGGACGATACAGACAGAATTAAAAAAATCGCTGCGCCTGAACCTGGTAAAGAAGCGAAAAGATGGGAACCGTCTATACTATCAAGCCAACAGGGAGAATCCCCTTTACCCGGTTATTCGTAGTCTTGTCCTGAAGACAATCGGGTTGGTGGATATTCTTAAAAACGCATTAAGAGAGGATTCGAACATTAACATAGCGTTTGTATTTGGGTCCATTGCCCGGCATGAAGAAACGGCTGGAAGTGATGTGGATCTAATGGTTATCGGCAAACTGGGTCTAAGGAAACTTACCGGAATGTTATCAGGGATTCCCGAACAAATTGGCAGAGAAATCAACCCGCACGTTCTAAGTGTACATGAATTTATCAAACGAAAAACAAACAGGGAACACTTCATCACCCAAGTACTTGAGGCACCTAAAATTTTTATAATAGGGAACGCAAATGACCTTGAAGCAATGGATGGATAATGGCTGGTTGCGCCACCATAAAACCAGTTTAGAAGAGATCAAGAATTTATTCATGATCATTGATCGTGACTTGAAAGATGCGGACGGAAGCATTTCCGATGACTGGCGGTTCGGGATTGCATACAATGCGGCACTCAAGTTATGTACGGTCCTCCTCTATAGTGAAGGGTTCAAGGCAGAGAAAACATTGCAACATTACCGGACCATTCAGGCATTGCCTTTAATACTTGGTAAAGAGAGAAAGGGTGATGCGGAATATCTGGATTCATGCCGGTCAAAAAGAAATATCGTGGAATATGACTATGTGGGAGGTGTCACAGGGCATGATGCCGATGAACTCATTGAGTTTGTGAAAGAATTAAAAGCAGACGTTTTAGACTGGTTAAACATGAATCATCCAGAGCTGGTATTTTAAAAAAGGGTAATACCGTTAAGAAAAACAAGGGGGTCGCGTCTACACTCTTGACAAAAAAACAACTGTTAAAGAAGGTGGGGGAAGCCCCGTGCGGAAGCACGGGGAGGCTTCACATTCGGGGGGAGTTTGGAGAGTTTGGGGACGCCCTTTAGTTTTCCAGTTTCTAAGTGATCCTTTTAGAGCCGGTTCATGATGGCAAGAAAGTAGAGGATAGAGCAATTGAGCGTTGTAGCCGACCCATTGAACCTCGAACTAAAACCTACAAAATCGAAGGGCGTCTCCTTGGACAAGAGATTTACCTGCTATACTTGTACCCATTTGGGCTCAAGGCTGTTTTCGGTAAAAATGCCCTGATGTTTTAATACCCTTTGGATGAGTTATGGAAAGCGATCTGAAGCAAATAAGGACGTTGTCAAAGAGAAAGAAAAAGGAGAATTGGGAATTTCGGTCTTTCTTAAAAGAGGAAAATAGGGGATGCCCGTGAGATATCGGCTTTTTCCTGTTGAGACGAAGTGAAGGTTCTGGAGCTTTTTGTTCGGAGTTTTTGTCCGTGGAAATTGATACAGGCATTTCGTGGAGAACTGTAGTCCATTTCAAACATCTCTGCGCCACGGAGAGAATTAGGGAAGTACACATTACTGGGGGACAGCAAACAGCTGTTTGCCTCAAAATATCAACTTTATCTGCCGACAGAAGAAGGATTGCGGAAGGAATTATCCAAGTAATTGAAGCCCACGTTTCACGCATGAGAAATGAAGAAGAACACCCCTACAAACTCAAACTCCAGAAGAAGGGCCTCATGCACGACCTGCTGACCGGCAAGCTGCGGGTGAGGGGCTGAAGAGGAACCAATGACTCCAAAAGAGTTGAATGCCTTGTTGAGAGGAATCGAAGAAGACGAGCACCTCGAATTCAAAGAAGCAAAAAGGTATTTCGACTTTGAAAAGCTGGTTCGATACTGTGTCGCCATCGCCAATGAAGGCGGAGGAAAGATCATTCTTGGGTGATTTGCGGCAGAGGGGTATATACGTGTGAGGGGACAGACCCGCAGCGCCCGGTGGTACCCATCTCCCGAATGACCCTATTGCACCGAATGATGAAAATACGGTGCAATAGGGTGCAATTGAAACGCAAACTGCTTTGGGATAACCATGTGTAATAAAAGAGGTTTATTGCGTATGGCAATCAAGTAAATTGCACCTTTGGCGCAAAGGAATGGTAAGCTGTCCGCCGAAAGACTGTCTTCATGTCATCTTTTCCCCACGAAAAAAGCTACGTTGAGATCCCCTTTATCCTTCCAGAAGCCTCTCACTTTTCACACAACGACAATAGGACGAATAGTCTCCCACGGCAGGAAAACGTGCGATGCTTCCCACCGCCAGTATAATCGTCAGGAAATCTGCCGCAGCTTGCGGCAGGAAAAACAAGGGGGTCGCGTCTACACTCTTGACAAAAAAACAACTGTTAAAGAAGGTGGGGGAAGCCCAGTGCGGAAGCACGGGGAGGCTTCACATTCGGCACGTGTAAGTATGTCGAACAAGTTTGAAGAATGACTAAAGTCCATCCTTTTGGGAGGAGATTTTCTTATGACATTTACGGAACTTCCAGTTGAAAGGGCTAATCGACTTATTAACCATGGCCCAACCGTCCTTGTAACCTCAAAATATCAGGAAAAGGCGAACATTATGACCGCTGCCTGGTGCATGCCGGCAAGTCACAAGCCTCCTATGGTCGCCGTGTCCATTGGGCTGAAGCGATTCTCCCATGAGTTGATTCTCCAAGGCAAGGAATTTGCGATAAATGTCCCCAATAGTAAACTACTCAAAGAGATGTGGTGTTGTGGGACAAAGTCCGGAAGAACGAAGGACAAATTCGCCCTGTGCGGCCTTACCCCTGTTGTCGGCAAGCACATTGAGGCACCACTGATCGGCGAATGTCTCGGTGCTATTGAGTGCAGGTTGGAGTCTAATCCGCTTGCCGGAGACCACAGCATCATGGTGGGGGAGGTGCTGGCGGTATGGGCTAAGCCGGGGGTTTTTGAGGAACGGCTCAGAGTTGAAAAAGAGGAGGCTCAAACGCTGCATCACCTGGGAGGCAAGGACTTCTGCGTGCCAGGAAAAATCGTCACGATTTAGGAGGAGACGGGAATCTTGTGTTGAGTTTGGGGACGCCCTTTAATGGGTGACCCCTTTATCCTTCCAGAAGCCTCTCACTTTTCACACAACGACAATAGGACGAATAGTCTCCCACGGCAGGAAAACGTGCGATGCTTCCCACCTCCAGCATAATCGTCAGGAAATCTGCCGCAGTTTGCGGCAGAAATAGGAGGAGGGGGACGTTGTTGTCGCTACGCTCAACTCAATATACCATTTTTATCGTTGGGCACTCTATAATATCCGTCCGTGATGAGTGAATGAAGCGTATGAAACAAACCGCTGACCTAAAGGTGTTCATCTCCACTCGGGATTCGACGTGCGACGAATGTGGCGAAAATCTTGGCCGCAGAGCATGGATTACGCTGGTCAAAGACAAAGGAGCACTGTGCCTTTCGTGTGCCGACTTGGATCATCTTGTCTTTCTTCCGTCCGGCGATGCAGCGCTTACCAGGCGCGCACGTAAACACTCGACCTTGGCTGCAGTGGTATTGAAATGGGCTCGTGCCCGTAAACGCTACGAGCGACAAGGACTTTTGGTCGAATCTGAGGCATTGGAGCAAGCTGAAAAAGAGTGTTTGGCCGACAGCGAATCCAGAGCTCGACGAAGAGAGCGTGAAGAAGTGCGACGGGCGGAACTGGATCAACAATATATGCAGCGTTTTGCGACACGTGTGCGTGAAGTCTTCCCTCGATGCCCTTCCGGAAGAGAGGTTGCCATAGCCGAGCACGCTTGCCTTAAGTACAGCGGTCGGATCGGTCGCTCGGCGGCGGCAAAAAGCCTCGATGAAAACGCAGTCAGAATAGCCGTTATTGCACATATCCGACACGCGGAAACAGAGTACGACGAGCTTCTGATGAGAGGCTATGAACGATGGGACGCCCGCGCACAAGTTGAGGGGGCAGTCGGTCAAGTATTAGACAAGTGGGAAGCGCTGGAGTGACCGTGTCCAAGGACTACGGAAATGGAGTTTGAGTTTGGGGATGTAACGAACGTGGTCAGATTCTGAATTTTACGTAGCTAAAGTGAGGGCCCCAAAGACGCCTCCCTTCGAGAAGTCCGGGGATCTTTAGGGGAAGTGTCAATATGTGCATATACACATCTACACTTGACATAGATAGCCAGCTGGGATATAGTAACTTTGATGAATGAAAACGAATGTGAAAAGGAGTTTCTTCCATGAAAACAGTCAATGCACTTAAGATTAGAAACAATTTAGGAGAAGTTTTGGAGCTGCTGACCAAGACCGGCGAACCTATTCTGGTAAGCAAAGGAAGAGAAGTCAGGGCGGTGCTCATTACACCGGAACAATTTCAAAAAAGGTTCTTGGACTATCAGGCCGAAGAGAAAAAAAAGCAGCTCCTTGAGACTATTAAGAACCTGAGGGTCGACAGCCTTGAAACAAAAAGCAGCGTTGAAGTGCTTCGGGAATTGCGGGGTTATGGCACATGATATGGGTTGTCGATGCTTCCGTTGCTGTTCGCTGGTTCTTGAAGGATGAAACACATCCCAATGCGGATAGTGTTCTTCGCAGATTAATTGACCATCCAGAATCGTTTGCTGTTCCCGAACTGTTTTGTTTTGAGGTGTATGCAGTATTGTGTCGCATGCATCCCTCTGGACACCACGTTTTTGTCAATGGTGTAATCCCTGTCTTGAATTGCGGGATTTTTCGACAGCCTATGTCCGAGAAGTTGGCCAAACAGGCTACGCGTTTTGTTAAAAAGGGGCTGACCGGATACGATGCCTGCTATGCAGCTCTTGCGCGCGAGATCAAGGGAACATGGCTTACGTTTGACGAGAAGGCCCACAAGTGTTTGGCGAGAGAGAAGGTTTCTCATGTTCTCACAAAGCATTTGCCACGGAACTGGCCATAAAATGGATCGAGGGCAGTAGCGCGGAGGGGACAAAATGTCATGAGCCTGTCTGACAAATCAAAAATTCTTCAGAAGATAAGGCAGGAACAGGAATTGGAACCGGAATGTGTTAAGTTTTGAGGTGGGATGATTTTGTCAGGAATCTTTGTTCTAAGAACTGCTCCAGGCCCTTGATGTCGTTCAACTCGAAGCGAGGAACCCCTAGGTCAAGGGGGATGTCTGATACAAGGGCTACCAGATGGTTATCGTTCTGGCAAAGGGGTTTGTCATGGACTTGGCTCCGGAAGACTTCTATCTTGGGTTTGGATTCTTTTTTGTACCCTTCGGTTAAGATGATATCCACGTCCTGGAAGTATTTTGCTGCCAGACCGTCTATGGTCTCCTCGGTTTCCACATCCCTGATCACCGCGACCTTCTTAGGCGATGAAATGGCCACGGTGCGGGCTCCCGCGTGTTTGTGACGCCAGCTGTCTTTGCCTTCATGGTCTATATCAAAGCCATGGACATCGTGCTTGATCGTTCCAACGCGGTGGCCCGTCGCAATCAATTCAGACACGAGCCTTTCCAACAGTGTGGTTTTTCCAGCATCTGACTTGCCCACAATGGAAACAATGGGAGCCATGGCGGCCTCCTGTTCCTGGATCACCTGCTTCTCCGGCAGCGGCCTTTCTAACAAGGAGGCTTCAAAGGGATTAAGGGGTTGGACAAGAACTGTCTCGCCCTCACTCAAGCGGCTCTTATCTGGATCGACGATAATCAAGCCATTAGCCCTGCGCATAGCGGAGAAAACCTCAACGTCTGGTCCCACCAAAGGGAGAACGTGGTATGAGGCGTCTTTTTCCCTGACCAAGCCTTGCACCAAATGTTCTATGCCGGGCCTTTTCTTTATCCCTTGTTCCAAAATCGCTTTGATGGGGGATATCCCGTCCACCTTACAGCCCATGAGTCGTAAGAGGGCCGGAAGAACCAGGCTGTAAAAAGCCACAGAGACCGCGCTGGGTGTGCCGGGTAAGCCAAAAACAGGCTTCCCGTCATGAAGGCCAAAAGAGGTCCCTTTGCCGGGCAGCATGGACACGGCGGCAAACCGCAAGTCAATCCCAATCTCCTCCATCAAAGGGCGGGTGAGGTCAGAATGCGCATTGGACGAGCCGCCAGTGGTGATGACAAGATCGCATTGGAGGCCTTCCTCAATATCTTGCCTGACGGTGTCTTTGTCATTCTTGGAAATCTTGGCAGCCCTGACCCTGCCGCCGTGTTGCTTGATCATGGCCGACAACATGTGCATATTACTGGCCACGATCTTGTGGCCCGTGGGCCTATCATGAAGCTCAATGAGTTCGTTTCCAATAGCCAGGATGCATACCTCAGGTCTTCTTGTGACAGGAACTTTTCTCATTTGCAAAGCGGCCAGGATGCCGAGCACCGCAGGCGAGACAGCCTCCCCCCGCTGAACGATGAGCCCGCCCTTTCTTACGTCTTTTCCCTTTTTCCAGACATGCTGGGAGGGTGGGACGACTGCCTGAACCTCGATCGTTCCGGCGCTATATCGTGCGTCTTCTTCTTTCACGACCGCATCTGCCCGCGGAGGGATCGCCCCCCCGGTGAGGATGCGCGCAGCCTGCCCTGTTTCTATGGGGGCTAAGTCTGCCGTGCTTGGATGGATGTCGCCCACGACCTTCAGCCGAACAGGGTGTTCCTTTGTTGCACCGGCCGTGTCTTTGCTGGAGACGGCGTAGCCGTCCATGGCGGCGCGATCAAAGCGGGGGATATCTCCAGAGGCACAAATATCCTCACCAGCGATGTGATCCAGGGTTTTCTCCAGGGGAAGCTTGATCGTTTCCAGGGGATGCGTGCTGCCTAAGATGAGCTCAAGGGCTTCTTGGCGCGATACGATCTTGTGGCAACCCATCCTCAGCTTTTCTCCTTCAACATCGCGGTGGCCCGGCAACTCGTTTCCGGTGGGAAGCTGCCCCATCCACAGGGACTGTCTGCTGCGCACCAACCAGTTCGTGGCCCAAAAAGGCCCTTGACCTTAAAAAGCATGAAAATTCCCTAAAAAATCAATTATATAAACATTTCCCTTTATTGTCAAGAAGAAATATGTCATATAAGGCTTAATGATGGAGTGGTCGTAGGGGTTTTGGATTGACTTTTTGAGTACACGCCTATATTCGACTTCTTGGAGGCATACCTCATACAAGGAGGAAAACACGATGAATCTTACTGCCTTGATTGACAGCGTAAAGGCCCATCCGGACTTTCCCAGGGTCGGCATGATCCTGTGTCATGTGGGCGTGGTGCGAGGAACCTCCCGGGATGGGCGCCCCGTTTCCGGTTTGGACCTCACAGTGGACCGTGATGCACTGGCGGCCATTGTTTCTGAACAGAGAAAGAGGCCTGGCATTGTGGAGATATTGGTCGAGATACAGGAAGGATCGCTTAAAGTGGGTGATGAGGTCATGTTCATCGTCGTGGCGGGTGATGTGCGGGATCATGTGATCCCCGTACTGGGGGATACGTTGAATGCTGTAAAAAAGCGGGTTACCCGAAAGACAGAGCACTTCATATAAGGAAGGGAAGCCAATGCCCACATTCAGCCATCTTGATGAAAAGGGGAGGGTGCGCATGGTGGATGTGTCTGGAAAGCCTGCCACTGCTCGGGAAGCGGTCGCTCAAGGGGTGATTACCATGGAGCCTCAGACCTTCGATCTGATCAGGAACCAAAAGGTGAAGAAGGGCAATGTCCTGGAGACCGCCCGCATTGCAGGTGTTATGGCTGCAAAGAGGACGGCGGAACTCATTCCCATGTGTCATCCCCTTCCGATTACCCACGCACAGGTGGATTTTTTCCCACAGCCTGAAACCCACAGTATGCGGATAGAAGCGGCCGTCCGAGTGATCGGCCAGACCGGGGTAGAGATGGAAGCCCTGACGGCCGTGTCCGTGGCTGCCTTAACAATTTACGACATGTGCAAGTCGTACGACCGCGCCATGACCATCTCTGATGTGTATCTGCTAAAAAAATCAGGAGGGAAAAGCGGTACCTTTGAGAGGAAATGATGATCAAGGAGGCCTTAACTTACGATGTGGCTGAATTCAAGAAAGGCCGCTTTCAAGATGCCCGGGTCACGGCTATCCAGGAGGTGCCTTTGACGATTTATCTCAATGGCCAAGAGATCGTCACGTTGCTCTGTATGGGAAAACATCCCAAATACTTGGCCGTGGGATTCCTAAAATCTGACGGGTTCATTACAGACCTAAAGCAACTCAAACATACTCACCTTGACGAGACGCTCGACGGGCTTAAGATGCACGTTGAAACCTCTCATGATCCCTTCAAGCTCAGACCCCTTACGCGATCTATCACCTCTGGATGCGGGAAGGGGACAGATTTTGAGCGGAATGCAGAAACCATCGCCAGCACGCATGTGTCAGCTAGGCTCACCGTGTCACCACAGCAGATCCTCGAACTCACGGCCCAACTCCATGAACGTTCCACCCTGTACCAGGCCACCAGGGGGTGCCACAATGCTTGCCTTGCCACACCAGAAAAGATCCTGATCTTTCGTGAAGATATCGGCAGACACAATGCGATCGACATGATTGGCGGTCAATGCTTCTTGGACAATATTTCCACCAGGGACAAGCTCATCGTGACCACGGGCCGTATTGCCTCAGAGATCCTCCTGAAGGCGATACGACTGGGGGTGCCTATCCTTTCATCGGGTGCGGCTGCGACGCGTTTTTCCATTGATCTGGCCCGAAAGACCAATATGACGCTCATAGGGCAGGTGGAGCAAGGACGAATCATTGTTTACAACAGTGGTGGCAGGATAGCAGGCCTATGACCGAAAAGGATTTTTTTAGAGTGACCACCCTTAAGGCCGTATTGGAGTTGATTCGCACCTTGCCTTGCGTTGGTGAGGAGGTCCTGGCCTTAGATCGGTCTGTGGGCCGGATTCTGGCTCAAGACGTATTCTCCTCAATCGATCTTCCGGAGTTTAATCGTGCCACCATGGATGGCTATGCCGTTCAGGCACGATCGACATTCGGGACATCAGAGAGCATGCCGGCCCTTTTTGCTGTCGTGGGGTCTGTTGAGATGGGCGAGGTCCCCACGGTGTCTGTCAAGGCCGGGGAAGCGGTGCGCATCGCCACCGGGGGCATGGTGCCTGATGGGGCGGACAGCGTCGTGATGGTGGAACATACCCAGGCCCTTGATGCCCATACCGTTGAAGTCTTCAAAAGCGCTGCCCCCTTGCAGCATGTCATGGAGGTGGGCGAAGACATTCGAAAGGGAGAAAAGATCCTCGTGATGGGCAGCCGCATACGACCCCAGGAAATGGGTGTCTTGGCCGCCCTTGGCCAGGCTCATGTGCCCGTTTACAAGCAACCCGTTTTGGCCATCATCTCTTCTGGTGATGAAATTGTGCCTGTTGACCAAACCCCGGATCTTTCCCAGCTACGGGATGTCAATGCCCACAGCCTCGCAGGTCTGATCTCGCTTTCAGGGGGGATTCCTCTGTACCTTGGGATTGGCAAGGATGACTTCGATGAATTGGATCGCCTCTGCCGGCAGGCCCTGGCCCAGGCTGACATGGTATTGATCTCGGGCGGCAGCTCGGTGGGCTCACGGGATTTTACCTTGGAGGTTCTTCAAGGACTCCCTGATGCAGAGATCTTGGTTCATGGCGTTTCAATCAGCCCCGGGAAACCCACCATCTTGGCGCGAAGCGGGGAAAAGCCTGTCTGGGGGCTTCCCGGGCAGATAACATCCGCCATGGTCGTTTTCCATGTATTGGTCCGTCCAGCCCTTGAGAGGATCAGTGGACTTTCGGAATCCGAGCTAGGCAAGAGCCGGCAGGTCCCCGCCGTGCTCAGCCGTAATCTGGCCTCGGTTCAGGGAAGAGATGATCACGTTCGCGTAAAACTTGTGCGCCAGGGGGAACGCCTCTATGCTGAGCCTATTTTGGGAAAATCAGGACTGATCCATACCATGGTCAAAGCCGACGGACTGATCAGGATCGATAGGGACTCGGAGGGGTTGGACAAGGGCGCCCCGGTGGAGGTCATGCTATTCTAGTTAGTTTCCATCCATAAATGGCCTTTTTCCCTCTGAGCGGTGTTCTCCGCGGGTTTTCGCCTGCGACGTACGAAAAGTACGCCTCGGCGTAAACCCTTGTGCGGCCTTGCTCAGAGCGCAAAATGCTCATTTCTGAATTGGAAACTGTCGCCTGTGCGGATTGATTGGATCATGTTTCGTGGATGGGCAGTTAATGGAACTGGTCCATGAATCTTTCGACCTCTATCCTTAACTCGTAAACGTCTCCCATCATGGTCAAAAACCCTGCCTCTGTGAGATTCAGCGTGGTTTGCACTTCGGTAGACAGCCCTTGTCTCTTGGCACTATTTAATTCGTCTGCTGAGACGATGGCGAGCAGATTGCCGAGGCAAATCATACGCCGAAAATCCGCTGACGGGCTGTTTTCTTTGACTGCGGGCAGATCTTTTAAGGAATGAAACTCACACGCATTTCTGACGTTCTCCGGGAGCCTCCAGTGGTCACACAAGAGGGTGCCCAAAAAGGCGCTTGAGGGAAGTGAAAAATGGCTTTCTGCTTCACTAAACAGGCAGCCCTGTTCCTTGGAGAAATCTTTGAGTGCTTTGTAATGCTCGGGGAAGAATTTTAGGTAAACCAGCTTGCCAATGTCATGGAGGATGGCTGCGGACCACAACTCCTCAACGGACAGGTGGGGCTCGTATTTATTGGCTATATACTTGGTACACAGAGCCGCATAGAAAGAGTGAAACCAGAAGTCGACCAGATCATCCTTGCGATTAATTGCCAGGGTATTGATCACGGACAGGGAAAGAACCATACGGTAAATCTCATTGAGCCCCAAAAAGGCAATGGCGAATCGCACGTCTCCTATGTCTCTGGGGAGTCCGTAATAAGCAGAATTAACGATTTTGAGCGCTTGGGCGAGGATCGCCGGATCACTGTTGATCAGCTCGGCCACCTTCTCCGTGTCCACATTGCCGCTGTGGATCACACGCTGCAGTTCGTTTACCACCTCTGGCAAGGATGGGAGTGTGCAGTGCTGGCGAAGAAATGTTTTTGGATCAATCTTAATGGGCTCAAGCATAGCTTTTTCTCAAGAAGCTCCCAGGAAAAGGCCTCAAAAGCGGTTTGAAGATCCATGACCACGGGTAGATGTGCTCTCGCATATAAGGGCTATTCGGTGTAAGGGGTAAAGAGGACACGCAAAATTTTGGGCCAGGGCCTCCTGGGGTATAATAACGAGGTTTTTCCAGTTAGCTGTTTCCCGCCACGGTGCTGTGGCTATGTGAAAGGGGAGGCCCTGGCCACACCTATGTA